>NZ_MNQO01000001.1:0-304668 GCF_001915465.1 Bacteroides sp. 44_46 | reverse complement strand
CCGTCCACTACCGAGAGCGCTCCGGTCACGAAGCTGGAAGCGTCACTGATGAGGTAGTGAATGGTTCCGAAGAGTTCTTCCGGTTCCGCGAAGCGTCCGCACGGTGTGTGCGCGATGATGGTCTTTGCGCGGTCTGTATACGAACCGTCGGGGTTGGTGAGGAGCGCACGGTTCTGGTTGGTAAGCAGGAATCCCGGAACGATGGCGTTCACGCGGAGTTCAGGGCTGAACTTGGTTGCCAGCTCGGTTGCCATATAGCGGGTATAGTTGCCGATGGCTGCCTTGGCGGAGCCGTAACCTACCACGCGCGTCAGCGGACGGAGAGCGGATTCGGAGCAGAAGTTAACGATGGCGCCCTTCTTGTTCTTTGCCATGACGTCTACGAACACCATGGTGGGGAGTACCGTACCGAAGAGGTTCAGGTCTACGACTTTGCGGAATGCGTCCACATCCAGGTCGAGCACGGTCTTGTCCGGAGCGATGGTGGCGCCCGGCATATTGCCGCCTGCGGCGTTCAGCAGCACGTCGATGGTGCCGAAACGTTCGAGTATGGCTTTCTTGTTTTCTTCCAGCACTTCCTTGTTCAGTACGTCGGTTACGAGGAACAGCGCTTCAGACTTTTGGTTAAGTTCGGCTTCCAGTTCCCTGCCCGCTTCTTCCACACGGTCCAGAACTACGATTTTGGCTCCTTGCTCGGCCAGATAGTTCGCGATGTTTCTTCCCAGAATACCGCAACCGCCTGTTAGGACGATTACCTTGTCTTTGATGTCGAATAAGTTTTTCATGATTTATGTATTTAGTTAATTATATGGATGCGCATTTCTTTTGGTTTGTGTTGCAAAAATAGCGAATAAATAGTTTCTTTGTTATCGGGAATATGCCAAAAATTATAGAAATTATACCAAGTTACCGGTATTGTTGCCATTACTTTGTTGTAATACCAATAAACTCTCCGGCCCCATATTGAACAGCAAATCGATAATGCTCAGATTAGGCAGGAAACCGTGTCTTTCTTGGAATACCTGATAGTAAGGTTGCGGGGAGAAATCCGGGTCTTCCAGGCGGAAGTCTTTCTTAGGATGAATACGCTCGCGGAAGTCTGTTTCGCCGGGAGCAAACTCGGTTTTATATTCTGAGGTACGTTTCATGACGGGCTGTATATCTATCAGCGAACAGATGAGATGGCAGAGTTCTTCGTTGAAATCGGCTAAAAACTCATATCTCTTTTCATAAAAAGGGCGGAAGTCATCTTTGTAATATTCAAAGAACGGGGTATGGTTGTATGCCGATTCAATGGCATTCCAGTGTAAATGGCGCCAATTGCCATGGTCGGAGATGCGGATATCGCGCATCGGGCATTTTAAAGTGTCGGGCTTGACCGTAGGGATGGAAAGGGCGAGTGCTCCGTCCGGTGCGGCAATGGTGCAGCGGTTACGATACGTTTGTTTGGTATAGTGGTCGTGCTGTTCGATATACACCTGGCCGTATGCCAACAACTTGGTGTAGTATTCAACCGGAGCCAGATAGGCGGAAGAAAGATAGACAGTCATTTAAATTGAGAATTAAGAATTAAATATTAAAAAATCATCTCACCCTTTTCCACATCCTGTCCCAACGGTAACCATTGAAAAGTCCCGTTTCCTGTTCTTTGGAAAACCATATGAGGGCTGCCTTACCGATAACATGGTCTTTGGGTACAAGGCCGAACAGGCGGGAGTCTGACAGATTTATGGAGTTGTTAGCGCTAACCCAATAGTAATCTTTCGTAAAATAACAATGCTGTACAGGTTTTCCATCTATGTATAATGTATCGTTTTTGATTTCTGCCCGTTTCTGTTCATGCAGTACCAGTGTGTTTCGCAGCAGTGTCATATTCCAGGGATATACGCGTACGGCTTTTCCTTTACCGGGAATAATGAGCGGTTTCAGTGCTTCAACGGAATCTTCTGTATCGGCGGGTTCTATCCAGTTATTGGCTCCTAAGGCCTGTTCCAATAAATAATATTCATACCGGCTGAAACTGCGTACATTCTTTGCCGTATCTTGCCCCAACAACGTGTTGGGGCGGATGGAAAGAATGGTGAGTAAGGAGTCCAGCTGCTTTTCTTTTTTTCGGGGATACATATAAAGATATTTCTGGTCGGGGGCATTCTTTTCCGAAGGAATTACGGAAAATAGCGAATCTATCAACAAAGTATCTCCCGGTACTCCCAAACAACGGCTGATGAATATTTCTCTTTGATCGATTGTTGCTTGTGAAAGATTGGCGGGATTGTTAAATACAAGAATGTCGTCCTTGCGCACAGGCTTATCCGTCCAACGGTGATAACCCCATAAACTCATGAAAGGAAGCCGTAGTCCGTAGCTCCATTTGTTTACTAAGATACGTTCGCCGCGATACAGTGAATTCTCCATTCCCGAGGAAGGTATTAAATAGGAAGTCGCAACACAGCTCCGGAGCAATACCACTATCAGTATCACTCCTGTTATAGTAGCTGCAATCTTCCGCTTCCTTCCTCTCATGGTATGTACCAATCGCTAACTCTTAATTACTGTATCAATGTACCCATTTGAAGATTCGGTTCCAACGGATTTTTCCGTCGAACCAGCCGCGGTCTTTGTCTAACGACAGCCAAACGACGATAGGTTTGCCTACCACGTGGTCTTCCGGTACAAAGCCCCAATAACGGGAATCGAGAGAATTATGGCGGTTATCGCCCATCATCCAGTAATAATCCAGCTTGAAAGTGTAGGTATCCGTCTTTTCTCCGTTGATATAGATGCCGTCCGGTTTTTGTTCCAGTGTATTGCCTTCATAGGCAACGATACAACGTTCATAAATCGGTAAGTTGTCTTTGGTCAAGGTTATGGTAGCACCCTTTTCCGGTATCCATATAGGACCGTAGTTGTCTCGCGTCCACTTTGTATGGAGATTTTGCGGATACATCTGTCCCGATAGGTTTTCCGGTTCCATAACGATACGGCTGATCAACTTTTTGTTGCCGATAAGCGTATCGTACATTTTCTTGGTAAGAGGCAAGTGATAAACGGGAGTCAGCCTGCCTTGGGCATCACGGCGGTCCAGCCCCATCTGCATAAGCCCTTCCTCATAATTGAAGTCATCGGTCATCAATATCTGGTCGTCATTGCTGATTCCCAGTTCGCGGAACATATTTTCCGGTATGTACGGACCCGTGGTCTGCACAAAATAGTTGAGCTGCATATCTTCCGGATTCTCAATGGCTTTCCCATCGATATACACTTGTGTATCCTTTATCTGCAAGGTATCTCCCGGCAAACCGACGCAACGCTTTACATAATTCTCGCGGCGGTCCACAGGACGTACTACAATATCACCATACATTTGCGGATTGGTACGGATCAGATTGCGACCGGCATTGTAGTAGAGGTCGTAGACGGTACGCTGCTGGTCGCGCGTCAGGCTGTCCATATTGATTTTATTGGGATATACACGTTGTCCCTCCCTGTAAGCCAGACTGTAAAAGTCTTCTTGCTGCCTGTTGAGCGCTACCGTATCGCCTGCCGGAAAGTTGAACACGACAATATCGTTCAGTTTCACCTTTCCGAAGCCCGGTACGCGTTTATATTTCCATTGCGGCCATTCAATGTACGATTTGGTATTGAATATCGGCAGCGTATGTTGCGCCAGCGGCATGGAGAGCGGTGTATTCGGTACGCGCGGACCGTAACTCATCTTGCTTACGTAAAGGAAGTCGCCTACCAACAATGATTTCTCCAGTGAAGATGAAGGTATCTGATAGTTCTGGAATATGTAGATATTTACAAAGTAGACCGCTACCAATGCGAAAACAATGGCGTCCACCCAACTCATGATACCGCGTACTGCCGGATTCTTGGATTTCTTCCAAAATCCCCAAGGTATCTTTTTACTGATATAAATGTCAAATATAAAAGGAACGATAACCAGTCCCCACCAACTTTTTACCCAGACAAGGAAAATAAGATAAAGTAAGGTGATTATGCCGAACTTAATCCATTGGGCGCGTGTTGCTTTTCTCATACTACTTTAGTCTTTTAAAAATGGGAATAAATCGCTCATACCTAAGAAACCTTGTTTGCCGGCGGTATATTCTGCAGCCAATACGGCTCCTAAGGCAAAGCCGCTGCGGTTTTTGGCATCATGGGTGATGGTGATGCTGTCCGCCTCGGAATCATAGCGGATGCTGTGAATGCCCGGTACTTCTCCTTCGCGGATAGAGCTGACAGGCAGCTCGTCGGCTGCACATTCGGCAGAGCCCGATACGCTTCCGTCCGGTGCTTGCAGCGTGCCTTTCACCCAACGGTCTTTGCGGTCGAGATTTTCCAAAATACCCTCGGCAAGGGTAATGGCAGTACCGCTTGGAGCGTCCAGCTTATGTATATGGTGCGTTTCGCTCATCGTTACGTCATAAGCGGGGAAACGGTTCATAATCTTTGCCAGGTATTTGTTGACAGCCGAGAATATGGCTACTCCCAAACTGAAGTTGGATGACCAGAACAGTGTCTTGCCGCCTTCGGTACAGAGTTTCCTGACCTCTTCGCCGTGCTCCTCCAGCCAGCCCGTACTGCCCGAAACCAATTTTACGCCGGCTTTGAAAGCTTTCATATAATTGTTATAGGCTACCATTGGATTGGTAAACTCTATGGCAACGTCGGCGCTCTTGAATGCGTCCGATTCAAAATCCTCCTGGTTATTGATATCGATGATGCTGACAATTTCGTGTCCGCGGCTCAAGGCGATTTTCTCAATCTCCTTGCCCATTTTTCCGTAACCGATTAGTGCTATTTTCATTGTTTCTTTGGTTTTTATTCAGTTTATCAACAAACTATACGTCGCAAAGGTAATCTTTTTCTTACATTTGTACACAACATTAACGTCTTGTTAACAATGGAACAATTGCTGCATTACGTCTGGAAGCATAAGATATTTCCTTTAATGCCACTTCAGACGACCTCCGGACAGCCGGTCGAAGTGATAGAACCCGGTTTGCCGAATATTGATGCAGGCCCCGACTTCTTTAACGCGAAATTAAAAATAGACGGTACGCTTTGGGTAGGTAACGTCGAGTTGCATACGCAGGCTTCGGACTGGTTTCGTC
Organism: Bacteroides sp. 44_46; assembly: GCF_001915465.1. Lineage (NCBI taxonomy): Bacteria > Pseudomonadati > Bacteroidota > Bacteroidia > Bacteroidales > Bacteroidaceae > Bacteroides > Bacteroides sp. 44_46. The sequence continues at coordinate 299,548 of NZ_MNQO01000001.1, read as the reverse complement.
ATGGACACGACCGGGATACAGCCTACGATAATGTTATCCTGTATGTGGTGGGCGGTTCGGACTGCGAGGTGTATCATACGAACGGTGATATTGTTCCTCAACTATTATTGCGCTGCCCTGACAATGTCCGGCTGCGTTATGATGAGTTGCAACAGGCGGAGATATATCCTCCTTGCTATTCTATCCTTGCTTTCCTTCCGAAACTGACTGTTCATTCTTGGTTGTCGGCTTTGCAGGTAGAGCGTTTTGAACAGAAGGCGCAAGCCGTTACCGCACGCTTGGAACGTTGCAATAATCATTGGGAGGACGTATTTTTTATTACCCTTGCCCGTAATTTGGGTTTCGGGTTGAATGGTGATGCCTTTGAAGCATGGGCCAATCATCTGCCGTTTCGTGCGGTGGACAAACATCGGGACAGCCTTTTTCAGGTAGAGGCGTTCTTTTTAGGACAGGCGGGACTTTTGGAAGAAGATTTTCAAGGGGATAGTTACCATCAGAAACTTCGAAAAGAATTTCATTATTTGCAACATAAATTCGAATTGCCTGTACCTATGACCTGCGACTTGTGGAGTTTTCTGCGACTGCGTCCCGGTAATTTCCCTCATGTGCGTTTGGCGCAACTTGCCTGGTTGTATCATAAGGAACAGTCTTTGTTTTCACGCGTCATGGCGGCCGAAACGCCGGAGGATGTAAAGAAAATATTATCGGCGCAGACCTCAACTTATTGGGAAGAGCATTTCACTTTTAAAAAGGCTTCGCCTCACCGGGAAAAACGGTTGGGGGAGAATGCCTTGAACCTTATTCTTATCAACACCGTCATACCTTTTCTTTATACTTACGGAATGCATAAGGCAGACGAGGAGCTTTGTGAACGTGCTACCCGTTTCCTTGAAGCGTTGAAAGCGGAGAATAATCATGTTACCCGCTTATGGAGCGGTGCAGGGTTGCCCGTCTATACAGCGGCGGACTCGCAAGCATTGCTTCAGCTCCAAAAGGAGTACTGTGACAAGAAAGATTGCCTGCATTGCCGTTTCGGATATGAGTATTTAAAGAGTCAGCGGTAGCATGATATAAATTCCTGTCGGCTTTTCATTGTAAATTCCTGACTTGTTGTATATTTGTACCCTGAATCGAAATAATTCGTATCTATATGAAGGCAATTTACTTTGTTTTTTGTCTGTGTACGGCGCTTATGTTCTCGACTGTCAACAGTCTGGCGGCCGGAGAGGATTTCAAGACGTTTCTCCGGAAATTCACGTCCAGCGCTTCATTTCAGTACTCCCGTATTAAGTTTCCTTTAAAATCTCCTATTGTTTTATTGAAAGACGATGGTGAAACGGAGCAAACATTTCCTTTTACCCGCGATAAATGGGCATTGCTGGATAGCGAAACTCTGCAAGAGGGAAGGATTACGGAGGAGGAAGGGGGAATCTATATTTCCCGTTTCACCCGTGATGAACCGGCCCATAAAGAGTTTGAAGCGGGGTATGATGAGTCGGAACCTTCGCTTCGTGTTGTTTTTGAATTGATAGATGGTAAATGGTACGTCACCGACTGCTATAACGATTGGTATAACTTTGATTTGCCTGTCAGCGAACTGGAAGAAACTGTCCGCACAATGCAGGAAGAAAATAAAAGCTTCGAGGAACTTCATCCCTAACTGATTAACTTTTGCTTTTGTACACAGAACAGTAATCGCTGTTCTGTACTTTGCAGGGAGAGGCTATAACATTTTTAGACCTCTTCTGTACGATTTATGCCCCTCTTTTTCCTGAAAGAGGGTTTTCTTTGTAAACGGTATTATAGTAACCTTAAATGAATAAATATGATGCAATTTAGTAAATGGACAATGGGAGTGGGGATGCTCCTTGGAACTTTATTGCCGGTAAGTGTAGAAGCTCAGGTAGTAAAGAACGAAAAACTACTTTCTTTTGAAGACCGGCAAGTACCGGTGTTTATTTCGGGAACGGAATCCCGTTTAGAAATCAGTGACGAACATTATAAAGACGGTTTGCATAGTTTGAGCTGGACATTTAATCCGGGGGCTGTGCTCTCTATCAAAAAGGACTTGAAGTTCGAAAAGAAAGATCCTACCGGGAAGGATACCTATCTCTCCGCTTTCATTGTATGGGTGTACAATGAACAGGCACAAGACAAAAAGATAGAGTTTGAGTTTTTAAAGGACGGAAAGAAATGCACTTCTTTCCCGTTCGGAATCAACTTCACTGGTTGGCGTGCAGCGTGGGTATGTTATGAACGTGATATGGAGGGGACACCGGAAGAGGGGATGAACGAAATCCGTATTATTGCTCCCGATAGTAAAGGGAAGCTGTATTTGGATCATATCATACCCGCCAGCAAGGTGGATGCCCGCCAGCAGACGGCTGACGTGCAAGTTCCTTTTGTGAATAAGGGGACTACCAATCATTGGCTTGTTATTTACGAACATTCTTTATGGAAACCGGATATAGCCTTGACTCCGGTAAGCGATGTGCAGAAACAGGAAATGAGGGTGATAGAGAAACGCTTCAGAAATATGCTTTATACACCCGGCAAGTTGTCGGATAAGGAAATGGCGGCTATTCGTAAGCAATACGACTTCTACAAGATTACATATAGAAACGGTAAGGTGAGCGGTCTGCCTATCTTCATGGTACGTCAGTCGGAAGCTTACGAACGTATGATACCGGATTGGGATAAGGATATGTTTACCAAACTGGGCATGGAAATGGATGAATACTTCAAACTGATGAAGCGCATAGCCGTTGCTTATAACAATGCGACGGATGTCGCTATACAGAATGAGTTGAAGCAAAAGTTCCTCGCTATGTACGATCATATTACCGACCAGGGTGTGGCCTACGGCAGTTGCTGGGGAAATATCCACCACTACGGTTACAGCATGCGCGGTCTGTATGTGGCCTATTTCTTGATGAAAGAGGTATTGAATGAGGCCGGTAAGTTGAATGAAGCCGAACGTACCCTGCGCTGGTATGCCATCACTAACGAGGTTTATCCTAAACCTACCGTAAACGGTATAGATATAGACTCTTTCAATACACAGACTCAAGGACGTATGGCAAGTATTCTGATTATGGAAGATACCCCGGAAAAACTGCAATATCTGCGTTCTTTCTCGCGCTGGTTGGATTATGGATGCCGGCCGGCTCAAGGTTTGTCCGGTTCTTTCAAGAAAGATGGGGCTTGTTTTCATCATCGTAACAACTATCCTGCCTATGCTGTTGGCGGCTTGGACGGGGCTACGAATATGATTTATCTGTTGAGCGGAACTGAGTTCAAGGTTTCCGAACTGGCACACTCCACGGTCAAGAATGTATTGCTCACGATGCGGTTTTATTGTAATTTGAAGCAATGGTCTCTTTCTATGTCCGGTCGTCACCCTAACGGAAAAGGAGAGCTGATACCTATCCAGTATGCCACTATGGCTATTGCCGGTACACCGGATGGCAAGCAGAAATACGATGCCGATATGGCGGCTGCCTATCTGCGTTTGACAGCTTATTCCAGTACGTCGGATAAGGATGCCCCCGATTATTTGCCAAAGGCTTCTACCCGGCAGGAGTTGAAGATGAAAGAATTACTTGAAGCGCAAGGCTTTCGTCCTGAACCTGACCCGCAGGGTAATCTTGCATTAGGTTACGGTTGTGTTTCTGTACAGCGCCGGGATAATTGGGCGGCTGTCGTACGTGGACATTCCCGCTATTTGTGGGCTGCCGAGCATTATCTTCCTGCCAATTTTTACGGTCGTTATCTGGCGCATGGCAGTATGCAGATACTGACAGGCAAACCCGATGAAATGGTGACTTTTGCTACCGGTGGTTGGCAGGAGAATGGTTTTGATTGGAACCGTATTCCGGGTACGACGAGTATTCATCTGCCTTTTGAACAGTTGCGCGCCAACGTATTGAACGTGGACATCTATTCGGGTATGGAAGAAATGCTCTATTCCGATGAGGCTTTTGCCGGTGGCTTGTCCCAAGCGCGCTTGAACGGTAACTTCGGTATGAAATTGCACGAGCATGACAAGTACAATGGTTCGCATCGTGCTCGTAAGTCTTTCCACTTTTTTGATGGTACGATAGTATGTTTGGGTACAGACATTGAGAATACGAATGCAGAGTTTCCTACAGAGACTACCGTTTTCCAGTTAGCGGCTATTACTCCCGAAAACCATCAATACTGGAATAATTACAAGAGTGACGGGCAGACTTATATTGATCCGAACGGGGTAGGGTATTACCTTGCCAAAGCCTCTGTGGCAAGCGCGAAATATGAAAAGAATTTTCCGCAAGTTACCGTAGGAGAACGCAGTACGAAGCCTACTTCAGGCGATTGGGTTTCTTTGACGTTGCAACATGGCAAGGCTCCGAAGGGCGCTTCTTATGAATATGCCGTATTACCTCGTACGGATGCCGTTTCTTTGAAAGCATTTGCGAAGAAACCTTCTTATAAAGTTCTTCAGCAAGACCGTAATGCGCATATCGTTCGTTCACTGACGGATAATCTTACTTCTTATGTTTTGTTTGAAACTCCCCAAACGCTTCCAGCGGACGGTTTGTTACAAAAGGCGGATACTTCCTGCTTGGTCATGATTCGTGAGAATAAAGAGAAATTGTTACTGACTGTTTCTCAACCGGACTTGGCATTGTACCGTGGTCCGAGTGATGAGGCCTTTGATAAAGACGGCAAACGGATTGAACGGAGCATCTATTCACGTCCGTGGATTGATGATGAGAGTGGAGAAATTCCTGTAACCGTTACATTGAAAGGCTTGTGGCAAGTAGCGGAAACGCCGTATTGCAAACTTGTTTCAGCAGATAAAAAACAAACCGTGCTACGTTTTACATGTAAGGATGCGGCAAGTTTTGATGTAGAGTTATTACGTAAATAAACTTTAATCGGTTTCTTTACTATGACAGAATTAAAAAATATCATGTTGTGTGCAACCGCCTTTGCCCCTTCTCTGGTAGGGGCAAAGGACTTGCCGAATATCATCTATATTGTAACCGACCAGCAGACTGCTTCCGCCATGAGCTGTGTGGGGAATACGGATTTGCATACACCTAATATGGATCGCTTGGCACAGTCGGGAGTTCTGTTTAGGAATGCTTATTGTTCCGCTCCTTTGAGCGGACCTTCCAGAGCATCTATGTTTACAGGGTATACATCTCATGAGGTTGGTCTGTCCCGCAACAATGTACCTATGGCCGACTCTTTGCGTACCAATAGTTTAGGCTGGTTGATGCAACATGCCGGTTATGAATGTGCTTATGCCGGGAAATGGCATGTACATACTCCTTCTATGCCTGATAAAGAGTTCGGGTTTTCTACTATTCATCCGCATAATGATAATGGACTGGCGGAGGCTGCCGTTTCTTTTCTTGTACAGAAACATTCCAAACCTTTCTTTTTGGTGGTAGGTTTTGATAATCCTCATAACATCTGTGAATATGCACGTAGTCAGAATCTGCCATTCGGTAACTTGCCTGAGCTTCCTCAAGATGAATGGCCCGGGCTACCGCTTAATTTTGCCCGTAATCCTTATGATGCCGATGTCATCGACTATGAGCAAACATTGAATTATCCGGCTTATCCTACCCGCCACTATTCTCCTGATGATTGGCGGCGTTACCGTAGTCTTTACTTTCGGTTGGTAGAGAAAGTAGATGCCGAGATTGGTAAGATTGTTGATGCTATTGATAGGCTGGGATTGTGGAAGAACACCGTGGTTATCTTTACGAGCGATCATGGTGACGGCGTAGGGGCGCATCATTGGAATCAGAAGTCGGCCTTATATGAAGAAGTGGTGAATATACCTTTGATAGTGACTCTTCCCGGAAAGCAAAATGCAGGTAAAGAGATGCCCCAACTCATTAATGGAGGTGTTGATTTCTTCGCTTCCGTATGTGATTGGGCAGGTATCTCCCTTCCCGGAAACTTACATGGCGTTTCTTTTAAGTCTTTAGCTGAAAGTGCTGATCCTCAGCAAGTACACCAGCCTTACGTAGTTACTGAAACAACATTCGATAAGGGTATTGCCCGTGGTTGGGCTTTGCGTACTTCACGTTATAAGTATGTATTATATGATAAGGGGCTCTATCGTGAGCAACTTTATGATATGGTCAATGACCGCGGAGAAATGCGGAATTTAGCCATAGAAAAAAAGTATCAGAAGATTCTATTACAACATCGCGTTTATTTGAATGAGTGGATGAAGCTGCATCGTGTAGCCCAAATTCGTCCTGAGGTACATTTGATTCCGGGCATGTAAATCGGTAATGAACCCTAAAAGCCGGATAAAAACTTTTAGGGTTCATTGCTGATTCTGTTCGTTTTATTTGTATGAGGCGAGTAAACTGTCTACTGCCGCCTGGTAGTTGGCCAATTTACCGGTCTTGTGTATGACTTTCTTCGCTTTGCGATCACCATCGGGTAGCAAATATTCCCAAAAGCTTTTCATTTTCATTAATAACTGCATTTCACCGCCTTGCAGTTGCTCTTCATAGCTATTATACACTGCTGTATGCAACTGTTTTACTTTAGCTGCCATTTCGTCGGGAGACAGTTTCCTCCCTTGTCGATATTCCCATGCCAAGGCCGGGTTGGCGAGCAAGCCGCGTCCGATTACAAGCCCTACCAGCTTAGGGAAACGTTCGGTAATAATCTGTATATCTTCTATTGTATGCAAGTCCCCATTATATAGCAAGGGTTTGTCGCATCCGTCATAAAAAGCCTCAAATCCGTTTAAATCCACCTCTTTTTTATATTGTTGTTTTCCCAAACGCGGGTGCAGAATGATGTGGGCCAGAGGGAGTGCGTTCAATAACGGTAAGAGCGCAATACATTCGCTGGCATTTTCCCAACCTAATCTAAGTTTGACGGAGAAACGGATCTGGGGATATTGTTCAATTGCGGCGGTAAGCAGGTCTTTTACTTCTTCGGGATATGGCAGCATGCCGGCACCGTTATGTCGTTTGGCTAACATGGGGAAAGGACATCCCAGATTGATATCTGCTTCTTGATAATTATGCTCGGTAAGAAGAGACATTATCTGCTCTAACTTATTGGGACACGACGCAATCAGTTGGGGAATCAAGTGTATGTTCCGGTTATTTTCCGGATGTATATCACGTGCGTCTTTCCGGCGTATTTCACCGTGCTCCACACGTACGAAAGGGGAATAATAGGTGTCTATTCCACCGAAAATGCGGGCATGGGCTTGCCGATAGGCTGCGTCTGTGTAGCCTTGAAGCGGAGCGAAATGGATAGGTAATAAATTGTTCATAAGGGCAAAGATACGTTTTTATTCCTTATCTTTTATAGGAATAACCATATTCCAGGAGCGCGATGCATTTTCGAATCCACCGGGACCATCCATGGTGGCGAAAAAGATATAAATGGGTTTCCCGTCTTCGAAAAGGATAAAAGGACGTTCCAATTGCCCTTGCATCTCTATCTTTCCATCTTCCCATTCCACACTGCGGGAATAGGCTTTGGGAGCTTTATCCACGGTCCATTGGATGCCATCCTTGGAATGTGCCATGACTCCACCGCCTTGTTCACCTGTAAATTTGGCTACGTGGTCTTTAAAGATGATATGATAACCGTTAGAATCTTTCCAAAGAAAAGGGTCTTCGGCTTCACCTTGGCCGTTTACTTCAAAGATAGGCTCGTTATTATTCAATACTTTGTACGGACCTTCTATTTGAGGAGCATAAGCTATTCCAAGGCTCATCGCTGAATGTTGATAGCCGTTGATGTAGCGGCGCCCTTTGAAAATCATGATTATCGATCCGTCTTCCTGTATGATAGGAGAGGGATTTGAGGTAAGAAAACTGTAGAATGTACCGGGTTGGGTCTTTAGGATTGGTTCGTCCAAACGTTTCCATGGTCCATAAGGAGAATCGGAAATAGCCAGCCCTATCCGTTTATTGGCGCGGGCGACCGTACACCAAGGGCTGTCCAGGGTAAGTTGGTCATATTCCGGCTCTGCAAACGGATGAGTGGAACCCATGTAAATAAGGTAATATTTGCCGTTTTGTTTTAAGATACGCGGGTTGTGTGTAGAACGTCCATCCCAATATTGCGCGCCGCGTGCGGGCAGAGCTACATCGCTAAAGTGGTAGGGGCCCTGTGGTACATCGGATACCGCATGTACAATCTCGGAGGCTACCATCCATCCCGGATGGAATGGCAATGTTTTAGGAAAGCGAGATACAAACATGTGGTATTTTCCGTCATCACCTTTTACCACCGAACTTCCCCAAACCCAATAGTCTTCAGACTCGAAAGCCGGTGTGCGGGATGCCTTATCCAAGTGATGAAATAAGCAGTTGCCGGATTCTTTTTTTAATTCCACCAGGTTTTCTATTTTTTGCGCAATTGCTGTTATAGATATACATATACAGCAAAGAAGGGATAAACCGTATTTTTTCATAAATGTGTATTGTTAGTGAGGATGTAAAGTTAGAAAAAAGGGAAGAATTTCACAACTCTTCCCTTTCTGCATGTTAAATTAATTAAGGTCTGTTTTTTTGATTACCGATATAAAAAATAAGGTTAGAAGTTTTGTGGTATAATTAGTATCCTGCATTGTTTGTCCAACCGGCAAGGTCTATTTGCTGGTAAGGTACAGGGAAGTAATAATGATGATTCGCGTTGAAAAGAGAAGCATCCCATTCCTCGGCACGCACGTCCTTTACTTTCTCCAGACGAACCAGTTCGAACCAGCGTTTCATTTCAGCGAAGAATTCCCAACCACGTTCATTGGATACGGCTGTCAGGAAGGTAGCCGCATCGGTAGTCGTAGTTAATGCTATCCCTCTGTCCGGATAGTCTGCGCGTTTCTGTACTTCCTGAATCGCATTCAAAGCATCTGTACTAACCGTATTGGTTGCGCGTGTAGAAGCTTCGGCGTACATCAGGAGTACTTCGGCATAACGGTAGATACAGGTTATACCGTTTGCCTGCGCGCTTTTGCCGGGATCTCCTTCGTCATAATTGTAGTATTTGGAGATAGCGGGTAGCTTATCTGCGCTTTCAGTATAAGGAATTGTTTTAAGAATGTCTTTGCCATCCGTATCTTTTTTCCCGCTTTTTACAGGCCATTCCGTCATATAGTTCCAATCCTTGCGTGCATCCTCAGGATAACTCAGGAAGAAATCCTCGTCACCGTAGTAATCAGACCAACCGGCGTTGGGAGCATAATCACTCGGATAATAAGATTTGCCGTAATTACTTGCTATTTTATGCTTAGAGCTGTGTTGCAAGGCAAACATTACTTCATTGGTCTGCGTTTTGTTGGCTTCCAGCCATAAATCGGAATATTCGGTTGTCAGTTTAAGACCGGCGGTATTGGCGTTGTCTATGATATCTTTGGCCTCGGTTGCTGCCAGACCGTAATATTCGGTTCCCTTGTTCAAGGGCCATCCGGCCATTGTCATATAGACGTCGGCCAAGCAAGCTTTTGCAGCCCATTTGGAAGGTGTGGAGTTGTTACTGCGTCCTTTGTTAGGCAACCATTCCGCTGCAGTTTTAAGACTGGGAACAATGGCTTTGTCATAGATTTCGGCAACAGCAGTTCGTGGCATGGTAATGGTTATTTCATCGTTTTCCATCAACAAAGGTACGTCACCATACAAACGGGTTAAATAGAAATAAGAAAGACCGCGCATAAAGTAGGCTTCACCTAAAATCTCTTTGAATGCTTTGGCTTCTTCTTCTGTTGTCGGAATTGTTGTTCCTTTAATGATTTTATTGGAACTGCTGATAACTTTATAGAACAGTGTCCAGGTGGTTGAGAAATCAGCATCATTGGCCGTAAGATTAGGAGTTAATCTTCCGTAATATGCCAATTCGTTATTGGCTTTGGCCGCACGGTACGTAATGTCGTCCGCACATACGTTAAGACGTTGCAGGCGGCTGTTAAATCCGTAGTTACCTTGCCATAAATCGCTATAAAGAGCATCTGCGGCTTTTTGAAGACTTGCTTGGTCTATTGCAGTCCAATATTGTTCTTCTGTGATAAATGATTCTGGTTCTTGGGTAAGGTCTACACAAGAAGTCGTCAATAGCAAACTACCTGTGATTGCTGTTAAATATATTAATTTCTTCATATTAGTCTTATTTAGTAGGTTAATCATTAGAATGAGAAATTCAGACCGATCAAATAGTTACGGCTGTTAGGATAGGAACCCCAATCGACACCTTGTACCAAAGGACTGCCCATAGTAGCTTCCGGATCCAGTCCTGAGTAATTGGTAATATGGAATGGGTTTTGTACGGAAGCATATACACGCAGGTTTGTGATACCTAATGCACGGCAAGCTGTTTCCGGGAGAGTATAACCCAAAGTGATACTTTTCATTTTGATGAAGCTGCCGTTTTCAACAAAGCGTGTGCTGAAGAAATCTTTATTTTCTGTTCCGCCGTTGACGAAACCCGGTATATTGGTGTTGGTATTGGTAGGTGTCCACCGATTCAATAATTCGCGCATAGGCGTTACCCCGGCTACTTGTTGGCTCTTAATTAAGTTATATCCCATTTGGTGAGTGGCATTATAAATATCGAATCCGTGGAAACCTACAACGAAGAACGAGAAGTCAAAGTTCTTATAATTGAACGTATTGTTCCAACCCCAGTTAAAGGTCGGTTGTCCGCAACCTATAATTCCTTGGTCTGCGTCGTTGTAAACTCCGTCTTTGTTGATGTCTACATATTTGGAGTTACCCGGTTTTACTTTATAAACTTCACCGTTGGTCTTACCGTTTGTTTGTCCGTTGGCGTCTACGAAAGGAGCGTTTACTTCATCTTCCTGCCATATACCTGCGAATGTATAGCCCCAGAACGAACCTAATTTTTCTCCCTCAATCATCTGGAATATCTGGTTTTGATAGTTTCCGGCTTGTTGTTGGCGGTGGTTGGCTGTCGGAATCTTATTGAATGTACCTTTGTTGTGAGACAAAGTTAAGTCAGTGTGCCAATTGAATTCTTTACCGGTAAACGGATCTGCACTGATTGTAAATTCAACACCGGTGTTTTTGATTTCTCCCGCGTTGTCAAGAATAGAAGTATAACCCATGTGAGAAGGACGCGCTACTTCCAGCAGAATATCTTTGGATAATTTGCTGTACCAATCTGCGGTTAAGCGTATGCGGCCGTTGAGGATTCCGAAATCAACACCTACATTGAATTGGTCGTTACGTTCCCATTTGAGGAAAGAAGCGGCCGGACGGTCTATTTTATAAGCTGTGGCAGAGTTTCCACTTGCATTTGTTACAGTCACCGGAGCCATTTTGGAATAAATACGGTACGCTTCTACCGCCTGGTTTCCTACAGAACCATAGCCTAAACGAAGTTTCAATTGGTCGATAAAACTATTGTCTTTCAAGAAGCTTTCTTGTTTTAAATCCCAAGCCAATGCGGCAGAGGGGAAATAACTCCACTTGTCTTTCAAGCGTGAAGAACCGTCGGCGCGGATAGAGGCGGTAAGCATGTAACGGTTCATGAATACATAGTTGACGCGCAACATACCGGACATCAAGGTGTTGATTGTGCGGTCGGATGCAATAGCTGCCAAATCTGATGCGGACCATGCCAGATTGTTGATGCCAATCATATCGATATAGTCTAAATTGTAGGCTGTACCGGTGTGGTTGTAGTTGTTATCATACGATTGTTCAAATACCGCCGTAGCGTTGATACGATGGTTTTCATTAAACTCTTTTACATAGCTTAGCGTGTTGGTGTTTAACCATGAAGTATTCCAGTAACTGCGTGCCTGTCCTTGCGTCAGACTATTCTTGTAAGAATAATAGCCTTGTTCGTTTTCTACTGATGTGTTCAGTCTGTTGTCAAAGAGTACACCCAATTGAGAACGGAAGCTCAAGCCATCTATAATGTCAAAATGAACATAGCCTTGTATGCGGTTATTTATAGTTTTGTTGGAATTGTCGGCTTCCCATATGTACCCCATCGGATTATATGCTTTACCGCCATCAAAGAAGTTGTTGTTATATTCTCCCTCTTCATTTTTAGGTTCGATGGTACTTGGAAAATACATACTTTGTTGTATCAATCCATCATATTCACTGATACGGGGCTTGCTTGTTTCGCGGTAGTGACCATACATATTCAAACCCGCTTTCAACCATTTCTTAATTTTGGTATCTACTTTTAAACGCCAGCTATAGATTTGGCTGCTTGATTCTTTAATAATACCTTGATCGTCTTGGTAACGGAGAGAGGCGAGAAATGTTGTTTTTTCACCACCGCCGGCAATAGAAAGTTCATAGTTTTGAGTAACGGCAGGACTGCGGAATATTTCTTTCGAGTAGTCAAAGCCTGCTTTTCCGGACTTGAAAGCCGCAAGTTGTTCCGGACTGTAATAATAATTATCTCCCTTACCGAAATATTCTTTTCCGTAATCATTTACTAAATTGGCATATTCATAGGGAGATAGGTTGTCCGGATATTTGGCAACGGTTTTGATATTGGCGAATGCATTGAAAGATACGGTCAGTTTATCTTTTTCAGGATTTTTGGTGGTTACTAAAATAACACCGTTGGCACCGCGCGAACCATAAACAGCTGTTGCGGAAGCATCCTTCAATACTTCTATGGAAGCAATATCCGCAGGATTCAATGATTGAAGGGAACCACCGATGAAACCGTCGATAACAACCAGCGGACCGGTTTCTGCGGTAATAGAGTTAATACCACGGACACGGATTGTATTGTCACCGCTCGGGTCACCGGAACCGGAGAGAACAGACACACCGGCCATACGTCCTTGGAGGGCATCGGATACGTTACCTGTCGGAGTACTCTTTAACGCATCTGCAGTTTTCACGGAAGCTACCGCGCCTGTCAAGTCGCTCTTGCGCTGAACGCCGTAACCTACTACTACAACTTCCTGCAGTAATTGGCTGTCTTCACTCAGTTTTACATTGATTTTTGTTTTTCCGGCTACTGCCACTTTCTGTGTCTGATAACCGATGTACGAAAACACCAGAGTTGCGTTGGAAGGAACATTGGGTAAGCTATAATTACCGTCAATGTCCGTGATACATCCGTTGCTGGTTCCTTCCACTTGTATAGAGGCGCCGATGACCGGGCCCAGATTGTCACTTACTGTACCTGTTACTGTAATATTTTGCGCATTTGCTTGGGTGGCAAATAATACAAAAAGTAACATAATACCTAATGTCTTTAGTAGCTTAGATTTCTGTTTCATAAATATTAATTTAATTGGTTATTGAAAAAAGGTTGTTTTTTTAGTTGGATTTACTCGAATCAAAGTGAAAATCACCTCGCAAATGTATAGAGTATTCGAGGCGAAAACATTCACTAATTGTCCGCAAATAATCTGATTTCGTACATTATCTACGGACAGATTGAATTCCTGTTATTTGCTGTCCTGCTGTTCCTTCGCACCTTTTACTTCATTCAACAAAGCGGACAGTTCTTTCACCTTATCCGGATGAGCTTCGGCTATATTCTCCTTTTCTGAAGGATCGGTAGATAGATTATAGAGCTGAGGCTTAGGACTATTCCCCATTTCCATTTTTGTCCAATATTCCAAAGCGGGTTTATCGCTTGGCTCGATGTACTTCCAATTATTTTGAATGATGGATAGGGTATTATTCAGGTTTTGTTGTACCACATAGTCACATCCGATGGTATCTGTGCCGAGGAAGTTGTTTAGCTGGTCACGGCTGTCGGGAGCTACACCTGCGGGAAGTTCATGATTTAACAGGGCTGCGAATGAGGCATACACATCAATCATGGAGAATAGCGCTTGTTGTTTGCCCGGTTTGATTCCATTCGGCCAGCGGACGATAAACGGAATACGGGTTCCGGCATCGAACGCGCTGTACTTGCCGCCGCGATAATGCTTCATGGGGGTATGTCCGTTCAGGAGCTCAAAGGCTTGGTCTTGATAGCCGTCGTCGATGACAGGGCCATTGTCGCTGCATAATACGAAGATTGTATTGTCGGCAATATTCAGGCTGTCGAGGGTATGCATAATTTCTCCGACAGTCCAATCCAGTTGCAGAATAACGTCACCGCGCGGACCTAAGCCGCTCTTTCCGGTAAAACGCGGATGAGGAACGCGGGGAACGTGCACATCCTGCGTGCCCATATACAGGAAGAACGGTTCGTTTTTATGTGAAACGATGAAATTTTTTGCTTTACCGGTAATAACATCCGCAATATCCTCATCCACCCAAAGAGCGGATTTTCCACCGGTCATCCAGCCAATGCGGGGGATACCGTTGACAATGGTGTTATTATGTCCCTGACTGGGTTTCATCTTTACCAATTCGGGGTTTTCAAGTCCGGTGGGCCAGTCGCCTACTTTATGGTCATAATTGACGGTGATGGGATCTTTGGGGTCAAGTCCTACAACATGCGCGTTTTCTACAAAAACACAGGGAACCCGGTCTACCGTAGCCGGGATAATAAACTCATAGTTGAAGCCGATATCCTGCGTGTTCGGCTTGATTTCATGGTTGAAATCCGTTCCACCCTTAGGGCCTAATCCCAAGTGCCATTTGCCTACGGCTCCGGTGTAATAGCCTTCTTCTTTGAACATATCGGCCATTGTGACACAGGCTGTATCGATAATCAGTTCGGAGTTACCGGGGGCAATACCTGTATTTTCCTGTCTCCAGGGATACATGCCTGTCAGCAGTCCGAAGCGTGAGGGGGTACTTGTGGAAGAGGTGGCATACGCATTGGTAAACTGCATGCCTTGACCGGCAAGGCGGTCGATATTCGGAGTACTTACTTTAGTGGCGCCATAACAGCTAAGGTCGCCGATGCCTAAGTCGTCAGCGATAAGATAGATAACATTAGGCTTTTGGGGTTGGTCGTTCTTCGCCTCCTGTTTGGATGGGCTGCCACATCCTATCAGAAGGACCGTACTTGGAAGATACGGTAAAAGATTAGATAAATGTTTCATAGCCTTTGGACTTTAAAGTTTGATTCTGTGTCCAAAGATATGCGCTATCTTCCGGTCTGTGTGTATAAAGGAGTACACACGGAAGCATAAAAAGTACAAAAAGATACGCTCCTTACCTTCCGCTTGTTACTTCTTCCTCGTCTTTATCGGATTCTTCCCCCTTACGATAAGCCAGCGGACTGACATGATAGATGTCCTTAAAGCACTTACTGAAGTAGCGTGAGGAACTGAATCCTATCTTATCGGAAATTTCCGTAATGTTCAGCTCGGGATTGTTGCGCAGCATCAGAGCGCCTTTTTTCAAGCGGATAGTCAGTATAAAGTCGTTCGGGGTCTGTCCTGTAATCGCTTTTAGCTTGGTGAACAAATTGGTGCGCGCCATAGCCATTTCCCTGGCAAAGACGTTGACATTAAATTCCGTATCGTCCAGATGCTGCTCAATGATAGCCATGGCACGGTCCAGAATGTCTTTGTCAATCGGATTGGTGGCAAGCATTTGTGCGGCTGTTTGCGGCTGTTTGCTGAACTTTTCCTGCAAGAGGATGCGGGAGTTCACCAGATTGTTGCAACGGGATATCAGTAAGTTCGTGTGGAACGGTTTGGTGATGTAATCGTCCGCGCCGATACGCAAGCCCTCGATATTCAACTCGACGGCGGTACGTGCGGTGAGCAATACCACAGGGATGTGACAGGTGTTAAAATCGCTCTTTATGAGTTTGCACAACTCTGTTCCCGACATTTTGGGCATAACCACATCGCTCACCACAATGCAAGGCATCTCACCGCGTACCAGCTGCCAACCTTCTTCTCCGTTGGCGGCCGTCAATATCTGGTAGAATGGCTTAAAGATATTGGCGAGCATCTCGCGAATGGACTCATTGTCTTCTACAATCAACATTTTGGCATCCGGAATGCGTATGATGGGCGCATTTTCTTCCAGTTCTGTTTTCAGGAAGGCATCTGTTTCCGGCTTGGGAATTTCAATCTGACGCACACAATCCGGGTTCCGGCTGATTTGTTCTTCCGTAAAGAGCTTATTGCCTAAGCGAAGTGTAACGATGAAACTCGTGCCCTTACCCAGCTCGCTTTCCACACGAATAGTACCATGATGTAATTCCACAATACCTTTGGTCAAAGCCAGTCCTATACCTGTACCGCTCTTGCCGGCATCGGTGGAGTTAATCGGGTCTATCTGATAAAAACGGTCGAATATCTTATCGATTTCCTTGGCATCGATACCGCTTCCCGTATCTTTCACGCGGATTACGACGTTGTTCTCTTCTTTCTTCACGCTGAGCGTAATGGTATCTTCCGCTTCCGTATGCTTGATGGCGTTGGATAAGAGGTTATTGATGACTTTCTGCATCTGCTTTTGGTCGTACCACACTTCCAGTTCATCGGTTCCTTTATCGAAATTGAAGTTAATTTGCTTTGCGCTGGCATATTCAAGGAACAGTAAATAGTTTTCATACAAGAAATTCACGATATTGTGCGGGCCGACTTTAATTTTCATATGCCCTTGTTCCTGCTTGCGGAAATCGAGCAATTCGGTGATTAGCTCACGTAGCTGGATACTGTTCTTATAGATACCCAATATCTTATTATAGATAGCGGGGGTGAAGTTCTGTAATTGCAGCAAAGTCTCCACTTGAGCCACGATAAGAGTCAGCGGAGTGCGGAACTCATGCGAGATGTTGGTGAAGAAGCGCAATTTGGACTGGTTCAGCGCTTCTACATCCTGAATATGCTTCTGTTCGTATTTCAAAGACTCACGCAGCTTGATTCTTGACTTGTAGGCGCGCACCGAATACCATAAAACCACTCCCGTTATGATAAAATATATAAAGTAGGCGAGCGTTGTTTTATAGTATGGCGGTAATACATGGATGATAAGCGGTACTTGCGGACAAAGGCTTTCATCTTTTCCTTCCGGTTTAATGAGCAGTTTGTAGGTGCCCGCATTCAAGTTGGTGTAAGTAATGGTATGCAGTCCGCGCGTGCTTGTCCATTCATTGGAGAAACCTTCCAGTTTGTAAATAATATCGTCTTTGTTGGCCGGAATGTAATTGGATGTGGCGAACTCTATGCTGAACATGGTCTGGTCTGCATCGAGAGTTATCTCTTCGGTATGGCACAAGGAGCGTTGCAGGATGCCGGTTTCGTCTCCTACATGGATTTCCTGCCCGTTGACGATGAGGCGTGAGAGGATAATCTTATAGGGTTTCGGGGTGAAGTTCAGCTCCATTTCGTGGAAAGAAATCATACCCTGTACACCACCCAGGAAAATCTCACCGTCACGGGTTACGCAGAGCGCGTTCTCATTGACGGCTGTCAGCGGGAAGCCGTTCTCGGCGCTGTAATTGTTAAAATCTTTATTCCGGTAATCAAAGATGGAAAAACCTTCGTTTGTGATGAGCAGCAATTTACCGCTGGTGGGAGATTCCTGCGTTTCATAGATACAGTCGCTGGCCAGGCCGTTTTTCCCTTTGTCGAAATTCTCGAAGTCATTGGTTTCAGGACGGTATAAATCGAGGCCGCTACCGGAGGTGGAAAACCATAGGTTTCCTTTGCTGTCTTGTGTTATGTTGTTCACGTTATTATTGCTGAGGCTGTTCGGATTGGCGGCATCATGACGGTAGTTCGTCAGTTTGCGGGTATCGAAACGATAGCTGAATACTCCCTCTCCGGTGGCGGCAATCCATAATGTACCTTCCGAGTCGAATACGACATCCGCTACCATTTTAATGGATTTTCCCTCTTTACTGTCTTTAAACAGTTGCCGGCATTGCCCGTTGGCGGGGTTAAAGAGGCATACGCCGTTTTGCGTGGCAATAATCAGAAGGTCTTTGTAGGGGGTGATGTCGCGGATAATATCCGACGGGAGTGATTGCGGATTATTCCCTTCCATGCGGTAATGGGTAAAATGTCCTGAACGTATATCCAGTTTGTTAAGACCGCCCAGATGAGTACCTATCCATATAATTTCTTTATCGGCGTCATAATAAAGCGCTTTCACATTATTATGCGAAATGCTGTTGCGCCCTTCCTGAGGGCGGTACCATTTGAATTCGCGCGTGCGGCGGTTGTAATAATTCAGTCCGCCGCCCTCGGTACCTATCCACAGATTACCGTTTTTATCTTCGATGGTACGTCCTACAACCGGATTGCTCAACCCTTTCTTTTCGTTGGAGGAATAGGAGTAGCGGGTGTAGATTTCATATTCCGGATTGAAGTAGTTTACACCGCCGAAGTAAGTTCCCAGCCAGAGCGTACCTTGATTATCCTTTACGATGCACCAGATGGAAGAGTGGGTGAGGCCATCGGTCTGTATGTCATTGGCGGTGTGGTTCTGGAATAATCCGGTACTCTTGTTGTAACGGTTCAGCCCGTTGAAAGTACCTATCCATATATTGCCCAGATTGTCCTCACAACAAGCTCGTACGAAGTTGGAAGAAAGGCTGTGCGGATTCTTGGCGTCGTACCTGAAGTTCTCGATTTTCCCGTCTGTTTTTACATGGAACAATCCTTCCTCCCAGCTGCCAATCCAAAGTTCTCCTTCGCTGTCGCGATAGAAACTGGTGATATTCCCTTTTTTAATGGGGTGTGTCAGTTCTTTTTTATCTATGTCCAAGCGATACACGCCGTTGGTGGTAGTGCCCATCCATAAGTAACCTTTATAGATGTGCATGCAAATGATTTCCAGGTTTTCGCCGGGCAATTGATAGTAAAGGTCGAAATTGCCCGTCTCCTCGTTATAGCGGTAGACTTCATTTTTCTTACCGATGAAAAGGCCGTTATTGTAGTAAATGCTGCTGATATTACCTTGCAGCAAAGTTGTGAATTTCTGGGTGGAAAGGTTGAATTCGGCCACTCCCTCGGTGCAGAGCAGATAGATTCTTTCGTTGTGATTGCCTACAATGCGCGATACCGTATTACAGAAAAGGCTGTTGGGGTCATTCTTCCGTAGCTTGTAGGTTTTTATATCTTCTCCGTTGTAGCGGTTCAGCCCTTCGCGCGTACCAATCCATAAAATTCCGTTTTCATCGACATACAGGCTGTTTACAGAGAACTGCGATAGTCCGTCGTCGGTGGTAAGATGATTGAAAGTGATGTTCTGCCCATGTACATTTGCGAAAGCCGCGCTCGCTAAAATGAAGAATAATCTGATGATAAGCTTCTGCACGTTGAGTTGTTTTTAAGGTTTCAGTCACAAATATAAGAATATTTTATACAAAGATTCTCATTTATTATTTGGATTTTGCGGTTATGTCTGCTTAAATGTATATTTTTGGATGTTCATCGAACAATAATAAACTTATTATATGTGGCAAAGAACGTATATTTGTATCATAAATTAATCTATTTATTATCATGAAAGACCTTTTATCTATCGTATCTCATTTTCAATTGCAGGGTACAGTTCAAGAAATCAAGCCTTTAGGGGCCGGCCTTATTAATGACACCTATAAAGTAAGCACGCTCGGAACCGATGCCCCCGATTACGTATTGCAGCGTATCAATCATGCCATTTTCCAAAATGTGGAAATGTTGCAGGCCAATATCGATGCCGTAACCACTCATATCCGTAAGAAACTGGAAGAGAAAGGCGAGAAGGACATTGAACGTAAAGTGTTGCGTTTCCTTCCTGCCGATACCGGAAAAACTTATTGGCATGACGGAGAGAATTATTGGCGTGTCATGGCGTTTATTCCCAATGCCAGAACATACGAAACGGTCGACCCCGAATATTCGTATTATGCAGGTGTAGCTTTCGGCAATTTCCAGGCCATGCTTGCTGATATTCCCGATGAGCTGGGCGAGACGATTCCCGATTTCCATAATATGGAATTCCGCCTGAAACAGCTTCGCGATGCCGTGGCGGCCGATGCTGCCGGACGTGTAAAGGAAGTACGGTATTTTCTGGATGAGATAGAGCGTCGTGCCGATGAAATGTGCAAGGCGGAACGCCTGCATCGCGAAGGCAAACTGCCCAAGCGCGTTTGCCATTGCGATACGAAAGTCAATAATATGATGTTTGATGAAAACGGCAATGTCCTTTGTGTCATCGACCTCGATACCGTAATGCCCAGCTTTGTCTTTTCCGACTTTGGCGATTTCCTGCGTTCGGGAGCCAATACAGGACTGGAAGATGATAAAGACCTCGCGAATGTGAACTTCGATATGGAAATATTCAAGGCGTTCACAAAAGGTTATCTGGAGTCGGCCAAATCTTTCCTGCTGCCGATAGAAATAGAGAACCTGCCCTATGCGGCCGCCCTGTTCCCCTATATGCAGTGCGTACGCTTTCTTGCCGATTATATCAACGGCGATACATATTATAAGATTCAATATCCGGAACATAACCTGGTACGTACGAAGGCGCAATTCAAACTGCTTCAAAGCGTAGAGGAACATACTCCGGAAATGCAGAAATTCATAGCTTCATGCATTTAAAGAGGTATATAATGGCGGCGATGATGGGCTGCTGTGTCTTGCCCTTATTCGCGTTAACTCCCAAAAATAAGACAATGAAAGAACTGGATGTCAAGAAAGTGAGTATGGCAAATATACCGGTAGAAGCGGTGCCTGCTCTGTTGGATGAAGAAAAAGTGGCTTTTCAGCCGATTAGTACGGTGAACTGGGCGGCATATCCATATTGCCCGGACGTTAAATTCCGTATTGCCCATACGGACAATGCTATCCTGATTCACTATAAAGTGAAAGAGGCCAGCGTACGCGCGGTCGCGGGCAAAGACAACGGACCGGTTTGGGAAGATGCCTGTGTGGAGTTCTTCTCCATTCCTGCCGGAGACGGAGTATATTACAATATGGAATGTAACTGTGCGGGGCGGCTGCTTATCGGCGCGGGAGCCGGACGCTCCGATCGCCGGCATGCGTCGCAGGAAATTCTTGATAAAGTGCAACGTTGGTCTTCCTTGGGGCGTGAGGATTTTGAGGAACGGGTAGGAGAATGCAGTTGGGAGGTGGCCTTGGTAATACCTTATTCCGCTTTCTTTATGCATAACATTACCTCATTGGACGGTAAGACTATCCGTGCCAATTTCTATAAATGCGGTGATAAGTTGCAAACTCCCCATTTTCTGTCATGGAATCCCATTGACTTGGAAAAACCGAACTTCCACTGTCCGGAATTTTTCGGAGCGTTACGCTTCGAATAAAGTATAAGGTGGCAATCGCCACTTTCCCTGTTAAGAACTTGCCGTATCGGGATGGAAAGTCCGTTCCGATGCCATGCAATCTTAAAACAAAGCTTTTATTCTTATAAATTAGACTTTGGTTTATAAGAATAAAGCTTTGGTTTTTATAAATGAAACTTTTATTCTAAGATTGCGTAGCAGCCATAAGTACTTTGCGATATGGGGAAATATACTTTTACCCGGTCGCATCCCAATAAAAAAAGAGTGTAGCGAATTCGCCGGGGAACGGCGTTCGCTACACTCTGTATGTTCTTTCCTTATGTACCGGAGGCTACTTTACAATACCTTTCGAGTCGCGGATAAAGTTGATGATGTTATGTATTTCGTCGCTCATCGGAACCTGATCCTCGATTTTCTGCAAAGCGTCCTGTATGCTGAAGTTTCCCTGATATACCAGGCGGTACGCATTTACGATATGGCGCAGGATACGCTCGGTAACCTGATGCTTGTGTTGGAGTACCACCGCATTGATACCGTGATATTCTGCCGGATTACCGTTCATAATAACATAAGGCGGTACGTCTTTCGAGATGCGGCAACCTGCCTGAATCAATACCCAACTGCCGATGTGGCAATTCTGATGCAGGATAACGTTACTGCTCAGGATTGTACAGTCGTCTATGCGGCAGTCGCCTGCCACTGTGCTCTTAATTCCCAGTACGCAGTGATTGCCTATTTGTACGTCGTGGCAGAGGTGAACACCGTCCATTAGATAGTTATTATCGCCAATGCGCGTACATCCGCTTTCGTGCGTGGCACGGCTGATAACCACATTTTCACGAATGTCGTTGTTGTCACCGATAATCAACCGACTTGCTTCGCCTGTGTAATGAAAATCTTGCGGTTCACTACCCAGTACGGCGCCATGATGTACCTTATTTCCTTTACCTAAGCGAGTACCCTTGAGGATACTTGCATTTGACATAATCACGCAGTCATCACCGATTTCCACATCTCCTTCGATGTAAGCGAAAGGCTGAATGGTTACATTCTTACCGATTTTTGCGGCAGAATCTACAGATGCTAATGGACTAATCATAAGTAATTAGTTATGAGTTATAAGTTATGAGTTATTAGCTATGAGTTATGGGAGATGAGCCGTCAAGAATAACTTATAACCCATAACTCATAACTGATATTATTCTCTCCCACCGCCCAACGCTTGATACAGGCTGATTACAGACTGCATGCGGTCGAAGGTGTCGGCCACTTCCGAAAGCTGTGCGCTGAGGTAGGACTGCTCGGCGGACAGGACTTCCAAATAGGTTGACGTGCCTAAGTTAAACAATTCTTTTGTATCTTCCGCAGCTTTACGGGCAGAATTCACTTGAATTTCGCGTGAAACCGCTTTATCCGAAGTCATCTGATATTGATACAAGGCGTTGCTTACCTCATTTCCGGCTTGGAGCAGTGTGGTTTGGAACTGGATTTTAGCTTGTTCTTCCTGTGCTTTGGCCTGTTTCAGACGGGCGATGTTGGCGCCGCGGTAGAATAAAGGCTGCGTCAGCGAACCGATGGCGGATGCCAGCAGCTTGCCCGGATTGACGATGGCGGAACCGGCACTGTTGGTCCAGCCGGCGGAACCGCTTAAAGTAATCTGCGGATAGAATGCGGCGCGTGCGCTGTTGGTGTCGTAATAGCTTGCGGCCAACGACATTTCGGCGGCCTTCACATCAGGGCGGTTGGACAACAGTTGCAAGGGAATGCCTGTGGAAAATTCAGACGGCAGTTGTTGTTCCTCCAATGCGCCGCGTGCAATGCTTTGCGCCGGTTGGTTCAGCATCAGGCATAGTGCGTTCTCCGTTTCGCGAATGCTTTGGCGTATATCGGGCAGGGAAGCCAGTACTTGCGCATAGGCGGTACGGCTTTGCTCTACGGCCGCGCTGTTTGCCATAGCGGCCTCTTTCATTGCTTCTACGGTCTCGAGGTTACGTTTCAGAATGTCACAAGTCGCTTCGCTGATTTGCAGCTGACGGTCGAGCATCAGCAATGTATAGTACATGTTGGCTACGTTGGCAATCACCTGCGTCTGTACGGCTTGCTCATAGAACTGCGTCTGTTTCAGGGAAACCTGCGCCTTGCGCTTGGGATTCAATAACTGGCCGAACAGGTCTATCTGCCAGCTTGCCGTAACCGGAAGCGAATAGGTTTGCGTAGCCTTACCTTTATCCCAGCTGCTGACCGTTCCTTGCGGAGAGAGAGACAGCATCGGAGCATAAGCCAAACGTGCGGACATCAATGCAGCCTGAGCCTGTTTTACGGTCAGTGCCGCACTGCGCAAGTCGGGATTGTTGATTAACGCCTGTTCGATAAGCGCCTGCAACCGGGCGTCTGTAAACACTTCCTTCCAGGGTAGATTACCGAAATTGGCGGTATCTGCGGCAAGCGTATCGCCACCGGCGACGGTGTCGCGATACAGACCTTCCACAGTAATATCTTCGGGTCTGTCGTATGATTTGTAGATATGGCAGCTGCTCAATAAAGCAGTTGCGCACATCAGAGTTATTATTTCTTTCTTCATAATCGTTTTTTTTAATGAAGAATGATGAATAAAGAATGAAGAATTACCTTGCAGCGTGCTTGTCGCAGCCAAAATTCTTCATTCATCATTCTTCATTCTGCATTTATTTAGTGTATTGTTCAATCTCAGGTTCTGCATCCGAGTTATCCACATCTTCCCATTCCATCGGTTTCACCTTTTCTTGCAGGTATTGGAAGGCAACGAACAGAGCGGGTACGATGAATATCTGCAATATCATACCGATTAACATACCGCCGATGGCCGAAGTTCCCAATGTACGGTTACCGTTGGCGCCTGCGCCGGAAGCAAACATCAGCGGAAGCAAACCGACAATCATAGCCAGAGATGTCATCAGGATAGGACGCAAACGGGCGGCGGCACCCAGTACGGCAGCCCATGTGATACTCATACCCATCCTGCGGCGGTCGAGGGCAAACTCTACAATCAGAATGGCGTTCTTGGCCAACAGACCCATCAACATGATGAGGGCAATCTGCATGTAGATGTCATTGGACATGGTACCCAGAATCATTTTCAGTGCAGGTATGTTGCCTAAGGAACCTATACCGCTGACAAACAGGAAGCTACCCAGCAAACCGAACGGCACGGAGAGTAGTACGGAGAGCGGAAGGATGTAACTTTCATATTGCGCGCTCAACAACAGGTAGACGAATACGAAGCAGAGTATGAAAATCAAGCCTGTGGTGCTACCGCTGGTTTCAGCCTCTTCACGCGCCATACCGCCGAGCTCGTAAGCAAAACCTGTCGGCAGATTTTCTTTGGCAACCTCCGCGATGGCAGCCAATGCCTGACCGGATGTGTAACCGCTAGCGGGAGCCACCATCACCTTCATGGATGTGTAAAGGTTGAAACGGCTGATGATATCCGGGCCGTATACCTTCTTGATAGATACAAACTGAGTGATGGGAGCCATCTCGTTGCCGTTGCGCACCTTGATGCTGGAGAGCGATTCCAGGTTCTTGGTTGCGTCCGGTTCGGCTTGAATCATGACACGGTACATCTTACCGAAACTGTTGAAGTTGGAAGCATACAGACCGCCGAAATATCCCTGCATGGTACTGAGGATGTCACTCGGGCTGAGACCTGCTTTCTTACAGGCGGCCGCATCGATATCCAGCATATACTGCGGGAAGTTGGGGTTGAAACTGGTCTTTGCGGAGTTGATTTCCGGACGTGCTTCCAAAGCGGCGGTATAGTTGTTCACCACATCGAAGAAGTGACTAAGGTCACCGCCGGTTTTATCCTGCATGTTCAATTCGATATCGCTGGATGCGGAGTAACCCGGAATCATAGGCGGAGCAAAGAACAATACCTGCGCTTCCTTGATGATTTTTTGCGCACGCATGAAAAGCGTGGCGTAAACCACCGTTGAATTCTGCATCGTGGAACGTTCTTCCCAGTTCTTCAGCTTGATAATGAGCGAACCGTAAGAAGGTCCCTGGCCGCCGATGAAACTGAAACCGGAAATTACCGTACGCGACTGTACGGCAGGGTCGGCCGCCACAAGGCTGTCTACACGGTCTAATATTTCCATGGCACGTTCTTGCGAAGTACCCGGAGGAAGTGTCACTACACCCATGATGGTACCGGTGTCTTCATTGGGCACCATACCTGTGGGCGTGATGTTCATAAAGACTATCAACAGTACAATGGAACCTGCGACGATGCCGCCGGACAGCCATTTCTTCTGGATGAAGCGAAGTACCTGTTTCTTATATTTACCCAGAATGGAGTCGTAAGATGCGTTGAAAGAGTGTTTGAACTTGTCTGTCGTCATACCGGCCAGTGCCAATACGCTGATTACAATCATAACCAGGCAAAGTACGGGATGATTCTCGAAGCTGAACAAGCCGAAAATCATACCTAAAATGGCAATTGCGGTAAAGAGCAGTGTCAGACCGGGACGCATCATTTTACCGATGGAATCGGCATAGCGGGCTACCATGATTTTACGGGCCTCTTTCGTGGCAACGCCTATCCGCTCTTTTATGCCGGCATCACTGTTATGCGGTTTCAGGAAGATGGCGCACAAAGCCGGACTCAACGTCAAGGCGTTCAGTGCGGAGAAACCGATGGCGATGGCCATTGTCAGACCGAATTGGCGATAGAACGTACCTGCGGTACCGCCCATGAAGCTTACCGGCACGAACACAGACATCATCACTAACGTAATGGAGATGATGGCGCCGCCCAATTCACTCATGGCGTCGATAGATGCCGTCCTTGCCGATTTATATCCCTGGTCGAGCTTGGCATGGACACCCTCGACGACGACTATGGCATCGTCCACCACAATCGCGATGGCAAGCACCATGGCCGAAAGGGTCAGCAGGTTGATACTGAATCCGATCAGTTTCAGCACGAAGAATGTTGCGATCAACGCTACCGGAATGGCGATGGCGGGAATCAACGTAGAACGCATATCCTGTAAGAAGATATATACTACGATGAACACAAGGATAAACGCCTCGATTAAGGTCTTGATAACTTCGTGGATAGAAGCGAACAAGAAGTCATTGGCGCTTTGCGCGATATTGATTTTCAAACCGGAAGGCAACGTTTCGGAAGCCTCGTCAAGTACTTTTTCCAAGTCACTGATGGTCTGTGTGGCATTGGTCCCAGCCATCTGGTATACGATACAAGATACAGCCTTGTGGCCGTTTACCTTATTGTTGAAGTTGTATGACAGACGTCCGAGTTCGATGTCGGCGATGTCTTTCATACGAAGTACTTCACCGTTTTCAAGGGCTTTGATAACGATGTTCTCAAATTCCTCCGGTTGTTGGAGACGGCCTTTATAACGGATTGTGTATTGGAAGCTCTGGTTTCCGCGTTCACCGAACTGACCGGGAGCGGCTTCAATGTTTTGCTCGGCCAATGCACCGGCTATGTCATTAGGTATCAGCTTGTACTGTGCCATTACATCCGGTTTCAGCCAGATACGCATGGAGTAGTCCTGACCGAGCACCGTAGCGTCACCTACACCGTTTACGCGTTTTACTTCTGGAATAAGGTTGATGTTGGCGTAGTTTTCAAGGAATTCGATGTCGTACTGGTCTTTCTCATCGTAGATGGAGAATACCATCAACATTGAGGTCTGTCGCTTTTGCGTGGTTACACCGACTTTGGTTACTTCGGCCGGCAGCAGACCCTGAGCCATAGAGACACGGTTCTGTACGTTAACGGCTGCCATATCCGGGTCGGTACCCTGCTTGAAATAAATGGAAATATCGGCGGAACCGTTATTGGAAGCATTGGAGGTCATGTACATCATGTTCTCCACACCGTTGATTTGGTCTTCCAACGGCGCAATGACAGAATTCAACACCGTTTGGGCGTTGGCACCGGTATAGGTAGCGCGTACCGATACCGTTGGAGGTGCAATGTCCGGATATTGGGTGATAGGCAGTGTCGCCAAACCGATAACTCCCAGGATTACTATCAGGATAGAGATTACCGTAGATAGCACCGGACGATTAATAAATCTATCTAATTTCATGTTATTTAGTGATTAGGGGCGTTAAACGTTAATTGAACGCAGTTTGGATATTACCTTCTTTCTGGTCTTTGAGGGCTTTCTGATATTCGGCCTCTTTCTCTTCGGGAGTGATAGGAGTGATGCTTTGTCCGTCTTTGAGGTTCTGTACACCTTCTATCACGATTTTATCACCCGCTTTTAAACCGCCGGTAACATAGAAGTACTTGCCGTCATTCAGGCTGAATACCTGAATCTCGGTATTTTTCAGCGTATTGTCCGGCTGTGCGACGAATACGAACTTCTTGTCCTGTATCTCCGTGGTAGCCGATTGAGGAATCATAATCACGTTCTCCATTGGGTTGGGGAATACCACGTTTCCCGTACCTCCGCTACGCAGAATGTTGTGCTTGTTTGGGAAAAGGGCGCGCATGTTCACCGCTCCTGTGGTTTGGTCGATAACACCGCTGATGGTTTCTACGCGTCCGCTGTCGGCATACATGGTTCCGTCAATCAGCTGCAACTGTACCTGAGGCATCTTTGCCAGGATTTCCTTGATGCTGCCACCCTCGCGTATCAGCGATAGGAGTTGTCTTTCGGTCATAGAGAAGTAAGCGAACATTTCGGAGATATCGGCAACCGTAGTCAGCGGAGTGGCCATAGAGGGGCTTACCAAGCTACCTACACGGTAGGGGATAGTACCTACGATACCGTCGCTGGGACTTGTTACGCTGGTATATGACAGGTTGTTCTTGGCATTAACCAGTTGTGCTTCCGCCTGCGCCAGTTGCGCTTTGGTTTGTGCTAATTGGTTTTCGGCCATTTGCAAGTCGTAATCGCTGATGATATTCTTTTGATTCAGCGTACGCTTGTTGTTTACTGTAAGTTCTTGTGTGTTTACAGCGGCTTTTGCGGTTTCAACCGCGGCTTTGGCAGAGTTTACAGCAGCTTGGTACTGCACAGGATCGATACTGAACAATACTTGTCCTTTACGAACGACGGAACCTTCGTCCACATGCAATTTAGTGATAAAACCACTCACCATCGGGCGAATTTCCACGTCTTGTTTACCTTTAATAGTAGCCGGATAACTGTTTGTCAAGTTAGCAGTGGTAGTTTCTACTGCAATCACTGCAAATTCGGGTGCTTTGCCCGTGCTTTTGTCACCTTGTCCACAACTGCTGAGCAGTGCCAGGCAACATGCCAATAATACTAATCTACTCTTCATACTCTTTTATTCTCTGTATAATTTTGTTCTAGTTAATCTGAAGCTTTTGTGTGTAAATCATAGAAGAAAAAGGATAGCGGTGAAAACTGAATACTCTTGTTTAGTTTTCGGTCGCAAAATTATTCTTTTCTCTGTATATAAGGTGTGAATATCCCTGTTTTTTAACTATGTTTTATATATACTCGGGAGAAATACTTGTTTTTTGATTAAAATACTGTAAAGCATACTGCTAATTGCGGGATAACCTTTATTTTTGCATCATGTTAGATTACAAGCATCATAATACAATGAAACCGTTTGTACGCCGGTTGCTGGGGGCAGTCATAAGTGCGGCTGTTTTATATTCTTGTGCCAGTGTGGGCCGCCTGGAAGGTGGCTCGATTGACGAAGAGCCGCCTCGTTTTGTCACGAGTTCTCCATTGCCGGGCGCTCTCCATAATAAGAAAAGTAAAATATCCATTGAGTTTGACGAGTTTATCAAGTTGGAGAAAGCGAATGAGAAAGTTGTTATTTCACCGCCTCAGGTGCAGCAGCCGGAAATAAAGGCGAACGGCAAGAGGGTAGTGGTCAACCTGCAAGATACGCTGAAGGCTAATACCACATATACTATCGACTTTGCCGATGCTATCCAGGATAATAATGAAGGAAATCCGATGGAGAGCTTTACTTATACGTTTTCTACCGGTGCGGAGCTCGATTCGATGGCTATTGCCGGCACGTTGCTTGACGCGTCGAATCTGGAACCGGTAAAAGGTGTGCTGGTCGGCTTGCATGCCAATCTGGCCGATTCGGCTTTCACGACGTTGCCTTTCGATCGTGTAGGTCGTACGGATAGCCGCGGAAGATTTTCTATCCGTGGAGTTGCTCCGGGTAAATACCGTATTTATGCTTTGATGGATGCCGACCAGAATTTCAAGTTCTCCCAGCCTACGGAAATCATAGCTTTTAATGATTCCATCATTATTCCTTCCATGGAAGAACGTACGCGCCAGGATACTCTCTGGAGAGACTCTTTGACCATAGACACGATTGTAGAGAGAAGATATACTCATTTCTTGCCGGATGATGTGTTGTTGCGCAGCTTCAAAGAAAAGACTTTCTCGCAGCGCCTTATGAAAACAGAGCGCCTGACTCCGGAGAAGTTCTCTTTCTATTTTACGGCTCCGGCCGATAGCCTGCCTCTGATGAAAGGGCTGAATTTCGATGAAAAGGATGCTTTTGTCATTGAGCAGACCACCGGACGGAATGATACGATTCACTATTGGATAAAGGATTCTTTGCTTTATCAGCAAGATACGTTGCGGATGAGCCTGACCTATTTGTACACGGATACTTTGAATCGGCTGGTTCCCCGGACAGATACCTTGAGAATGGTATCGAAGGTAAGTTGGAAGAAACTGCAGGATAAGAAACAGGAAGAGAAGGAAAAGGCCGAGAAAGAGAAGAAGAAAAGAAGGAAAAAGGGTGAGGAAGAACCGGAACCGACCCCGTTCCTGGCAATGGATGTATATGCGCCTTCGGCAATGGATGTGTACGATTATATCACATTGAGCTTTACGGAACCGATAGCCAGCTTTATTGACACCGCCTTGCATGTAAGGCAGAAGGTGGATACGTTATGGCAGGATGTGCCGTTTGATTTCATGCGGGATTCGCTGGATTTGAAACGCTACAATCTGTATGCGGACTGGAAACCGGGTGAAAGTTACGCCTTTGAAGTAGACTCGACCGCTTTTCACGGATTATATGGTTTGTTTACCGATAAAGTGAAGAAAGAGTTCACGGTGAAAAAACTGGAAGAGTACGGGCAGATATTCTTCAATATTACCGGAGCCGATTCTTTGGCATTCGTAGAACTGCTGGATGCCCAAGACAAGGTGGTACGAACTGTGCCGGTCGTGGAAGGAAAAGCTGACTTCTATTATTTGAATCCGGGTAAATATGGGGCCCGGCTCATTAACGATACAAACGGGAATGGCGTATGGGATACAGGTGATTATGCCACCAAACGCCAGCCTGAAATGGTTTATTATTATCCGCAAGTACTGGAATTTAAGGCCAACTTTGATTTGATTCAGGATTGGAACGTGAAAGAAAAGCCGTTGGATAAGCAAAAGCCGGATGAACTGAAAAAACAAAAACCAGATGAAGACAAGAAAAAGAAAAATAGCCGGAACAACCGTAACAACAGCAATCGCAACAGCGGTAGGGGATATAGTTACTAAAAAGCAACGAATCGCGGGATTGCTCTTGCTGGCGGGACTTCTGTGTCTGGGCGGCATGATGCCTGTGCAGGCTCAATGTGTGGCTAAGAATGAGGCGTTCCAATCGGGGGAACATGTAATGTATGATTTGTATTTCAACTGGAAATTTATCTGGAAGAAAGTAGGGCTGGCGAGTCTGACAACGAATGCTACCACTTACCGTTCCCGTCCTGCCTATCGTTTCAATCTTCTTTCTGTGGGCAGTAAGAAAACGGATTTCTTCTTTAAGATGCGTGATACGCTGACCTGCTATGTCAGCGATAAACTCGAACCGCTCTATTTTCGTAAGGCAGCCGAGGAGGGAAAACGCTATACGGTAGACGAGGCGTGGTTCTCGTATAATGACGGTGTGTCTACCGTGAAGCAGAGACGTACCTGGCATAATCCTGTGCGTGAACCGCAGGAAATGGAATACAGTGACAGCCGTTGTATTTTTGATATGCTGAGTATTCTGGCGCAAGCCCGCTCTTACGATCCCAAAGACTATAAGATAGGCGAGAAGATACTTTTCCCTATGGCAACGGGACGCAGGGTGGAAGAACAGACTCTG
The DNA here is from genome assembly GCF_001915465.1 of Bacteroides sp. 44_46. NCBI lineage: Bacteria > Pseudomonadati > Bacteroidota > Bacteroidia > Bacteroidales > Bacteroidaceae > Bacteroides > Bacteroides sp. 44_46. The sequence goes on along the minus strand of NZ_MNQO01000001.1, from coordinate 268,285 downwards.
ATTTACCGCGGAAAGGAAGAAATAGAGGCAAACAACGATACAATCTACCGTTGTCTTGTATTTTCTTTTGTGGAATACAAAAAGGGAAAAGAGAAGGAAGTGATTACTTTCTTCGTTTCAGACGATAAAAACCACCTTCCCATACGCTTGGATATGTATTTGAACTTCGGTTCGGCAAAAGCGTTTCTCAAAAGTGTAAGAGGCAATCGTTATCCGATGACTTCCGTGGTTACAAAGTAAAGGGCAATGCGTCCCCCTTTCTGAAAACGCTGGACTCGAATGTGGCTATCAGTTCTCCTTTCTGGTTGGTAACGTCAATCTGATAATATCCGGTAGTGCGTCCGACGTATCGTTCACGGGCTTCGGCGTACAATGTGTCGCCTACACCGCTGCCGCGCAGGAAAGTGATATTGGAAGACAGTGAAAAGGACAGTACGCCGTGAGAGTTGGCGGCTGCGGCCAAAGCGAGGTCGGCTAACGTAAAGAGCGCTCCGCCTTGGGTGCGGTGTCCGGCATTGAGATGTTCTTCCGTAATTACCAGACGCGCTTTGCTATATCCTTCTTTTATTTCTATCAGTTCTACACCGGTTTTGCCGGCAAAAAGATCTTTTTTGAAAAACTCTTGTGGAGTCATGGAATTTAGGGATTTAATGATTGGTGATTCAATGATTCACGGACAGCATAGAGAAAAACAGATGCTTTCCGATGCAAATGTAACAATTTTAGCTTTTAATTGGATGATTTAGGTGGGTCATTTCCGTATAACCGTGCTACATTTGCCATCGAAAAAACGACAACAATTTAATAAATAAATCCTTTATTATGAAAACAGCTCTTACTACATTGGGTATTTCCCTTCTTGTTTTGGCAGGTTGTACAGGACAAAAGCAGCCTGCAAATGACTTCATCCAGGAGAATATTGATAATGCAGTGGCACAGGAAATGCTTCAGACGGACATTATCGAGAAATCAGGTAAAATTCTTAATCCGCGTACCATTAATAAGGATGGCAGCATTCATTATGTTCCCATTGATGACTGGTGCTCCGGCTTCTTTCCCGGTAATATTTGGTATACATACGAGTTGACCGGTGACGACAAGTGGTTGCCGTTGGCGGAAAAGTATACGGAAGCCTTGGATTCCGTACAATATCTGACCTGGCATCATGATGTAGGCTTTATGATCGGTTCCAGTTATCTGAACGGATACCGTTTTGCCAATAAAGAGGAATACAAACCTGTAATTATTCAGACTGCCAAATCATTGTCTACCCGCTTCCGTCCGGGTGCAGGCGTTATTCAATCTTGGGATGCCGACAAAGGCTGGCAGGCAGAACGCGGTTGGAAATGTCCGGTAATCATCGACAATATGATGAACTTGGAGCTGTTGTTCGAAGCTACCAAGCTGTCGGGTGACTCTACTTTCTATAATATAGCCGTGAAACATGCCGATACTACCATGGCTAACCATTTCAGGGCCGACAACAGTTGCTATCACGTAGTAGATTATGATCCCGCAACCGGTGAGGTTCGCAAGAAACAGACGGCGCAAGGCTATGCTGATGAATCGTCTTGGGCTCGCGGACAGGCATGGGCTTTATACGGTTATACAATGTGCTATCGTTACACTCACGATTCCAAATATTTGGATCACGCTGAAAAAGTTTATGACTTTATCTTCAATAACAAGAATCTTCCGGAGGATTTGGTTCCTTATTGGGATTACGATGCTCCCAACATTCCGAACGAGCCTCGTGATGCTTCTGCCGCAGCATGTACGGCTTCTGCGCTTTACGAATTGAGTACGTATATTCCTAATAAGGGTTATAAGGAAACAGCAGACCGAATTATGGAAAGCCTCGCTTCTCCGGCCTATCGTGCGGAGGTAGGAACTAACGGCAACTTTATCCTGATGCATTCGGTAGGCAGTATTCCTCACGGCGCGGAAATAGATGTTCCTCTGAACTATGCCGATTATTATTTCTTGGAAGCTTTGATGCGTAAAAGAGACTTGGAGAAATGAGAAATCAATTGAATATATTGTTAGGTGGTTTAGGCTTGTTCGCCTTGCAGGGTTGTAAAGCTCCGCAGGCGGAACAGGCCCGACAACCGAACGTTATTTATGTCTTTCCTGACCAGTACCGTAATCAGGCGATGGAATTTTGGGGACAGGAAGGTTTTCGGGAGAAAGTGAACTTCCGGAATGACCCGGTGCATACCCCTCGTCTGAATGATTTTGCGAGAGAGTCTTTGGTACTGACTTCTGCCATGAGCAACTGTCCGTTGAGCAGCCCTCATCGGGGTTCATTGCTGACGGGAATGTATCCTAACAAGAGCGGTATCCCTTTGAACTGTAATTCGGACCGTCCTATCAGCTCATTGCGCGAGGATGTAGACTGTGTAAGCGATGTATTCAGTAATGCGGGATATGACTGTGCCTATTTCGGTAAACTGCATGCTGACTTCCCGACTCCCAATGACCCCCAGCGTCCGGGAAAATACGTAGAAGACCGTGTACCCGCATGGGACGCTTATACACCGAAGGACCGTCGTCATGGATTTAACTATTGGTACGCTTACGGAACATTCGATGAGCATAAGAATCCGCATTATTGGGACACAGACGGTAAACGGCATGATCCGCGTGAATGGTCTCCGCTGCATGAGTCGGGTAAGGTTGTTTCTTATCTGAAGAATGAGGGAAATGTACGCGACCCGAAGAAACCGTTCTTTATAATGGTAGGTATGAATCCGCCACATAGCCCTTATCGCTCATTGGACGACTGCATGGAGCAGGACTTCAATTTATATAAGGACCGGCCATTGGATAGCTTATTGATTCGTCCTAATGCTGACCCTACAATGAAGAAAGCGGAAAGCGCACGTTATTATTTTGCTTCAGTTACGGGTGTAGACCGCGCTTTCGGACAGATACTCGATGCTTTGAAGGAATTGGGACTGGACAAAAATACAATTGTAGTCTTTTCTTCCGATCACGGTGAAACAATGTGCAGCCAGCATACGGATGACCCGAAGAATTCCCCGTTCTCCGAGTCCATGAACGTACCGTTCATCGTTCGTTTCCCTGATAAGATTAAGCCCCGTTTGGATGACTTAATGCTTTCCTCTCCGGATATCATGCCTACTTTATTGGGATTGGCAGGTCTGTCCGATTCCATCCCTACGGATGTGCAGGGACGTAATTATGCTCCGCTGTTCTTCAATGAAAAAGCTGATATTGTACGTCCTACGGGCGCTCTTTATATTCAGAACCTGGACGGAAAGAAAGATGCGGACGGTAAAGTTCGTTCTTATTTCCCTTCATCGCGCGGCTTTAAATCAGCCCGTTACACACTGGCGCTTTATATAGACCGTGATAATCGCAAGCTTGTAAAGAGTTTGTTGTTCGATGACGAGAAAGACCCCTATCAAATGAATAATCTTCCGTTAGAGGAGAATAAAGAAGTAGTAAACGAGTTGTGTGCGGAAATGGGGAAAGTCTTGAAAGAGATTGATGACCCCTGGTATAGAGAGCGTATCTTATCTGACATAATACCATACGATAAATAGAAATAACTGTTGTGAAAGGTTGTTGCAAAATATTTTGTTATACATCCTTTTGTAGGGAAGAAAGGTTTTTCTGTGAAGAAGGACCTTCCTTTTTTTGTGTGAACCGGCGGTAACTCCTTTTACCGGCAGTGAACTATCGGAAGAATAAGTTGTTTTATTTTCTCTTACTCATGTAAATCCATACGAAGATGAAATATAGGTTATTGGGCTGTTTGCTGTTGCTTCCGTTATTGCTTATGGCGCAAGAGCGTCCGAAAGTTGCCATTGTGCTGAGCGGAGGCGGAGCGAAGGGTACGGCTCATATCGGTGCCTTGAAAGTGATAGAGAAAGCGGGTATTCCGATAGATTATGTGGTGGGCACCAGTATGGGGGCTATTGTTGGAGGCTTATATGCCATAGGGTATACTCCGGAGCAATTGGACAGTATGGTGAATGCGCAGAACTGGAAGTTCGTTTTGTCGGACGCTCCCAATCCTAAAGATGTATTGCTCGACGATCGTTTGCGGTCGGAGCGTTATGTGCTGTCTATTCCTTTTACGTTGAAGTCGGCGGACATTTCGGATGCGGGAATTATTAAGGGAAAGAATATTGCACAGTTGTTTTCGGTATTGACAGAGGGTTATCAGGATTCTGTAAACTTTAGCCGGCTGCCTATTCCGTTCGCATGTGTCTCCGAAAATCTGGTGGATGGGAGCGAGGTTGTGTTTCACAGAGGTGTGTTGGCTACGGCCATGCGCTCCAGTATGTCGATACCCGGGGTATTTGCACCTGTCAATCTGAATGGCAGGGTCTTGGTAGATGGAGGTATGGTGAATAATTATCCGGTAGATGTGGCCTTGCAGATGGGGGCTGATATTATTATCGGAGTGGATGTACAAAGTCCTTTGCTGGATGCCGGGCAACTGAAATCGGTGAAAGATATATTCGGGCAAATCATTAATCTGCAGGGAGAGAAAAAATATCAAGAGAATCTTCGCAAGACCGATTTACATATTAAAGTGGATGTATCGGGCTATTCTGCGGCAAGTTTCACCAAAGAAGCGATTGATACCTTGATAGTGCGTGGAGAACAGGCGGCTATGGCCGATTGGGATAAACTGCTTACATTAAAAAAGAAGATGGGGCTAAGAGAAGATTATCAGCCCCGTCGCCCGGGACCTTTTCCTATCCCTGACGCAGAAAAGAGCAAGACTATTCCCGTTGATCCACAGATAGCCGCTCCTGCCATACGGGAAAACAAGCTGAATGTCGGTATCCGTTTTGATACGGAAGAGCTGGCAGCCTTGCAGGCGAATACGGATATTTATCTGGGAAAACAAAAAGAATCGCAAGTGAGCCTTACCGCCCGTTTAGGAAAACGGACGATGGCAAGAATCGGTTATAATTATCAGTGGAGTAAGGGCTGGCAGACGGGAATTAATTACCGGTTTGATTACAAGGATATTAATATTTATAATGAGGGAAAGCGTACACTTGATTTGACTTTTACCCATCAGCAGCTTACCGCCGGAGTCGCAAAGGATTGGAATAAGATTCAAGTGAGTGCAGGTCTTAATTTCGAGCACTACAACTACCATGATTTGCTGTCGTTGGAGCCGGTGGATGCACTTATGTTTGGAAATAAGTCGCTGTTTACCTATTTTGCCGGGCTGTTGTATAATAATCTGAATGGGAGAAGCGTACCCACCAAAGGTTTGTCATGGTCCGTAATGTATCATCTGTATACGGATAATCTGTTTCAATACGAAGATAACAGCCCTATTTCGGCCTTCTCGGCGCATTGGCAAGGGTGTTTCACTCCGTTAAAGAATTTTACGATTATTCCGTCTATTGACGGGCGTATTCTTACCGGAGGTGATAACTATTCTTTTGCTGTTACTAATATGTTGGGTGGAAATATTGCCGGACGTTATATGCCCCAACAAATACCTTTTGTAGGGATTAACCGTGCGGAGTTGGCTTCCGGTTCATTGATTGTTGCCGGTTTGAAGCTTCGTCAGCGGATATTTAAGAATCAGTATGTATCGGTGACGGGAAACTACGGACGCAGCTCCGATAAGTTGCATGAGTTATTTGAGGATTCCCACTCTTACGACTTGGTAGGAACGGGCATCGGCTATATGTATAATAGTTTTTTGGGACCGTTGGAAATAGAGTTGAATTGGTCTAATCAGACGAAGAAGCTCGGCTGGTACGCCGGCTTCGGATTCGTCTTTTAGATTTTTATTTGTTCAGCTTCCATTCACATCCGTCTTTGGTGTCTTTGATGGCAAAACCTAATGCGGTCAGTTCATCGCGGATTTTGTCGGATGTAGCCCAATCCTTGTTGGCTTTGGCTTTTATGCGCTCTTCCAGCAGCATATCCACTACTTTACCGAAGGCGGCTTCGCGTTCTTCGTTGGAGTTGTTCTCTTCTTTCAGTCCCAATATGTCGAAGCAGAAGAGGTAGAAAGTTTCTTTCAACTCTTGCAAGTCCTCGGCTGTAATGGTGTCATTGCCTGCAATAATGTTGTTTATCATTCTGGCGCCGTCAAAAAGATGGGCTATTACAATCGGAGAGTTCAAATCATCGTTCATAGCTTCATAGCATTTGGCGCGTAATGTTTTTACGTCTACCGTAGAAGCCTTGCCCGGCGTAATCTTTTCCAGCCCATGTACGGCATCCATAAGTCTTGTCAGGCCTTTTTCCGCTGCTTGCAGGGCTTCGTTGCTGAAGTCTACCGTACTGCGGTAGTGTGCCTGAAGGATAAAGAAACGAATAGTCATCGGACTGTAAGCCTGTGCCAGCGTCTTGTTTGAACCGGTGAAGAATTCATCCAGTGTGATGAAGTTACCGAGGCTTTTACCCATTTTCTGCCCGTTGATGGTTATCATATTGTTATGCATCCAATAGTGTACCATGTCATCGCCCTGTGATGCTACGGATTGTGCGATTTCACATTCGTGATGCGGGAAAACGAGGTCCATGCCGCCACCGTGGATATCGAAATGCTTACCCAGATATTTCTTACCCATTGCGGTACATTCGGCGTGCCAGCCGGGGAAACCGTCACTCCACGGGCTTGGCCAGCGCATGATATGTTCGGGTTGGGCGCGCTTCCACAATGCAAAGTCAGCGGGATTATGCTTTTCTTCCTGGCCGTCCAGTTCGCGGGTGGTATTCAGTACATCATCCAGGTTACGTCCGGACAGTTTGCCGTAATGATGGTCTTTGTTGTATTTGGCTACATCAAAGTAAATGGAGCCTTCGCTTTCGTAAGCGTAGCCGTTCTTTAATATCTCTTTTACCAGCTCTATCTGCTCGATGATGTGTCCCGATGCATGTGGTTCGATGCTTGGAGAAAGCACGTTCAACGCTTCCATTGCCTTGTGGTAACGGTTGATATAATACTGTGCCACTTCCATGGGTTCGAGTTGCTCCAAACGGGCTTTTTTCGCGATTTTATCTTCGCCATCGTCTGCGTCATGCTCTAAGTGTCCTACATCGGTGATGTTGCGGACATAACGTACTTTATAGCCGATGTGTGTGAGATAGCGGAAAAGCAAATCGAAAGTAATGGCAGGACGTGCATGCCCCAAGTGGGCATCTCCGTAAACGGTCGGTCCACAAACATACATGCCCACGTGAGGAGCATGCAGAGGCACGAATAACTCCTTTTTTCTATCTAAGGTGTTGTAAATGGTCAGTTGTTGTTCCATAACGTTTGATAATTAGTTCTTTTTGGAAAGGCAAAGGTATAACAAATATTTGTAAATTAGGGCTATCTGTTCTAAAAAGCATGTAGGAAGTGTTGTTCTACGGCTATGGCTACTCCATCTTCGTCATTGCTTGGAGCAATGTAATCCGCCGCTGCTTTGACAGGTTCCTGCGCATTTCCCATGGCTATGCCGAGTCCGGCATATTTTATCATGCTGAGGTCATTGTAACCGTCCCCCATGGCTATCATTTCTTCGCGGGTGATACCTGTTTTTTCCAGTAATACGGCGAGAGAGCGGGCTTTGTCTATGCCTAACGGTACGAGTTCGAGAAAATAAGGTTCCGAACGGTATACGCTGATTTGCCTTTGCAGACGCAGGCTGAGTTCGGTTTCCGTATTTATGAGTTGTTCCGGTTCGCCTACGATGAGGCATTTGGGAAGGGGGCGGGGCGTCTCTTGCAGAAAGTTATCTACGCGTCGCACCTGCATTTTGTTGAGGAATGCTTCTTTCTTGACATATGGGTCGTCGGGATTTTCGGTGAGGATGAACTCATTGTCGTAGGTGAGGATGGTTTGCCGGTTGTCAATAGCGGTTTCATAAAGGATAGGAAGCACTTCATCGGGAAGCAGGTTTTTGTATAGTAGTTCGCCGGTGTTCCAGTTTATGATTTCTCCGCCATTGTAGGAAAGAATGTACCCGTTGTGTTCTTTCATTTGTAACTGTTCTGCCAGGGGAACAATACCGTAGGTGGGACGGCCGGAAGCCAGCACCAGGCGTACGCCGCTTTGTTGCAGACGCAGTAGAGTACGAAGGTTGCGTGGTGATATTTCTTTCTTCGAATTAGTCAGGGTGCCGTCCAGGTCGAGGACGAGCAGGCGATAGTCTTGTCTCATGGTTTAAAATTGATTATTTTTTTGAAAGTGGCAAAGATAGAGTTTTCTCAGGATGAAATACTATTTTTGCAGCATGAACTCAAAAGAACGTGTATTATTGGGTATGAGCGGCGGCACGGATAGTTCTGTGGCTGCTATGAAATTGCAGGAGGCCGGCTATGAAGTAACGGGGGTTACCTTTCGTTTTTATGAGGCGGATGGAAAAGCGGAATATCTGGAAGATGCCCGTACGCTGGCTGATAGACTGGGTATTGAGCATATTATATATGATGCGAGGAAGCTTTTCCGTGAACGTATTATTCGCTATTTTATAGATGAATACCTGGCGGGGCATACTCCTGTTCCCTGCACCCTTTGCAATAATGAGCTGAAATGGAAGCTTTTGGCGGAAATAGCCGATGAAAAGGGAATTTATTGGATTTCTACCGGACATTACGTACGTAAACTCCTTTTAGAGGACACCTATTATATCGCTCCGGCAGCCGACAGAGATAAGGATCAGACTTTCTTTTTGTGGGGTTTGAAGCAAGATATCCTGAAACGAATGTTACTCCCGATGGGGGATATGACAAAGGAGGAGGCACGTGCTTATGCCGCTGGACGTGGATTTATGCGTGTCGCCACTAAGAAAGACAGTATAGGAGTGTGTTTCTGTCCGTTGGACTATCGTTCTTTCTTGAAACGTGAAGTCCCTGCGGAACAGCTTCCGGGCAGGGGACATTTTCTCGATGAAAAGGGGGAAATATTAGGATGGCATGAAGGATATCCTTTCTATACGATAGGTCAGCGGCGTGGACTGGGGCTTCATCTGAATCGTGCCGTATTTGTGAAGGAAATCAAAATGGACACGAACGAGGTGGTACTTGCACCGCTTGCCTCCTTGTATAAAAATGAAATGTATCTTAAGGACTGGAACCTTATCAGTACACATCGGGTGTTAGGGGCGGAGACAGTGATCGTAAAGATACGCTATCGTAAACAAGCAAACCGTTGTATGGTTACTTTGGAAGGGGACGGACATCTGCGAGTATCGTTGTTGGAACCGTTGGAGTCTATCGCTCCGGGGCAAGCCGCCGCTTTCTATGATGCAACCGGCTTGCTGTTGGGCGGTGGTATTATTCTTTGAAATTGAGTTTCAACATTTCCTCAATATGTTCCCTCGTGTTACTGAGGCGCGGTACCTTATGTTGTCCGCCAAGCTTGCCTTTACTGTCCAACCAATCATGGAACAGGCCTTTGCGAGCGACAATTATCTCTAATGGCTGCAAAGCCAAGTCGTTCTGTCGTTTAGCTTCATAATCGGAGTTTACTTCTTTGAGGGTGTCATCCAGTATTTGGGCAAATTTCTCCGGACTGTCCGGCATTTGAGCAAACTCAATCAGCCATTGATGACGGCATTTGGCATGTTCGTCCATAAAAACAGGAGCGGCGGAATAGTCTATAATTTGTGCTCCCGTGGCAGCGCAGGCTTTAGTCAGCCCTTTTTCCGCATTGTCTACAATCAGTTCTTCGCCGAAAGCGTTGATGAAATGCTTAGTACGTCCGGTAATGACGAATTTATACGGGTGGTTACCGGTGAACTTCACAGTATCTCCAATCATATAACGCCAAAGCCCGGCAGAAGTGGAGATAACCATTGCGTAGTTTTTATTGAGTTCCACTTCTTCCAGACAACAGATACGAGGATTTTCCTTACCGACATCTTCCAATGGAATAAACTCATAGAAGATACCGTAATCGATCATCAGCAGCATAGCCGGATCGTTCGGGTCGTTCTGTGTGCCAAAATAGCCTTCGGACGCATTGTATGTTTCTATATAGTGCATCTTGGAGCTTTTGATAACCTGTCTGTATTGCTCCCGGTAAGGAGTAAAAGCTACTCCGCCATGGAAGAATACTTCCAGGTTAGGCCATACTTCCTCTAAAGACTGTTTTCCGGTTTTCTCGAGTATATGTTTGATAAGTACCAGCATCCAGGAAGGTACACCCGAAAGATTGGTGACGTTGGTATGAAGCGTGCTGTTGGCTATGGCTTCCATTTTGGGTTCGAACTCGCTCATCAGAGCGATTTCCTTGCTTGGTACGCGAATGTGGTTGACCAGCGGGTGTACGTTCTGTATCAGGATGGCGGACAAGTCGCCCACCAGACTATGATTGGAGTTTAGGTTAGGGCTGTGACTGCCGCCGAGAATCAATCCTTTTCCGGAGAAAAAGCGGCTTTCGGGATTTATTCCCAAATAGATGGCGACGGCATCTTTCCCGCCTTGATAATGAGTATCTTGCAGAGATTCTTTGCTGACAGGTAAGAATTTACTTTTATCATTGGTAGTTCCCGAAGACTTGGCAAACCAGCGTATTTCCGAAGGCCATAGCAGATTCTGCTCACCGGCACGCAAACGGGCTACATAAGGTTTGATTTCTTCGTAAGTTTGTATAGGAAGGCGTTTTTTGAAATCTTCATAAGTACGAATAGAAGCGTAGTCATATTTCTTTCCCCATTCCGTATTGGCGGCCATGCGTACCAAACGTCTCAGGACACCTGCTTGCAGTTCGCTTGCATGGTCGGTATACAGTTCGATTTCTTTCAAGCGGGGGGTGAAGTATACTTTATTCAGAAATTTTGTAATATTCATCGTTCTTATTGAAATCTGTTTAAGTGCGCAAAAATAATCTTATTTATCGGCATCTCTATCTTTTTTCTCTTTTTTTTCTATCTTTACGTCCGTATAGGTGAAAAGAACCGTAATTTAAACTAAAACATCATGAGAATCGGTATTCTGACTTCAGGCGGGGATTGCCCCGGTATCAATGCAACTATTCGCGGCGTTTGTAAAACCGCCATCAATTACTACGGAATGGAGGTGGTAGGTATCCATAGCGGTTTTCAAGGACTGTTGACAAAAGATGTGGAGTCGTTTACGGACAAGTCTCTGTCGGGATTATTGAATCTGGGCGGTACGATGTTGGGTACTTCCCGTGAAAAGCCGTTCAAGAAAAACGGGGTGGTATCCGATGTAGACAAACCTGCTCTGATAGAACAGAATGTAAAGGAGTTGGGGCTGGACTGCATAGTCTGTATCGGCGGTAACGGCACGCAGAAAACAGCTGCCAAGCTGGCTGCTATGGGATTGAATATCGTTTCCGTACCTAAGACCATTGATAATGACATTTGGGGAACCGATTTCTCTTTCGGCTTTGATTCTGCCGTCAGTATTGCTACGGATGCCATAGACCGGTTACACTCTACCGCCAGTTCGCACAAGCGGGTGATGGTGATAGAAGTGATGGGGCATAAAGCGGGCTGGATTGCGCTGTACTCCGGTATGGCCGGTGGCGGTGATGTGATTTTAATTCCCGAGCTTTCTTATAATATCCATAATATAGGCGATACGATTTTGAATCGTCTGAAGAAGGGGAAGCCTTATTCTATTGTTGTGGTTGCCGAGGGGATTCAGACGGATGGCAGGAAACGCGCAGCTGAATATATCGCACAAGAGATTGAATACGAAACGGGTATTGAAACACGTGAGACTGTTTTGGGCTATATTCAGCGCGGTGGTTCGCCTACGCCTTTTGACCGCAATTTGTCGACCCGTATGGGTGGTCATGCTACGGAATTGATTGCAGGAGGGCAGTTTGGACGTATGGTAACGTTGAAAGGGAATGAAATATCTTCCGCGCCTCTGGAGGAGATAGCCGGAAAACTCAAATTAGTGACTGAAGACCATGATTTAGTCGTTCAGGGTAAGCGTATGGGGATTTGTTTCGGGTGATTTGGCTGTATCTTGTACAGTATCCGTAGGTTCTGTATTATCCGTAGCTTCGAGAACCTCTGATGTTTCTGCAACGGGAGTATTTTCTGTGACGGTTTCGTTTTCCTCTGCTGCAATATCTTCCTTTGCCGCGTGGTTCTGTATTTTGGCAGTTTCAATGGCTTCTTTGAAGGCTTCGTCGTTCTTGATTTTTTTCAATGCCATTTGTGCGGCGTTTTGCTGTGACTCTTTTTTGGAATAGCCCGTACCTGTGCCGGCAGAAAGGCTTTCTATGCGAACTTCTGTGTGAAACATCGGGTTGTAATCCCTGTCGAGGAACTGTTCTATCAACTCAAAGGAAACCTCCATTTTGTTTTTCTGGCTCCATTCGATAAGTTTGGATTTGAAGTTGACTTCCTTGCGTGACATCTTGTCGAGGTCGATGTAGTTCTTGAGGATTTTTTTCTCCATGAACTGCTTGCAACGTTCGTAGCCTTGGTCCAAATAGATAGCCCCGATAAATGCTTCGAAGGCGTTGCCGTACATATAGCTGTTGTGTGACGAAGAACGGGTGGAATACTTGACAAGTTTGTCCAGTCCTATTTCTACGGCCAGTTTGTTCAAGGTTTCCCGTTGCACGATTTTAGAACGGGTATTGGTAAGAAAACCTTCACGACGGCCCTCGAAGTGCTTGTATACAATGTCTCCTACGATGGCGTCCAAGATGGCGTCACCCAAGAATTCCAATCGCTCGTTGTTTAACGGACGTCCTTTCTCGGAGCGGACAGAGGTGGATTTATGCAGTAGAGCCTGCTGATAGAACCGAATATCACGGGGAAAAAAACCAAGTATCCTATAAAAACAAAAATAAGACTCTCTATCCTTACGGAATAAGAGCCTTATTTTGTCTATTTGGTTACGTAACACGACCGTATTATTCTGCGTATTTCTTGAAAATAACACATGCGTTATGACCGCCGAATCCAAAAGTATTGGATAAAGCCACGTTCACTTCACGCTTCTGAGCCTTGTTGAACGTAAAGTTCAGGTCATAGTCGATGTTTTCGTCGTTATCACCCTCTTCGTGATTGATAGTCGGAGGAACAATGCCATTTTGGATGGCAAGGATACTTGCAATAGCCTCTACCGCACCGGCAGCACCCAGCAAGTGACCTGTCATGGATTTGGTGGAGCTGATATTCAACTCATAGGCATGTTTTCCGAATACCTCTTGGATAGCTTTCACTTCCGAGATATCACCGACAGGAGTAGATGTACCATGAACATTGATGTAATCTACTTCTTCGGGTTTCATTTCTGCATCTTCCAACGCATTTGTCATTACCAGTTTGGCTCCCAAACCTTCCGGATGAGAAGCGGTTAAGTGATGAGCGTCGGCAGACATTCCCACACCGGCAACCTCTGCATAAATCTTGGCACCACGTGCTTTAGCGTGTTCCAGTTCCTCAAGAACCAGACATCCGCCGCCTTCACCCATGATGAAACCGTCACGGCTCGCGCTGAACGGGCGAGATGCGGTTTCCGGAGAGTCATTGCGGGTAGATAAAGCATGCATGGCATTGAAACCACCTACACCACAAGCGGCAATAGCTGCTTCCGAACCACCGCTGATGATAGCGTTAGCCTTACCCAAACGGATGAGGTTGAATGCGTCAGCGATAGCATTGGTAGAAGTGGCGCATGCGGAACAAGTCGCGTAGTTAGGACCATGAAAACCGTACAGAATAGAAATTTGTCCGGCAGCAATATCCGAAATCATCTTCGGGATGAAGAACGGATTGAACTTGGGACCGTTTTCTTTATGGAGGGCATAGTTACCTGCTTCTTCTTCAAATGTACGGATTCCACCAATACCGGCACCAAAGATGACGCCGATTTTGTTCAAATCCTCATTTTCGACATCAAGACCGGAATCTTCTACCGCTTGCTTGGCTACACCGATGGCATATTGAGTGTACAAGTCCATCTTGCGAGCCTCTTTGCGGTCGATATATTGATTGGCATCAAAGTTCTTCACTTCGCATGCGAATTGGGTCTTGAAAAGCGATGCGTCGAAATGAGTAATAGGCCCCGCTCCACTAACCCCATTCACGAGATTTTCCCAAAACTCGGGTACTGTGTTGCCAATGGGAGTAATGGCGCCAAGACCTGTTACTACAACTCTTTTTAATTCCATACTAAGAAATGAATGGATTAAGATTACTTAGCGTGTTCTTCGATGTAAGATACAGCATCGCCTACAGTACCAATCTTCTCAGCTTGGTCATCAGGAATAGAGATACCGAATTCTTTTTCGAATTCCATGATAAGTTCTACAGTGTCAAGAGAATCTGCTCCCAAATCGTTAGTGAAGCTAGCTTCGTTAGTAACTTCTGATTCTTCAACGCCTAATTTGTCGACGATAAGTTTTTAATTAATAATTAGTTTTATTTCTTTAAATTTGCGGTGCAAAGGAATGAATATTTATCATTCCTCGCAAATATTTGATGAATTAAATGCACATTTTTGCACATTTTTCACGGTTTTGTGCAGGGATTGGAGGGTTTATGAGTAAAAACATTGCTATTTTTGCTTCCGGTAACGGGACAAATGCAGAGAATATCATCCGTTATTTCCAAAATAGCGAATTGGTGAACGTAGAGCTGGTTTTGACTAATAGAGAGAGTGCCTTTGTTTTGGAACGTGCACGTAGTCTGAATGTTCCGTTCGCCTGTATGGGCAAGGCCGAATGGATGGACGGGACAGCTGTATTGTCTTTGTTGGAAAATAGAGGAATCGACTTTATCGTCCTTGCCGGTTTCCTTGCACGTGTGCCGGACTGTATCTTGCATGCTTATCCTAATAAAATTATAAATATTCATCCTTCCTTATTGCCTAAGTTTGGCGGTAAGGGGATGTATGGTGATCGGGTGCATGAAGCAGTAGTGGCTGCCGGTGAAACAGAAACCGGTATTACCATACATTATTTAAATGAACATTTCGATGAAGGCGAAATTATAGTACAGTACAAATGTCCTGTTGTGGCGGAGGATACAGTAGGGGATATAGCAAAGAAAGTACATGCGCTGGAGTATGAGTATTATCCGAAGGTTATCGACAGTTTGTTGTCGGAAGTGCGCTGATAGCCTTTCGGAATACGATTTCTAAGAGAAGCGACATATTATTCCGAATGGTTCAGAATTGTGTATGCTTTTTTTTCTCTTCTTAGAGGGTAGTCCCCCCGTAACTTTTCAAATAATTCCGGATGTGTTTTGAGTGCATTACTATCTTGTCGGGGATCGTATATTTGCAAATAGGCATCTGACAAGGTTTTTGCCGTAATTTGCGGTTGGCTTGGGGCAGGAGGAATAATCTGATAGTCCGCCTGTATATTGAAATACCGGCATAGAGCATCCAGCGACATACGGGTTGCATTGGCTTTACCGTCTGCCGAATAACCGGCGATGTGCGGTGTACCGAGGAATACCTTCTTTAATAGGGTGAGGTTTATAGCCGGTTCATTTTCCCAAACATCGATGATAGCGTCTGAAATCAGTTTTGTTTCCAAAGCGTTCAGCAGTGCATCGGTTTCGATTACTTCTCCGCGTGAGGTGTTAATGATGACGGGTTTTTGCTTTAATGATTGAAAAAAGGCTGTGTCGGCCAGATGGTGAGTTCTGTATTTACCTTCTTTATATAAAGGTACGTGGAAAGTGAGTACGTTACATTCTTTTGCAAGTGTTTGCAGGGATGAAAAGTTCTGTTTCCCCTCTTTGTCTTCACGAGGAAGGTCGTTCAGTAAGACACGCATTCCCAATTCTTGTGCCACTTTTGCAACTTTACTACCTACATTCCCTACTCCGATGATGCCAATAGTAGCTTCCGATAAATTAATACCTTTCGATTCTTGCAGTAAAATTAAAGATGAATGTAGGTATTGGGCTACGGAAGCGGAATTGCAGCCGGGGGCATTCGTCCATGTAATACCGGCTTCACGGCAGTATTCCGTATCGATGTGGTCGAAGCCGATGGTTGCCGTAGCAATAAACTTTACTTTACTGCCCTCCAATAATCCTCGGTTGCAACGAGTGCGTGTGCGGATGATGAGTGCATCCGCATCTTTCACCAGAGAAGGGGTGAAGTCTTTTCCCGGCGTATAGACCACTTCATCGGCTATCTTTTCGATGGCTTCCTTTATAAAAGGTATTTTATTATCGACAATTACTTTCATAACGCTTTTGTTTATTGCAGGCAAAGTTAGAAATAATTCGTGAGAACAGATGTTCCTGATGTAATAATGCATACCTTTGATCAATTGTTTAAATCATAAATTTATATACTGATGAATGCGCTTGCTAAATTTTGCAGAAAGAGGCCTTTATATGCTTGCTGCCATCTTGAAAAGTTCCCGTGCCATAATGCAACGTTTACGATAATTGAGACTTTTGCCAAATTGCGTGAACTTTCCCGTACAATAAACAGCTTGCCAGATGCTTCTGAGGAATAACAGAAATCCTTGATTGGAGAAAAGCGGTGATTTGTTTTCCGATTTATTGGATAATAATCTTCAAGCGACGGATTCGGAAACAACTATCGAATTAAATCTTGCCGTATTGAAAGTAAAGCATACGGGTTAAGCGGAGAGCGGATAAGGAATAAATGCAGGGAACTGTTTGGCTGTATGCAAAATATTGTATAGTTTTGTCAACTTGTGGGAATCTTATAGCTTGTTGAATAAAGACTAATTATATATCCAATGAAGTGTATTCATATCATTACTCCCGTAAAGGATTCTATTGAATTGACGCTGCAAACCGTGGAAGCCATTATGGCATCCGGTTTTCAAACGCCGTTTACTTATACCGTCTACAATGATTTCAGTACGGAAGAAAACACGGTTAGGTTGAAAGAGGCGTCTGAAAAACTGGGCTTTGAGTTGGTGAATCTTGCAGAAATTACGGATCATCCATCACCGAACTATTTGTTGGTTCTGCAAATGGCTCAACAACGTGCCATTGAAGCGGAGGCAGGTTTGATTATTGTCGAGTCGGATGTTTTGGTAAAGAAGAATACATTGCAAGCTTTATTTGACGGAGCGACGGAACGAATAGACTGTGGTATCGCCGCCGCCGTCACAGTAGATGAAAAAGGAGAAATCAATTACCCTTATCTTTTCGCAAAAGGTAAGGAGAACCAGGTTTTTCCCGAGAAGAAACATTGTAGTTTTTGTTGCTCTCTGCTGACTTTGAATTTTCTGAAAGCTTTCGATTTTCATCAATTAAATCCTGAAAAGAACTGGCATGATGTGACCATCTCGCATCAATCTTTGAAAGAAGGGTTTAAGAATTATCTGTTTACTACATTGCCGGTGTTACACCAACCGCATGGTAGCCGTCCGTGGAAACAGTTGAAATATAAAAATCCGTTGAAATACTATTGGTTGAAGTATACGAGAGGATTAGATAAAATTTGATATATTTATGGAATCTGAAATGAACCGGAAAAACGATATACTTCATCCTCGTACTTTAGTTATTCATCAGGATTTTGAAGAGTTAAGAGATTTTATCTTGTCTTTACCAGAACGTTTTGAAAGAAATGAAGGTGTTGTTATTCATAAAGGGCGTAATGAATTAAGAAAGATGAAGTATAATGGTCGAGAATATGTTGTCAAGTCTTTTCATCGTCCTAACTTTATCAATCGTTTTGTGTATGGTATTTTCCGCCCTTCTAAAGCAAAGCGTTCTTATGATCATGCCGACATGTACCTGAAGATAGGAGTGGGGACTCCCCGGCCGGTAGGATATCTTAACGTTCGCAGTGGCCTCTTGTTCGATAGAAGTTACTATGTGAGCTGTTTGTCAACATGTCCTTATGTTTATAATGACTTATTCAAACAAAAGTTTGAATATGAAGAGGAGGTTTTGCGTGAGATAGGGCGGGTAACTGCTATCCTCCATGAACATGGATATGCTCATAAAGATTATGGGCGCGAAAATATTCTGTTTCAGAAAGTACCGGGGGGAATTAAACTGGAGATTGTGGATTTGAATCGTATGTTTATCGGGACTATCGGCATGAAAGCCGGTTGTAAGAACTTTGAACGTTTACCGGCTACTCCGCAGATGCATCGTTGGATGGCGGAAGAGTATGCAAAGGTTCGTGGATTTGATGCGGAAAAGTGTTTTGAGTTGATGGTTTCCTATAGAAGTACTCAACCGGGAAAGATTAATAATCTTTATTAAAATAGCCATGAATATTATAGCTGTAGTAGTCACCTATAATCGAATAGAACTGTTGAAGCGGACTGTTCACTGCCTACGGCAGAATAAACCGGTTACTTCAATCGTAGTTGTCAATAATGGAAGTACCGATGCTACTGCCGAGTGGTTGAAGACGCAACCGGAACTGACTGTTATCAATCAAACCAATGTAGGAGGTTCAGGCGGATTTTATACCGGGATACAATATGCGTATCAGGCAGGTGCGGATTGGATTTGGTGTATGGATGACGATGTTTTTCCACGTGCTGATTGTTTAGAACAGTTGTTACTGCATGCCGATCAGAAGAATATAGGGATACTTGCACCGCGTCGTTTACAGGAAGGTAAGCTCTTTACACATGAGTTTCAAGGATATAATTTGACAAATCCTTTTGCTTCCATGTATACCGGAAAATTATCAAGGCAAACGGTAACTGAGCCTGTCGAGATACAAGGGGCAGCCTTTGAAGGACCATTCATAAAGCGTGAGGTCATTGAGAAGATAGGTTACCCTAATAAAGAACTGTTTATCTTTTGTGATGATACGGACTATTGTCTTCGTACAGTGCAGTCCGGTTATAAGATATTGTATGTTCCCACAGCATTAATGGATAAAGAAAAGTTTTTTTCAAATGATAGTTGGAGTGAGCGGAACAAAAAGAAAAAGTGGAAACGTTTTTACCAGATACGTAATTCTACTTATTTGAATCATCATTATGGTCGTAATTGGGCGGTAAAATATCTTCGCGGTTTTAATGGAGTAATAGGTTATATCTTAACAGCTTTTGTAACCTGTCCGTTTTCCGATGCCTATCAGTGGGGTGATATTCCTAAATTATGGAAAGCGTATTACGACGGGATACATGAACGCTTGGGTAAGATGTGAGAAAAAACGTATAACAATTTTTTAGATAAGAAATAACTTCTATCTTTGTGTCTATTCAATGAATATTTAATATATACTATTTCTAAATGAGCGATAGCCTCTTATATAAACTTCGCAGTGGAAAGCCGCCCAAAATACTCTTTTTTTTAAAAGGATATCTGCAGATGTGTGTGCCTAATGGCTTTTATCGTATACGTAGAAAAGAGTATTTGAAACAAGTAGAGACTCGACCGGATAGAGATTATATCTACGAACGAGTGAACTATTATAATAAAATGCAGTATCCGGTAGAATTGCCTGATAAAATATTGCATGAGCATAAACATAGTTACTATGTATATTTGGATGAGATAAAGAATTTTCGTCCATCTACTTTCCATAAAGCGTATTATTTTGATTTGCAATATGCTGTACGTTGGTTTAGTCGAAGTTTGCGTATTGCCTATATTCCCGGGGATGTATATTTTACTCCGGAATTTCCCTCGATTGTAAAAAGTAGATTACTGAAAGAAGATAATGCATATTCGGTCATACTTAAATTGGATAAGCTACGTCATTTTATTTTTCTGAATGATCCTGTTCCTTTCTCACAAAAACGCGATCAGGCTGTTTTTCGTGGTAAAATCCGCCTTAGTCGTATTCGTGAGAAATTCCTTCAAAAATATTTTGGTTCTTCTATTTGTGACTGCGGCGTGGTAGGTAGGAATGAAGGTTATCCTGAAGTTTGGATGACTCCCAAGAAAACTATTCGAGAACATCTTGATTATAAATTTATTATGGCGCTTGAAGGGAATGATGTTGCTTCTAATCTGAAATGGGTAATGTCTTCTAATTCTATTGCTGTAATGACACGTCCTACCTGTGAGACTTGGTTTATGGAAGGAAAACTTATTCCTGACTATCATTACATAGAGATTAAAGATGATCTTTCCGACTTAGAAGAAAAACTAACTTATTATATCAATCATCCGGTAGAAGCGGAACAGATTGTTAAGCATGCTCATGAATATGTCGCTCAATTTTTTGATGCTGAACGGGAGCGGTTGATTTCATTGCTTGTGATGGATAAATATTTTCAGATGACAGGTCAAAATAATAATTAATCAAATCTTCTTATGATTCATATAGCTTGCAATATTGATGCTAATTTTACGCAACATTGCGCTGTTACATTGGTTTCTTTATTTGAGAACAATAAAACGGCTGATATTTGTGTGCATATTGTTGCTCCGGGTTTACCGGAAAAAGATCAGAATATATTGAAGTCTTTAGCTGCTTCTTATGGTAATGAGGTTTGCTTTTACTTCCCTTCGCCGGAGTTATTGGCAAATTTCTCTATCAGGAAGTTTGGTAAACGTATTTCTATGGCTACTTATTATCGTTGTATGTTTTCCGCTATTTTACCTGCAACGGTAGATAAAGTGTTGTATCTGGATTGTGATATTGTTATTTTAGGAGACATATCGGAGTTTTGGAATACAGATCTTACGGATTATGCAGTGGGATGCGTAGAAGATATCGGATACGATGATATGGAGCGTTATGAAACTTTGAAATACGATTCTAAATATTCTTATTTCAATGCAGGTGTGTTATTGATTAATCTGAAGTATTGGAGAGAACATAAAGTAGATGAACAATGCGTTAAGTATTTCTTGGCTTATCCCGAAAGAATCCGTTACAATGACCAAGACCTTTTGAACGCCCTGTTGCATGAACATAAGTTATTTGTGTCTCTAAAGTGGAATATGCAAGATGCTTTCTACCGGTATGGCATGGAAAAAAAGATTGAGCATTGGCCGACGTTAAAGCAAGATTTGGAAAGTCCGGTTATATTACACTATACTAATAAGAAACCCTGGAACTATGATAGTATGCATCCTTTACGAAGAGAATACTATACTTATTTGGATATGACGCCTTGGAGAGGTAAACGTCCCTTGTTGTCTTTGAAGAACAGTTTATTGCGGTTTATTAAATTGCTTCCGTATGTATTGAAACTACGTAAGCCTAAATATATGAAATTATAACTTGAAGAAATGAGCCATTTCCCGATGCAACAATCTAAGACTAAACGTTTTTTCAAACGCATAGAAAGATTTATTGTTTCTTGTAAGCAATATGTTATTGTACGTCATCTGTTGTTTTCCGGCGGTAAGGAAGTCATTGCTAACTATAAACATTCTTCATTAGAAAACAGTGAACAGATTACAGATGTGTCTCCTATTTGGGTTTGTTGGTGGCAAGGCAGAGATTCTATGCCGGATATTGTGAAAGCCTGTTATAATTCTATTTTAATGCATGCTGGCAACCATCCGGTTATATTGATAACAGGGGATAATTATCATGAATATGTCACTTTGCCGGATTGTATTTTGCAGAAATGGAAAGCGGGTAACATAACTTTGACTCATTTGTCCGATATATTGCGTATGTTATTGTTGAAGGCTCATGGCGGAATCTGGATGGATAGCACAGTGTTGCTTCCTTGCAAGAATATCGGTGATTTTATCAAGCCCTCTAGGATATTTTGGAGTTGCCATCATTTACCTATTTATTATAATATTTCAAGAGGAGGATGGACCGGATTTTTTCTGGCATGTGGTAAAGGAAATCTATTGCCGGCATTTATTTCAGATATGTTCTTAAAATATTGGCAGAACCATAATAAACTGATAGAATATTTATTGATTGATTATACATTCGCCATAGCTCGTGCCAATGTGCCAGCTATACATCAAATGATTGAAGAAGTACCGATAACAGTTATGGGACCTCTTGGTAAGTGTTTAAATCAAGAATACACGGAAGAACGGTGGACTGAATTTTGTTCTAATTATGATTTTCATAAATTAACCTATAAGATACCGTTATCTCTCAAAACTCCGGAAGGGAAAAAGACTTTCTACGGACACATTATCGAAACTTATCTGAAGTAAATCGTTTTAAGAATATATGACTTATATTATACATGCTGATTATCAGCCTTTGAATTATATTATTTGGGGATTGATAGTTCTCAAATAAAGGAAATTTGTTTAAAAGACATTAAAGATACGTTGCTGTTACGTTGTGTGCGTGGATTGCTTCGTCGACTGGGATTATATTGGTTTTTCCGCAGCTTGTATATTAGAAGTGAATCCTTGGAACAACTTTCGCTTATCGAAGAAAATGCAAGAATAATTATTATTGATAACAGGCATCTTGTAGATTTGCGTATTATCGATAAAATATTACCTTCTTCCGTAGAGCGAAATCTTTTTTATTGGACTCCAATTTGTCAGCTTTTTCATCGTTATACTTCTGAAAAGAGAAGTAAATATATGAAGGCTATCAGTAAGATGTATCGGATAAGTAGCTTCAATGCGGATGATGCACGTATTTATCCGGAGATTGCGGTAAAACCTCCTTTTTTTAGATTTCCCAACAAAAGTAAACTAACGTCTGATGTAACACAAGGATTGTACTTTATCGGTTATGAAAAGAATCGCCGAGATGTCTTGTTGGAATACAAGGCTTTATTTGAAAGGCTGGGCTTGCCGTGCTCATTCCTAATATTCAAAAGAAAAATGAAAGGTATATCTTATTTCGAAAATATACAGAATGTGAGCCGGTGTAGTTGTGTCGTCGATATAACAACAGAACAGACAGGTATCTCCTTAAGGCCTTTGGAAGCTCTATTTTTTGATAAGAAGCTGATAACGAATAATAAGAGTATTAAGGAGTATTCTTTTTATCACCCTAATAACATCTTTATATTGGAAGAAGATGATCTGCGTAAGTTACCGGAGTTTGTCACTACCCCGGTAACTGCAGTAAGTGAGAAAGTAAAAGAGGAGTTTGATATAAATTCCTGGATACTTAATTATTAGTTACAGTAATTTCTTTTTCCCACAATGCCAATGCCGCTGCTACTGTGTCGTCCATGTCTGCATAAGTATATTGTGCCAATCTGCCTCCGAATAACATGGTTTTCTGTTGTTGAGCCAATTCCTGATACCTATTGAAGATTTGGGTATTATTCTCGTTATTTACCGGATAATAAGGCTCTTTCCCTTGTTCGAAGTCGTCGGGATATTCGTAGGTGATGACAGTAGAAGGCTGTTTGCCGAATTCAAAATGCTTATGTTCGATTATGCGGGTGTAAGGAGTGTCACGGTCAGTATAGTTTACAACTGCATTACCTTGGAAATCCTCTACATCGGCAAGAAACTTGTGATCGAACCGTAAGCTGCGATATTCCAAATGTCCGCATGCATAGTCGAAATATTCATCTATACAGCCGGTGTAGAGCACTTTTTCCGCTAAAGAGTCCAGTTCTTTGCGGTGTTCCGTATAATCAATTCCGGTGCGGACTTCTATATTCTCCAGCAAAGCGTCGATTAAACGATTATAACCACCGATGGGAATACCTTGATATGAATCGTTGAAATAATTATTATCGAAAATAAAGCGGAACGGAATGCGTTTAATGATAAATGCCGGAAGCTCTGTTGCAGAACGTCCCCATTGTTTCTCCGTATATCCTTTTATCAGTCGCTGGTAAATATCTTTTCCGCAAAGTTTTAGTGCCTGTTCTTCTAAATTTTGCGGGTTGGTTATATGTTCGTACTCTTTACATTGTTCTTGTATTTTTGCTTTGGCTTCTGCTGGAGTACGCACATTCCATAACTGATAGAAAGTATTCATATTAAAAGGAAGATTGTATAATTTCCCTTTATAGTTGGCGATTGGAGAATTGGTATATCTGTTAAATTCCACCAGCTGATTTACATACTGCCAGACCTTTTTATTATCAGTATGAAAAATATGGGCGCCATATTTGTGTACATTAATACCATTTATTTCCTCACAATAGATATTACCGCCAATGTGATGGCGTTTTTCTATTACAAGGCATCTCTTACCGGCTTCATGAGCCTCATGAGCGAATACAGCTCCGAATAAACCGCTGCCTACAATCAGATAATCGTATGGTTTCATTTCTTTTTTAGAGTTAGTTTCTTAACTTATCAAGTCGATTAATCATTTCTTGATTTAACTACAAAGCTACACAATTATTGCCAAGATTACGAAAAAACCGCGATTATCATGTTGCGTTTGATAAAAATATCTGTTCCGTATTTTATTCTCCCCTTGGTTTGTACTATCTTTGTCCCCAATACACAATGTAATGAATTAACTGCTAACCGAATGAAAGAATTCCTCCGACTCCTGCGGCGTTTTGTTCCGCCTTATAAGAAATATCTGATATGGGCATTGTTCCTGAACTTGCTATCGGCAATTCTGAATATATTCTCTTTCGCTCTGATTATTCCTATTCTTCAGATACTTTTCAAAATGGATACCAAGACCTACGAATTTATCCCTTGGGATGCTGTGGGAGTGGGGTTGAAAGATATAGCGGTTAATAATTTCTATTATTACGTCACCGAGATGATAGCCTCGCAGGGCGGTTCATTAACATTGCTGATTTTGGGTGTCTTCCTGGCAGTAATGACTTTACTGAAAGCATTCTCTTATTTCGCCTCTTCGGCTGTGATGATTCCTCTTCGTACGGGTGTGGTGCGTGATATCCGTGCACAAGTATATAATAAGGTGTTACACCTGCCGTTGAGTTTTTTCTCCGAAGAACGGAAAGGCGATATTATTGCCCGCATGAGCGGTGACGTTACCGAGGTGGAGACATCTGTTACCAGTTCGCTGGATATGCTGATAAAGAACCCGATACTGATTATAGCCTATTTCGGCACCTTGATAGCTATCAGTTGGCAGCTGACGCTGTTTACATTGCTGGTTCTTCCGGGTATGGGCTGGATAATGGGTACGGTAGGTAAAAAGCTGAAACGACAGTCGCTGGATGCTCAGGCAAAATGGAGCGATACCATGTCGCAGCTGGAAGAAACCTTGGGCGGATTGCGTATCATCAAAGCTTTCATCGCCGAGAATAAGATGATGGAACGTTTTAATAAGTGCAGCAACGAATATCGCGATGCCATCAATCGGGTAGCTACCCGTCAGGCATTGGCGCATCCCATGAGCGAGTTCTTGGGAACATGCGTTATCGTTATCGTACTGTGGTTTGGCGGAACGTTGATTCTCAGTAATAGCGCTACAATCGATGCCCCTTCGTTCATCTATTACTTGGTGATACTGTACAGCGTTATCAATCCGTTGAAGGAATTCTCCAAAGCCGGATACAACATACCCAAAGGACTCGCCTCCATGGAACGTATCGACAAGATACTCTTTGCGGAGAATCCTATTAAAGAACCTGTCCGGCCGAAGCTGCTTTCCTCGTTGGATGATAAGGTGGAATTTAAGGACATCAGTTTCAGTTATGACGGTTCCCGCCAAGTATTGAAGCATATCAATCTGACAGTGCCCAAAGGCAAGACTATCGCATTGGTAGGACAATCCGGTTCCGGAAAATCCACGTTGGTTGATTTGTTGCCCCGTTATCACGATGTACAATCGGGCGAGATATTGATAGACGGTCTTAACATCAAAGATACGCGTATCTCCGATTTGCGCGGTCTGATAGGAAACGTCAATCAGGAAGCCATTCTCTTTAATGACACTTTCTTCAATAACATAGCTTTCGGTGTAGAGAATGCCACAATGGAACAAGTTATCGAAGCTGCCAAGATAGCGAATGCCCACGATTTTATTATGGATACCGAGAAAGGTTACGATACCAATATCGGTGACCGTGGCGGCAAACTTTCCGGTGGACAACGCCAACGTATCAGTATTGCCCGCGCCATCCTCAAGAATCCTCCTATACTGATTCTGGATGAGGCCACTTCCGCACTCGATACAGAGTCGGAACGCTTGGTGCAAGAGGCTTTGGAGCGATTGATGAAGACTCGTACCACGATTGCCATTGCGCATCGTCTTTCTACAATTAAGAATGCGGATGAAATCTGCGTACTCTATGAGGGAGAAATCGTAGAACGCGGCAAGCATGAGGAACTTCTCGCTAAAGACGGCTACTATAAAAAACTGAATGATATGCAGTCTTTGGGATAAAGGCGGAGCATGTATAACACGGGAGCTCTATAAGTAAATCTTGTTTTCCAACTGCAGGATGAAGTTTAGGCGTAACGACATGATACGCTGAATATTCGGGTATTCAGCCATGAGGATATAAACGTTACGCCCTGTTATTTTCTTCCGAAGTCTGCGGGTATTTCACCCCATTGTTGGGTTTCCCATTTTAGGATAGGGGTGGAATAGGTGTTCTCACGCAGCCATTTCTCAGCGCGTTCTATCAGTTGGAAAAGTTGCTCGGTTTTGGGGTCGCGGGGTAATTTGGTCTTGCATTTCTTCTGTTTCACCCAGCTGATGGCATTAACGCTGTCGCTGTAAATAGGCATATCGAAGCCTTTTTGTTTCAGCAAGGCCAGGCCGTGAACAATGGCAAGAAACTCTCCGATGTTATTGGTGCCGTACATGGGGCCGAAGTGAAAAACCTGCTGGCAGCTGGCAACGTGCACTCCCCGATATTCCATTGCTCCGGGATTTCCGCTGCATGCGGCATCTACGGCAAGACTGTTTTCGAGGACGGCGGCCGGGTAGAGGGCGTCTGTGTTTTGAGAAAGCTTGGGTCGCCTGCCGTCTGCGGATATATTGCGCTTGATGTAATCGTATGGTGAAGAGGCAAAGGCCTTTTCTGCTTCTTCGCGAGTCTCGAACGATTTGTATTTCGCCCCTTCGTAGCCTTTGGTTTGTAGTTGGCAGTCAGTCCAGGATGTATAAATACCCGGAGTGCCACCCGTCCATACAACGTAGAATTTTTCTTTCTTCATAACTTATGGCAAAGGTACAAATATATTTCACAAATTCGAACAATTGGTCTTTTTCATTTGTTCTTTTAAATTGAGGATAGTTGAGGGGTTAAGGGGAAATATGGCTTGCCCCGCTTTGTAATTCACGAATTATGGATAAACTAATAATAAAATAAAAATATATGAAGAGAACATTTGCAGAAGCGTTGGAGCATCGACGCAGCTATTATTCCATTGGTAACGATTCTCCGGTTTTGGACGAGGAAGTGGTACATATTGTCCGTACGGCAGTAAAGAATGTGCCGTCGGCCTTTAATTCGCAGTCAACAAGAATCGTTCTGTTGCTGGGTGATGAGCATAAGAAATTATGGGATATTGTAAAGAACACGTTGAAACAGCGTATTTCGCCTGAAGCTTTCGTTAAGACGGAAGCCAAGATTGACGGTTGCTTTGCTGCCGGACATGGTACTGTGCTGTATTTTGAGGACACTGCAATTGTAAAGAAATTGCAGGACGCATTCCCCTCTTATAGCGAAAACTTCCCGACTTGGTCACAGCATACATCGGCCATGCATCAGTTTGCTATTTGGACGATGCTGGAAGACGCGGGTTTGGGAGCCTCATTGCAACATTATAATCCGCTGATCGATGATGAAGTACGTCGTACCTGGGATTTACCGGAAAGCTGGATGCTGATAGCCGAAATGCCTTTTGGTACGCCGACCGCCGAACCCGGAGAGAAGGAGTTCCAGGAGTTAAGCGAGCGGATTAAAATTTTCCGTTGATTGTGAGGTAGTCTCACTATGGAATTGCTTATCTTTGCCCGCAAACGGTAAGCAATTATGATACGTATCTTTTTGACCGGCTACATGGGAGCTGGTAAAACAACTTTAGGAAAGGCTTTTGCCCGCGAATTAAATGTACCCTTCATCGACTTGGACTGGTACATAGAAGAACGCTTTCACAAATCTATTCGTGAATTGTTCGTCGAGCGGGGAGAGGCCTCTTTTCGTGAATTGGAGCGAAATATGCTGCATGAGGTATCTGAGTTTGAAAATGTCATTATCTCGACCGGTGGCGGCACTCCCTGTTTCTTCGACAATATGGACTACATGAACGGACATGGGCAAACCGTATTCTTGGATGTGCATCCCGATATATTATTCAATCGTTTACGAGTGGCAACCCATCAGCGCCCTATCCTGCAAGGAAAGACGGACGAGGAGTTGCGCGCCTTTATTGTGGACGCATTGGATAAACGAGCTCCTTTCTATTTGCAGGCTCGCTACCGTTTTGATGCCGGACGTTTGGAAAGCAGACGTCAGATAGCTGAGTCCGTACAGCAGTTACGTAATTTGTTGGACATTTAATCCCTTGTAAATGTGTGTTTTTCATCCGAAAAGGCAGGATGTTTCAGATTTATATGTATTTTTGTATCCCTTTTTATAAATAAACTACTAAAACAGCAGAGTAACAAGAAATGAGAAAATGGCGTATTGAAGATTCAGAAGAGCTGTACAACATTACCGGTTGGGGCACTTCGTACTTTGGTATCAATGACAAAGGTCATGTTGTAGTAACACCGCGTAAAGACGGAGTTGGCGTCGATTTAAAAGAATTGGTCGACGAATTGCAACTGCGTGACGTGACGGCTCCCATGCTGGTTCGCTTTCCCGACATCCTCGACAACCGGATTGAGAAGATTTCCTGTTGTTTCAGACAGGCGGCTGAGGAATATGGCTACAAGGCGGAGAATTTTATTATCTATCCTATTAAAGTGAATCAGATGCGCCCGGTGGTTGAGGAGATCATCAGCCACGGCAAGAAGTTCAATCTTGGACTGGAGGCTGGTTCCAAGCCCGAACTGCATGCAGTGATTGCTATCAATATGGACTCCGATTCGCTGATCATCTGTAACGGATATAAAGATGAAAGCTACATTGAACTTGCTTTGCTGGCGCAGAAGATGGGAAAACGCATCTTCCTCGTAGTAGAAAAACTGAACGAGCTGAAGTTGATAGCCAAAATGGCGAAGCAATTGAACGTGAAGCCTAATATCGGTATTCGTATTAAGTTGGCCTCATCGGGAAGTGGTAAATGGGAAGACTCCGGCGGTGATGCAAGCAAATTCGGACTGTCTTCCAGCGAATTACTTGAAGCGCTCGACTTTATGGCGGATAAGGGTATGCAGGATTGTCTGAAATTGATACATTTCCATATCGGAAGCCAAGTTACGAAGATTCGCCGCATTAAGACAGCCTTGCGTGAAGCGTCTCAGTTCTATGTGCAGTTGCACAGCATGGGATTCAAAGTCGAGTTTGTGGATATCGGCGGCGGTTTGGGTGTGGATTATGACGGAACGCGTTCTTCCAACAGTGAAGGTAGCGTGAATTATTCCATTCAGGAGTATGTGAACGACTCTATATCTACTTTGGTCGATGCCAGCGATAAGAACGGTATTCCTCATCCCAATATAATAACGGAGAGCGGACGAGCTTTGACGGCACATCATTCCGTACTCATTTTCGAGGTGCTGGAGACAACCAATCTTCCCGAATGGGACGATGAGGAAGAGGTAACCGAAAACGATCACGAACTGTTGCGGGAGCTTTACGGTATTTGGGATACATTGAACCAGAACAAGATGCTGGAAGCCTGGCATGATGCGCAACAGATACGCGAAGAGGCGCTCGACTTATTCAGTCATGGTATTGTAGACTTGCAGACCCGTGCCAAGATTGAACGGTTGTATTGGTCTATCATGCGTGAAGTAAACCAGATAGCCGGCGGTTTGAAGCATGCTCCCGATGAATTCCGCGGACTTCCCAAGTTGCTGGCGGATAAATACTTCTGTAATTTCTCACTTTTCCAGTCTTTGCCTGACTCTTGGGCGATAGACCAGATATTCCCCATCATGCCTATCCAGCGTTTGGACGAGAAACCTGACCGGACGGCTACGTTACAGGATATTACCTGCGATTCGGATGGCAAGATTGCCAACTTCATCTCTACCAAAAATGTTTCGCATTATTTGCCGGTGCACTCTTTGAAGAGCAAGGAACCCTATTATGTGGGTGTATTCCTTGTGGGTGCGTATCAGGAAATTCTCGGCGATATGCACAACTTGTTTGGTGATACGAATGCGGTACATGTATCTGTAAGCGACAAGGGCTATACAATAGAACAGGTCATTGACGGTGAGACAGTGGCGGAAGTTTTGGATTATGTGCAATACAGTCCGAAGAAGCTGGTACGTACTTTAGAAACATGGGTAACCCAATCTGTAAAGGAAGGGCGTATATCTTTGGAAGAAGGGAAGGAATTTTTGTCTAATTATCGTTCCGGTTTGTACGGATATACATATTTGGAATAATGAGAGAGAAACTGACAGTAATCAAAGTGGGTGGCAAAATTGTGGAAGAAGAAGCCACTCTCTGCAAGTTGTTGGATGATTTTGCCGCTATCGAAGGTTATAAAGTGTTGGTGCACGGTGGCGGACGTTCGGCAACGAAAATCGCAGCCCGGTTGGGTATTGAAAGCGAAATGGTAAACGGGCGCCGTATCACCGATGCCGAAACCTTGAAAGTGGTGACAATGGTATATGGTGGATTGGTAAACAAGAACATAGTTGCCGGTTTGCAGGCGCGCGGTGTCAATGCACTCGGTCTGACGGGTGCGGACATGGATGTAATCCGCTCCGTGAAACGTCCGGTAAAAGAGGTGGACTATGGTTTTGTAGGTGATGTAAGGCAAGTGAACGGTACTTTTCTGAGTGACCTTATTCATAAGGGAGTTGTGCCGGTAATGGCTCCGTTGACGCATGACGGTAAGGGATGTATGCTGAACACGAATGCCGACACGATTGCCGGAGAAACGGCTAAGGCATTGTCCGGACAATTTGATGTGACGCTGGTGTATTGCTTTGAGAAGAAAGGTGTACTGCGTGACGAGAATGACGATGACAGTGTGATTCCCCAGATTACTCCGGAAGAGTTTAAGCGATATGTTGCCGAAGGAGTTATTCAAGGCGGTATGATTCCTAAGCTGGAGAATTCTTTTGAAGCTTTGGATACCGGGGTCTCGGAAGTTGTAATTACCTTAGCTTCAGCCATAAATAGTGATAGCGGAACCCGTATCAAAAAATAATTCAAAAAAAGTGGTGGTAGGTTGTAACTTTCGGCTTACTGAACCGTCAATTAATTAGAGATGCAAGAAATCAGTTTTCGTGATGACATTCTCCCTCTGAAGGACAAGCTCTTTCGGTTGGCCCTAAGAATTACATTCAATCGGGCGGAAGCGGAAGATGTTGTGCAGGAAACGCTGATTAGGGTATGGAACAAGCGTGATGAGTGGACGCAGTTCGGTTCTGTCGAAGCCTATTGTCTGACAGTGGCAAGGAATTTGGCGATAGACCGTAGCGAAAGGAGAGATGCTCAAACGGTGGAACTTACGCCCGATATGGAAGAAACTTCCGATGCATCAAGCCCTTACGAAAGCTTGGTAAGTAAAGAACGGATGATTTTGATACACCGGCTGATGAATGAGCTTCCCGAAAAACAACGGCTGATTATGCAGTTGAGGGATGTTGAAGGTAAGAGTTATAAAGAAATTGCGGTTGTCTTGAGTTTGACAGAGGAGCAAGTTAAAGTGAATCTTTTCAGGGCGCGGCAAAAAGTTAAACAACGGTTTATTGATATAGAAGGTTATGGACTTTAAATATATAGAACAACTTTTAGAACGCTATTGGCGGTGTGAGACTTCTCTTGAGGAAGAAGCGCAGTTGCGTGCTTTCTTTACAAAAGAGGAAATCCCCGAACATCTGCTGCGTTATAAAGATTTGTTTGTATATCAGCAATTCCAGCAAGAGGAACATTTAGGTGCGGATTTTGATGCACGGGTGCTTGCTGAGATTGAGGTTCCGGTTGTGAAAGCCAAGCGCATGACATTGACCGCACGCTTCATGCCGTTATTCAAAGCCGCAGCAGTAGTGGCAGTGGTACTTTCATTGGGTAATGTAATGCAACACTCGTTCTTTGCCGATGTAAAGGAAGTAGCCGCAGCCGATACTATCGGTAAACAGATTTCCGCTCCGTCGGTTGCTCTTTCGGGAGATATAACCGTGACACACGAAAAACAGATTCTGGATAGTCTGCATCGTGTAAACAAGGGGAAGGAAGTTAAAGAATAGATGTTTTCATTTGCTTTTTAAAATAACATTTTCATTTGCTTTAAATATAATATAGTTAGTGTGCTTTTATTAAAACAAAAAACAGAGGCTGTGAAGTTTCAATTCTCTCAAAATTTTATAAAAACTAACTAAGATAGATGGGACGCCGCGTGATGCAGCGTCCCTTTTATGTATCCTTTGCAATGAATAACCAAATCAGAGTTTGTATAATCCTTTTTTGGGGAAGTCCAACTCCGGATTGCCTTTATAACCGATATCTCCGCTTCCGCTGGTACGCGCTTTCAAAAAGTCGGTGGCATGGCATTTGATGTCTCCCGAACCGGATACGCTTGCTGAGACACGTTTTGCCTGCAAGTCGGAAGCGAACAGGTCACCTGAGCCGGCTACACGATAACTGGCTTCTTGAGTTGTTCCTGTCAATATTGCCGTACCCGACCCCGCAACAGATGCTTCGGTATCGGTAGCCGATACATTGTTGAGTTTCAAATCTCCCGAACCGGCTACAGATGTTTTGAGATTGGTGCAAGTGATATTACTGCCTTGTATATCACCGGAGCCGGCGATGGATATGCTAAGCTCGTTAGTGCAAGCGATGTTGTTTGCATTGATATCTCCCGAGCCTGCTACAGACATTTTCAGTTGATTTGTTTTCAAGCCGTTGGCTAATGTTACATTTCCCGATCCTGCAACGGAGATATTATTAAGTGTTTCGGAAGAGATACGGATTTCCAGTTTATTATAAGATACATTAACGCCTTTCTTGAATTTGATATTCAGTGTATTGTTGACTACGTTAATGTCCAGAAGGTCTACGATATTGTCGGAAGTATATACTTCTACTGTGGGCTTTCCCGCCTTTTGTGTGTACGTAACGTCCGGACTGCCTGCTAAGTTCAGACCGGTGAAATTATCCACTTTGATATTCTTGGTTACATAGTTTTTGCTTGCTTTGATTGTCTTTCCACCAAACAGGCCGGAGCTGTACGTGTGATTGTGTGAGCAAGCTGTTACGCTTAATGTGAAAATACTGAATGCGATGATTGTTGCTAAAGTTTTCATACTCATTTATTTTAAGTTCTTTTGTTTGTTAGACGGAGTCTATGCTCAAAAAGTTGCGAGGCTCATGATTTTTTTTGCCGGGAACGTCTTGTTATCGATTACTATTCAAATTCTATGCCATAATCATAAGTTTCTGTTTTTGAGGTTGTAACAATGATAGTGCAGTGTGCGTTTTTGAACACATTGTTCGTTTTTGATAGAGAACCGCTTGCTTTTTCGAACGATTCTTCGTTCTTTTGTCCTTATTTCAAGGAGAAAAGAACAGATGATAACGGAACATGTTTTAGAGGATGAAGAGTTGGGACGCTTGTTGGTACGGGTGAATATCCGTGCCCGACGTTTGACTTTTCGTACGCGTGAGGATGCTGTTCATGTGACTGTTCCACCGGGTACAACCATTGGGGAAGTAAAGAATGCCATAGAACAGTTGCGTTCCCGACTGAGGGTTGCCCGACAGAGACAAAGCCGTCCGTTAATTGATTTGAACTACCGCATCGATACGGAGTTCTTTAAACTGAGTCTGGTTAGTGGAGAACGAGACCGTTTCCTTTCACGTTCGGAATTGGGAGAGATGCAGATTATCTGTCCGCCGAATGCAGACTTCTCAAATAAAGAGCTGCAAGCCTGGCTGCGTAAGGTGATAGAGGAAGCTTTGCGACGTAATGCCAAGATTATTCTTCCGCCCCGGCTTTATGCGCTTTCGCTGCAGCACAATCTTTCTTATAAAAGCGTGAAAATCAATTCCAGTAGCGGGCGTTGGGGAAGTTGCTCCGCCCGAGGAAACATCAATTTGTCCTATTTCCTTGTCCTGTTGCCCCGGCATTTGATTGATTACGTATTGTTGCATGAGTTGGCGCATACCCGTGAAATGAACCACGGCGAACGCTTTTGGGCATTGCTTAACGGCATGACGGACGGTAAGGCGCAACTTTTACGCAATGAACTGAGAAAGTATAAGACGGACTTCTAAAACGGGTGTTGTGCCGACGGATAGGCACTGTTTTGCCATTGAACAGGCACAACTGTGCCGTCAAACAGGCGCGGCTGTGCCAATAAGCTGGCACGGATGGTGCGGTTGCGGTTTTACTCTTCCTGTGCCAGTAACTTCACTTCGTCGTCGTCTTTTTCAAAACGATAGTTACCGCCTTTTTCGCTCAGCTCAAACAGGGAGAGCTTGTCGGTTGTCTTGTCCACTATCATCAGGGCGCTTTGCTCGGCAAACCGTTTTATCTCGAAATTGAAAGGCTCTTTGTCGATACGTTGGTCTATCAGTACGCTGTCGTTGAGCAGGATAGATATGGAATCACCGGTGAATCCTTTTACTAAAGTGACATTATAGGTCTCGGCAAAGTATCGTTCACCTTCCTTTTGGCGCTGCAAACGCATACTCATATAGACAAAAATGACAACAACGAATATTACGGCAAACGCAAGGATGCCGTTACCTATCATAAACTGTTTATTGGTATTCAGGTGATGTGCCATGATGATTGAGTTTAAAGAACCATGCAAATGTAGTGATTAATTTTGAATGGAGGATAAATTTCGGCAGGAGTGCTAAATATTCTTTTTTTCTCCTATTATTTTGTAGTCGAACAGATTATTTATATCTTTGCAACCGAAACGGATGAAAGGTGGAGGGGCGATTAAGCTCCTCTTTTTCGTTCTTAATGGTTAATCTATGATAGAAAAGAAAACAGTTTGTCAGATTGTAGACGAGTGGCTGAAGGATAAAGATTACTTCCTGGTGGAAGTCATAATCAGCCCTGATGACAAGATTGTGGTGGAGATAGACCACAAAGAAGGTGTTTGGATTGAGGATTGTGTAGAGCTGAGCCGCTACATAGAGTCCCGACTGAATCGTGAGGATGAGGATTACGAGCTGGAAGTCGGTTCTGCCGGCATCGGACAACCGTTTAAAGTGTTGCAGCAATACACCAACCATATCGGCAAAGATGTGGAAGTGCTGGCTAAAGACGGTCGCAAGTATTGCGGAACATTGAAAGATGCCGACGAGCGGCAATTTACCGTTACCGTTCAGAAGAAAGTGAAAGAGGAGGGAGCCAAGCGTCCTAAAATGGTGGATGAAGATATAACCTTTACATACGAAGAGATAAAATATACTAAATACTTAATTAGTTTTAAATAAGACTATGGCCAAGAAAGAAGAAACTATCAGCTTGATAGATACCTTTTCGGAATTTAAAGAACTGAAGAATATTGATAGAACCACTATGGTAAGCGTACTCGAAGAGTCGTTTCGCAGTGTGATTGCAAAGATGTTCGGTACCGATGAGAATTACGACGTAATTGTGAACCCGGACAAGGGTGACTTCGAAATATGGCGTAATCGTGAAGTTGTGGCAGATGAAGACCTTGAAAATCCGAACTTGCAGATTTCTTTGAGCGAAGCCCGGAAGATTGACGCTTCGTATGAAGTGGGAGAGGAAGTGACGGATGAAGTGAACTTTGCGAAGTTTGGCCGCCGTGCTATCCTGAACTTGCGCCAGACATTGGCTTCCAAAATTTTGGAACTGGAAAAAGACAGTATTTATAATAAATACATTGATAAGGTAGGTACTATTATCAATGCAGAAGTTTATCAGATTTGGAAAAAGGAGATGTTGCTGCTCGATGACGAAGGCAATGAATTGTTGTTGCCCAAGACTGAACAGATTCCGAGTGACTTTTATCGTAAGGGTGAGACTGCCCGTGCCGTGGTGGCCCGCGTTGACAACAAGAATAATAATCCGAAGATTATCTTGAGCCGTACGTCACCCGTTTTCCTGCAACGCCTGTTTGAAATGGAGGTACCTGAAATCAATGACGGACTGATTACTATCAAGAAGATTGCCCGTATTCCCGGTGAGCGTGCCAAGATTGCCGTTGAGTCATACGATGACCGTATTGACCCGGTGGGTGCTTGCGTCGGTGTAAAAGGCAGCCGTATCCATGGTATTGTCCGTGAGCTTCGCAACGAGAATATCGATGTTATCAACTATACATCGAATATTCAGTTGTTTATACAGCGTGCCCTTAGCCCTGCCAAGATATCTTCTATCCGTCTGAACGAAGAAGAACACAAGGCGGAAGTTTTCCTGAAACCGGAAGAGGTATCGCTGGCTATCGGTAAAGGTGGTTTGAATATCAAACTGGCCAGTATGTTGACTGAGTACACTATTGACGTATTCCGCGAATTGGATGAAGCGGTAGAGGATGAAGACATCTATTTGGATGAATTCCGCGATGAGATTGACGGTTGGGTAATCGATGCGATTAAGGCTATCGGTATTGATACCGCCAAGGCTGTGTTGAATGCTCCGCGCGAGATGTTGATTGAGAAGACGGATTTGGAAGAGGAAACGGTGGACGAAGTATTACGCATTTTGAAATCGGAGTTTGAAGAAGAGAATAATTAGTGTTTAGCGTTTAGTGCTTAGTGTTTAGCGACTAATCATTATCACTAATCACTGAAATCCGCTTCTTTCTCCATCATTCATTAAATTAAAGTATGACGATAAGGTTAAATAAAGTAACAAGAGATTTAAATGTAGGAATCACGACGGTAGTTGAGTTCTTGCAAAAGAAGGGATATGCCATTGAAGCAAATCCCAATACGAAGATTACCGACGAGCAGTATGATTTGCTCGTGAAAGAGTTTAGTACAGATAAGGATCTTAAATTGAAAACGGAGCGTTTCATTCAGGAACGTCAGAGTAAGGATCGCAACAAGGCATCAGTGTCTATTGACGGTTATGACAAGGAAACACAGGAAAAACCGAAAGCCGAAGAGGTGGTCAAGGCTGTGGTTCCCGAAGATGCACGTCCGAAGTTTAAGCCTGTCGGTAAAATTGATTTGGATAAGCTGAATCGCAAACATACTGTGGAAAAAGAGAAAGAAGCGGAACCGGAGAAGCCGGTGATTGAAGAAGTGAAGGCGGAAGAGCCTGTATCTGTTGTTGAGGCGCCGAAACCGGAACCTGTTCCCGAACCTCAGCCCGAGCCGATACCTGCTCCGGTGGTAGAACCTGCCCCTGTTGTGGAAGAACCGGTGTCTGTTGCTGTTGAGCCTGCACCGGCATCTGACGAAGAACTTGCTCCCGCCGCAACCGAAGAAGCGGTTTCGGAAGATAAAGAAGAAATATTCAAAATACATCAGCCTGAGTTTGTATCGAAGATTAACGTCATCGGACAAATAGACCTCGCCGCGCTGAACCAGTCTACACGCCCGAAGAAAAAATCGAAAGAAGAAAAACGTAAGGAGCGTGAAGAAAAAGAAAAGCAGCGTCAGGATCAGAAGAAGCTGATGAAAGAGGCTATTATCAAGGAAATCCGCCGCGATGATAATAAGACGAAGGACTTGAAAGACAGTACCGATGCCAATGGCAAGAAGAAACGTGTCCGTATCAACAAGGAAAAGGTGGATATCAACAATGCATCCAACTTCCAGCGTGGCGGAAACGATCGTCTGAAAAGTGGTAGCCAGCAAGGCGGTAATAATCAACAAGCCGGCAAGAACAAGAGCAAAGACCGTTTCAAGAAACCTGTAATCAAGCAGGAGGTAAGTGAAGAGGATGTAGCGAAACAGGTAAAGGAAACGTTGGCGCGTCTGACCTCTAAGGGTAAGAACAAGGGAGCGAAATACCGTAAGGAGAAACGCGACTTGGCATCCAACCGTATGCAGGAACTGGAAGACCAGGAAATGGCGGAAAGCAAGGTACTGAAGCTGACTGAATTCGTGACTGCCAATGAGTTGGCAAGCATGATGGATGTTTCCGTAACACAGGTCATCGCTACTTGTATGAGTATCGGTATGATGGTTTCCATTAACCAACGTCTGGATGCCGAAACAATCAATCTGGTGGCAGAAGAATTCGGCTTCAAGACTGAATACGTAAGTGCGGAAGTAGCCCAGGCTATCGTTGAGGAAGAAGATGCCGAGGAAGATTTAGAGCATCGCGCTCCGATTGTAACGGTAATGGGTCACGTAGACCACGGTAAAACTTCGTTGCTCGACTATATCCGTAAGGCGAATGTTATTGCCGGTGAAGCCGGTGGTATTACACAGCACATCGGTGCTTATCACGTGACGTTGGAAGACGGACGTAAGATAACGTTCCTCGATACTCCGGGTCATGAGGCGTTTACCGCCATGCGTGCCCGCGGTGCCAAAGCGACGGATATTGCCATTATCATCGTAGCTGCCGATGACAACGTGATGCCGCAGACCAAAGAAGCCATCAACCATGCTATGGCTGCCGGTGTGCCTATCGTATTCGCCATCAACAAGATTGATAAGCCGACCGCTAATCCCGATAAGATTAAAGAAGAACTGGCCGCCATGAACTTCCTCGTTGAGGAATGGGGCGGTAAGTACCAGTCTCAAGATATTTCCGCCAAGAAAGGTCTTGGTGTAAGCGATTTGATGGAGAAAGTATTGCTGGAAGCTGAAATGCTGGATTTGAAGGCAAACCCGAACCGCCGTGCTACCGGTTCCATCATCGAGTCCTCATTGGATAAGGGTCGTGGCTATGTAGCTACGGTGCTGGTATCCAACGGTACTTTGAAGATGGGCGACATTGTGCTCGCAGGTACAAGCTACGGTAAGGTGAAAGCCATGTTCAACGAGCGTAACCAGCGTCTGAAAGAGGCGGGTCCTTCGGAGCCGGCTTTGATTTTGGGCTTGAACGGAGCGCCGGCCGCAGGTGATACATTCCATGTAATCGAAACCGAACAGGAAGCGCGTGAAATCGCCAACAAGCGTGAACAGTTGCAGCGTGAACAAGGCTTGCGTACACAGAAGATGTTGACACTGGATGAAGTAGGCCGCCGTTTGGCATTGGGCGACTTCCACGAACTGAACATCATCGTGAAGGGTGACGTGGACGGCTCTGTTGAAGCGTTGAGCGACTCGTTGATTAAGCTGTCTACCGAACAGGTACAGGTGAACGTTATTCATAAGGGTGTCGGTGCTATCTCCGAATCGGATGTATCTCTGGCTGCCGCTTCGGATGCGATTATTGTAGGGTTCCAGGTTCGTCCTTCGGGTGCTGCCGCTAAACTGGCTGAACAGGAAGGTGTGGATATCCGCAAGTATTCTGTCATCTATGATGCCATTGAAGAGGTGAAGGCTGCCATGGAAGGTATGCTGGCGCCGACTTTGAAAGAACAGGTTACGGCGACTATCGAAGTTCGCGAAGTGTTCAACATTACCAAAGTGGGTCTCGTGGCAGGTGCTATGGTGAAGACCGGAAAGGTGAAACGCAGTGACAAGGCTCGTCTGATTCGCGACGGTATCGTTATCTTCACAGGCAACATCAATGCATTGAAGCGCTTCAAGGACGATGTGAAGGAAGTAGGTACCAACTTTGAATGCGGTATCAGTTTGACAAACTGCAACGATATCAAGGTGGGAGATATCATAGAATCTTACGAAGAAGTGGAGGTAAAACAGACTTTGTAAGAAAACAGTAAATCTTTAGGCACGGATTACACGAATTTCACGGATTGGTTAAAAGAAAAACCGTGTTGATCCGTGTAATCCGTGCCTTTTTAATATCATATATGGCTGTTATAGACATCGTAATATTGGTAATTATCGGTGCGGGAGCGGTTATTGGCTTCATGAAGGGATTCGTGAAACAACTGGCCACTCTGCTGGGGCTGATTGTCGGTTTGCTGGCAGCAAAGGCTTTGTATGCTTCCGTGGCCGAAAAGGTGTTTTCTAAGGTTACCGATTCGATGACGGTGGCGCAAGTACTGGCATTCATCGCGATTTGGATAGCCGTGCCGCTGGTTTTTACACTGGTAGCCTCGCTGCTGACAAAGGCAATGGAAGCGGTTTCACTCGGCTGGCTGAACCGTTGGCTGGGTTCCGGACTGGGGGCGTTGAAGTCCCTTTTACTGGTGAGTCTGCTGGTCGGCGTCATTGAATTCATGGATGCGGACAATACGCTGCTCAGCCAAACAAAAAAGAAGGAATCGGTGTTATATTATCCTATGAAGTCGTTTGCCGGGATATTCTTTCCCGCGGCTAAGCATGTTACAGAACAATATATATTGAATGAATAATGCAACAAGAAGAACCCAATAAATATGTAAAGGAACTCACTCAGGAGAAGTACAAGTACGGTTTTACGACCGACGTACATACAGACATCATTGAGCGTGGCTTGAATGAGGATGTGGTGCGGTTGATTTCTGAGAAAAAGGAAGAACCCGAGTGGTTGCTGGAGTTCCGTCTGAAAGCGTACCGTCACTGGCTGACGCTGGAGATGCCTACATGGGCGCATCTCCGTATTCCCGAGATAGATTATCAGGCTATTTCATACTACGCCGATCCTACCAAGAAGAAGGACGGCCCTAAAAGCATGGACGAGGTAGACCCGGAGTTGGTCAAGACCTTTAATAAACTGGGCATTCCTTTGGAAGAACAAATGGCGCTGAGCGGTATGGCGGTGGATGCCGTAATGGACTCTGTGTCTGTAAAGACGACTTTCAAGGAGACGCTTATGGAAAAGGGAATTATTTTCTGTTCGTTCAGCGAGGCTGTACGCGAGCATCCCGATTTGGTGCAGAAGTATCTGGGCTCGGTCGTGGGGTATCGTGATAACTTCTTTGCGGCGCTGAATTCCGCGGTATTCTCCGACGGTTCTTTCGTCTATATACCGAAAGGGGTACGCTGCCCGATGGAGCTGTCCACTTACTTCCGTATCAATGCCCGCAATACCGGGCAGTTTGAAAGAACGTTGATTGTAGCCGATGATGATTCGTACGTTTCCTATTTGGAAGGATGTACGGCGCCGATGCGTGACGAAAACCAATTGCACGCCGCTATTGTGGAGATTGTGGTACACGACCGTGCCGAAGTGAAGTACAGTACCGTTCAAAACTGGTATCCGGGAGATGCCGAAGGCAAGGGCGGCGTCTATAACTTTGTAACGAAGCGCGGGCACTGCAAGGGCATAAACAGCAAACTGTCCTGGACACAGGTGGAAACCGGTTCGGCCATTACCTGGAAATATCCCTCTTGCATCCTTTCCGGTGACAACTCTACGGCGGAATTTTACAGTGTGGCGGTCACCAACAACTATCAACAGGCGGATACCGGTACAAAGATGATTCATCTTGGAAAGAATACCCGCAGTACTATTGTCAGCAAAGGTATTTCCGCCGGACGGAGCGAGAATTCTTATCGTGGGCTGGTGCGTGTAGCCCAAAAGGCGGACAATGCCCGCAACTATAGCCAGTGCGACTCCTTGCTGCTGGGCGATAAATGCGGTGCGCATACTTTCCCCTACATGGATATCCATAATGAGACGGCCATTGTAGAACACGAGGCAACCACCAGCAAGATTAGCGAAGACCAGATATTCTATTGCAATCAGCGCGGTATTTCTACGGAAGATGCCGTCGGGCTGATTGTAAACGGCTATGCAAAAGAAGTACTCAACAAGCTGCCTATGGAGTTTGCCGTGGAGGCTCAGAAATTGTTGGCTATTTCATTGGAAGGAAGCGTAGGATAAATGAGGAATTAAGAATGAAGAATGAAGAATTAAAATAAACAATGGAGAATTAAGGATGATGAAATAGACCACGCACTGTTATGCCGCATGGTTATTCTTCATTCTTAATTCTTCATTCTTAATTTAAAAGTATAATGTTAGAAATAAAAGACCTGCATGCCAGCATCAATGGCAAAGAAATATTGAAAGGTATCAACCTTACGATTCGTGACGGTGAGGTACACGCCCTGATGGGACAAAACGGAGCCGGGAAGAGCACCTTGAGTAATGTGCTGGTGGGACATCCTGCATACGAGGTTACACGCGGTACCGTAACTTTCAACGGTAAGGACCTTTTGGCTATGAGTCCCGAAGACCGTGCCCATGAAGGTATTTTCCTTTCATTCCAGATGCCGGTGGAGATACCGGGTGTTTCTATGGTGAATTTTATGCGTGCTGCCGTTAACGAACAGCGCAAATACCGCCATTTACCCGCCTTGTCAGCCAGTGAATTCTTGAAGCTGATGCGCGAAAAGCGCGCCATTGTCGAGTTGGATAACAAACTTGCCAACCGTAGCGTAAACGAAGGCTTCAGCGGTGGTGAGAAGAAGCGTAACGAAATCTTCCAGATGGCTATGCTGGAACCTACTTTCGCCATTCTCGACGAAACGGATTCCGGTCTTGATGTAGACGCTCTGCGTATTGTGGCCGATGGCTTCAACAAGCTGAAGACTCCCCGGACCAGTGCGATGGTTATCACTCACTATCAACGTCTGTTGGACTACCTGAAACCGGATACCGTCCATGTATTGCTTGGCGGACGTATCGTAAAGACAGGTGGCCCCGAACTGGCGAAGGAGATTGAAGCACGCGGCTTCGATTGGATAAAGAAAGAAGCAAGTGAATTATAAATTATGAATTACGAATGATGAATCGCTCTGCAATGTAATAGCGCGGCGATTCATCACTCGTAATTCAAAACTCATAATTAGACAACATGAGTGTAGAGCAACAATATATAGACCTTTTCTCCCAAACGGAAGCGATGATATGCCGCCACAGCGCCGAGGTGCTGAATGCCCCGCGTGCGGCCGCGTTTGCCGATTTCGAGCGGCTTGGTTTTCCTACCCGTAAGACGGAGAAATACAAATATACCGATGTCAGCAAGTTCTTTGAACCCGACTACGGTCTGAACCTGAACCGTCTGGACATTCCTGTCAACCCCTATGAAGTATTCAAATGCGATGTGCCGAATATGAGCACTTCCCTTTACTTTGTTGTGAACGACGCTTTCTATGGCAAGGCTTTGCCCAAGTCGCATTTACCCGAAGGTGTTATTTTCGGCAGTTTGAAGGATATGGCGGAACAGCATCCGGAATTGGTGAAGAAATACTACGGCAAGCTGGCGGATACTTCCAAAGATGGAGTGACGGCCTTTAATACCGCCTTTGCGCAAGACGGTGTATTGTTGTATGTTCCTAAGAATGTGGTAGTGGAAAAGCCTATCCAGTTAGTGAACATCCTGCGCGGCGATGTCAACTTTATGGTGAACCGTCGTGTGCTCATCATTTTGGAAGAAGGTGCGCAAGCCCGTCTTTTGGCCTGCGACCATGCAATGGACGGTGTAAACTTCCTTGCAACGCAGGTGGTAGAGGCGTTCATCGGTGAGAATGCCACTTTCGATTTCTATGAACTGGAAGAGACGCACACCAGTACGGTGCGTATCAGCAGTTTATACGTCAGACAAGAGGCCAACAGCAACGTTCTGCTGAATGGAATGACCTTGCATAACGGTACTACCCGTAATACGACCGAAGTGACGCTTGCCGGCGAGGGCGCCGAACTGAACCTTTGCGGTATGGCTATCGCGGATAAGAACCAGCATGTGGACAATAATACCACCATAGACCATGCAGTGCCCAACTGCACCAGCAATGAACTCTTTAAATATGTGCTCGACGACCAGTCCGTCGGTACTTTTGCAGGCCTGGTGTTGGTACGTCCCGACGCGCAGCATACCAGTTCCCAACAAACGAACCGTAATCTTTGCGCCACCCGCGAAGCGCATATGTACACCCAACCGCAACTGGAGATTTACGCCGATGATGTAAAGTGCAGTCATGGCGCTACGGTAGGCCAGCTTGATGAAAGCGCCCTGTTCTATATGCGGCAACGCGGTATCTCCATGCGTGAAGCCCGTTTACTGTTGATGTTTGCCTTCGTAAACGAAGTAATCGACACAATCCGTCTGGATGCCTTGAAAGACCGCCTGCATCTGCTGGTAGAGAAACGTTTCCGCGGTGAACTGAACAAGTGTCAGGGGTGCGCGATATGTAAATAATGAAGAATGATGAATGAAGAATGGGCTGCGCAGCATCCCGCATGGCAATTCTTCATTCTTCATTCA
This sequence comes from Bacteroides sp. 44_46, assembly GCF_001915465.1. Lineage (NCBI taxonomy): Bacteria > Pseudomonadati > Bacteroidota > Bacteroidia > Bacteroidales > Bacteroidaceae > Bacteroides > Bacteroides sp. 44_46. Next base: position 224,275 of record NZ_MNQO01000001.1, on the reverse strand, counting down.
TAATTTAAAAGATATGAACCTTCAAAAGATAAGAGCTGATTTTCCGATACTTTCCCGTGAGGTATATGGTAAGCCGTTGGTTTACTTTGATAACGGTGCGACTACGCAGAAGCCCCGTCAGGTGGTGGACGCCATTACGGACGAGTACTATTCGGTCAACGCCAATGTGCATCGTGGTGTGCATTTTCTTTCGCAGCAAGCTACGGAGCTGCACGAGGCGTCTCGTGAGACGGTGCGGAAGTTCATCAATGCCGGCAGTACGAATGAAATCATCTTTACCCGCGGTACGACGGAAAGTATCAATCTGTTTGTGTCCAGCTTCGGTGAAGAGTTTATGCAGGAGGGGGATGAGGTGATTCTCTCCGTTATGGAGCATCACAGCAATATCGTTCCCTGGCAGTTGCTGGCTGCCAAGAGAGGGATTGCCATTAAAGTCATTCCGATGAATGACAGAGGCGAACTTCTGTTGGATGAGTACAAACAGCTGTTTTCCGAGCGTACAAAGATTGTCAGCGTGGCGCATGTATCCAATGTGCTGGGTACGGTGAACCCTGTCGGGGAGATGATAGGCTATGCCCACGAGCAGGGCGTTCCCGTGCTTGTAGACGGTGCCCAGTCCATTCCGCATATGCCGGTGGATGTACGGGACTTGGATGCGGATTTCTACGTTTTTTCCGGTCATAAGGTGTACGGGCCTACCGGTGTGGGCGTGCTTTACGGTAAAGAAGAATGGCTCGACAAGATGCCCCCTTATCAGGGTGGCGGCGAAATGATACAACACGTATCGTTTGAACGGACTACTTTCAATGAACTCCCTTTCAAGTTCGAGGCGGGAACACCCGATTATATCGGTACGACCGGCCTTGCCAAGGCATTGGATTACGTTTCTGCCATCGGCATGGAGAAGATTGCCGCCCATGAACACGAACTGACTATGTATGCTATGTCCCGCCTGAAAGAGATTCCCGGTATGCGCATCTTCGGTGAGGCGCAAGAGAAAGGGAGCGTCATTTCTTTCCTCGTAGGCGATATCCACCATTTCGATATGGGTACCTTACTCGACCGTCTCGGCATTGCCGTACGTACGGGACATCATTGCGCGCAGCCGCTGATGCAACGTCTCGGCATTGAAGGCACGGTACGCGCTTCGTTCGGCCTGTATAATACGAAAGAGGAGATAGATATATTGGCGGCAGGTATCGAGCGCGTCAGTAAAATGTTTTGATGCTTTGCAACTTTTTTGAGTTGTTCTGCGTCTGATATATCAAGAACTTAAAAATACGGAACTATGTTAGTAACAACAACTCCCACTATCGAGGGTGCACGTATCACCCGTTATTTTGGCATCGTCAGCGGTGAAACGATTATCGGTGCCAACGTCTTTCGTGATTTCTTTGCCAGTATCCGCGATGTGGTGGGCGGACGCAGCGGTTCGTACGAGGAAGTGCTTCGCGAGGCCAAAGACACGGCGCTTCGCGAGATGCAGGAACAAGCCCGTCTGTTGGGCGCTAACGCTGTGATTGGCGTTGACCTTGATTACGAAACGGTAGGCGGCAGCGGCAGTATGCTGATGGTAACTGCCTGCGGTACGGCTGTAACGATAGAATAAAGCGTTCTCTCCCTGGCATAAATTCGGTTAATCGTTTGCTTATTTCATTCCAAATCAATACTTTTAGGCTTTCGTTCAACCTTTTAATACGATTTATGCTATGGACCAATTGCTTTTCTGGCTGGTTCCAGCCGCTTCCGTTCTGGCACTTTGCTTTGCCTGGTATTTCCACCGTCAGATGATGAAAGAGAGTGAGGGAACTCCTCAAATGGTTAAGATTGCCGCTGCCGTGCGCAAAGGCGCCATGTCCTATCTCCGTCAGCAATATAAGATTGTGGGCTGGGTGTTTCTGGGGCTGGTGATTCTCTTCTCGATTATGGCTTACGGCTTCGGAGTGCAGAACTCGTGGGTTCCGATAGCTTTCCTTACAGGCGGATTCTTCTCCGGCCTTTCCGGATTTCTCGGAATGAAGACGGCTACGTATGCTTCGGCGCGTACGGCGAATGCCGCGCGCAACTCGTTGAACGCGGGCTTGCGTGTCGCTTTCCGCAGCGGTGCGGTAATGGGACTGGTTGTAGTGGGGCTCGGCCTGCTCGACATTTCTTTCTGGTATCTGCTGCTCAATGCAGTTATCCCGGTGGATGTGATGACACCCACCCATAAACTTTGCATCATCACCACCACGATGCTGACGTTCGGTATGGGAGCTTCCACACAAGCCCTGTTTGCACGCGTGGGCGGCGGTATCTATACGAAAGCCGCCGACGTAGGAGCCGACCTCGTGGGTAAAGTGGAAGCCGGTATCCCCGAAGACGACCCGCGCAATCCCGCAACCATCGCCGATAACGTAGGCGATAATGTAGGCGATGTGGCCGGTATGGGCGCCGACCTTTACGAGAGCTATTGCGGTTCCATCCTTGCTACGGCCGCCCTTGGCGCCGCCGCTTTTATCCATTCGGGAGATACGCTGATGCAGTTCAAAGCCGTTATCGCTCCGATGCTGATTGCGGCCGTAGGTATCATTCTCTCTATTATAGGTATCTTCGCTGTACGTACCAACGAGAACGCCAAGATGAAAGACTTGCTGAATTCCCTCGCTTTCGGTACGAACTTGAGTTCGGTACTGATAGTCGTTGCTACTTTCCTTATTCTTTGGTTGCTGAAGCTGGATAACTGGATGTGGATTTCCTGTTCGGTAGTGGTAGGTCTGGTGGTAGGCATCGTTATCGGGCGTTCTACGGAATATTATACTTCCCAATCCTATCGTCCCACCCAGAAGCTGAGTGAGAGCGGCAAGACGGGGCCGGCCACGGTCATTATCTCCGGTATCGGTTTGGGTATGCTCTCTACCGCTATTCCGGTAATTGCCGTAGTGGTGGGCATCATTGCCTCGTATCTTTTTGCTTCCGGATTCGACTTTGCCAATGTAGGCTTGGGACTTTACGGCATCGGTATCGCTGCCGTAGGTATGCTTTCCACTTTGGGCATTACGTTGGCTACGGACGCTTACGGGCCTATTGCCGACAATGCCGGCGGTAATGCGGAGATGTCCGGTCTGGGTGAGGAAGTGCGCAAGCGTACCGATGCGCTCGACTCTTTGGGGAATACGACAGCCGCCACGGGCAAAGGTTTCGCTATCGGTTCGGCCGCGTTGACGGGGCTTGCCCTGCTTGCATCCTACATCGAGGAAATCCGTATCGGGCTGACCCGTCTGGGCACCACTGACATCTTTGTGGGCGGTGAAGCGGTGTCCGTGCAGGACGCTACTTTCTTCGACTTCATGCACCATTACGATGTTACGCTGATGAATCCTAAAGTCCTCTCGGGTATGTTCCTCGGCAGTATGATGGCTTTCCTGTTCTGTGGATTGACGATGAATGCCGTAGGTCGTGCGGCCGCCCACATGGTAGATGAGGTGCGCCGTCAGTTCCGTGATATAAAAGGGATTCTGACCGGTGAGGCGGAGCCCGACTATGAACGCTGTGTAGCCATCTCCACGAAAGGCGCGCAGCGCGAAATGGTAGTTCCCTCACTCATCGCAATTGTCGCTCCTATCATGACCGGACTTATCTTCGGTGTTCCCGGTGTGTTGGGACTGCTTATCGGCGGTCTTAGCAGCGGATTCGTACTTGCCATCTTTATGGCGAATGCCGGTGGCGCATGGGATAATGCCAAGAAGTATGTAGAAGAGGGCAATTTCGGCGGCAAAGGCAGTGAAGTGCATAAAGCCACGGTTGTAGGCGATACGGTAGGCGACCCCTTTAAAGACACTTCCGGTCCGAGCCTTAACATCCTTATCAAGCTGATGAGCATGGTAGCCATCGTTATGGCGGGGCTGACCGTGGCTTGGAGCTTGTTCTAAGCATACGCGATTCGTCTCGTAAGACGAAACTATTCATCCCGTGGGACGGATTTATTCATCTCACGGGATGATTTTTTTTGTCCCGTAAGACGAATACAGTTATCTCATGGGATGAATCTGTTGTAACGATGCCGTATTCTCACCTCAATGCAAGACTTCTATCTGCCATCACCTATATCGAACAGAACAAGGTGACCAGAAACGGCACGCTGAAGTCCACCACAAACCCGTGGAAGATGGAAACGACGACAAACTGCTGTCCGGCAGTACGGGTGATTATCGGCAGTGTGGTATCCATTGTCGTAGCGCCGCCGGCAGAGATAGGAGCCAGATTGCCGAACCAGCGCACCAGTAGCGGAGCTGCCAGCAAAGTCAGTATCTCGCGGCTGATATTGGCCAGCAGGGCGATAGTACCGAGTTCGGCTCCCTTGTATTCGGTGATGAAGATGCTGGAGAGCGAATAATATCCGAATCCTGAGCCTACCGCCAGACAGTCGGTTACGGAACGGTGGGTAAGGATAAGACTGACCGCCGCGGAACCTGCCAATGTACCCAGTATCGTCATGACAGGCAGAAAGACCAGTCGCGGATTAAGCGAACGGAAGTTCTTTAATGTCTGCGGGTCGTTGCCCACACTCAGTCCTACGCTGAACATCAATGCGCAAAGAGCATAGAAGCTGATTTCGCTGTCCATGACTACATCAACGGGTATCAGGTGGAAAACTCCGCAAAGCGTACCCAAAACGAAGAAACCGATTATAATAAGACTGCCTTTCATGCCGTTCTTCCTTTCTTCTTATATAAAGCTTTCCACAATGCCCAGGCAGCGACGACACTTCCCAAAGTACCGCCTAAGGTTAGTATGACAGCCTCGATTCCTATGGTATGCAGCCCTTTGATAATCTGCTCGTTTCCGCCTACCTCGATGCCGAGAATGAAAAGCAGCGCCCAGATTAACACTGTGATAACCGTATGAATCCTGTGTAAATTCCTTTTTCGTAAGAGATAGCCCAGCAGCATCCCGGTGAGCATCAGTCCGATAATTGTAAACATATCCGTTGTCGTTTTATTTGCCGGCAAAGATAAGCATATTATTTATTCTCTTTAAAAGTCCGGTTTACTTATGAAAAGATTTATCTTTGTATGCTCTAACGTAGTGATATATGCTGTTACCTTATTTGAACAAAGAACTGATAGAAGCCGGTTGCGATGAGGCCGGACGCGGCTGTCTTGCCGGCGCCGTATATGCCGCCGCCGTTATTCTGCCCAAAGACTTCGAGAACGATTTGCTGAACGACTCCAAGCAACTTACCGAGAAGCAACGCTACGCTTTGCGAGAGGTCATCGAGAAAGAAGCGCTGGCATGGGCGGTAGGTGTTGTCTCCCCCAAGGAGATTGACAAGATAAATATCCTGAACGCTTCCTTCCTTGCCATGCATCGCGCTGTTGACCGGTTGCAGTTGCGCCCGCAGCATTTGCTTATCGACGGTAACCGCTTCAGGAAATACGGGGATATTCCGCATACCACCGTTGTGAAAGGCGACGGTAAGTATCTTTCCATCGCGGCGGCATCCATTCTGGCCAAGACGTATCGTGATGATTATATGAACCGGCTGCACGAAGAGTTCCCTTACTACGATTGGAATCATAATAAGGGATATCCCACAAAGAAGCACCGTGCGGCTATCGCCGAACGGGGAACCACTCCTTATCATCGCATGACTTTTAATCTGCTGGGTGACGGACAGCTGGAACTGTTTTAGAACCACTTAATCTTTCTGAACCATATAAAGGTTACGGCCGACAATATTGCGGACAGCAGAATGATGAATATGAACGCATGCGGAAAACTTTCCAGATGTATATCCACATTCATGCCGTAGAAGCTGGCTATCAATGTGGGTATCATCAGTGTGATGGATAGGCTCGTCATGCGTTTCATGATGGCGTTCACGTTATTGGATATGATGGAGGCGAAGGCGTCCATCGTTCCCGTAAGGATGTCACTGTAAATGTTCACCGTGTTGTACGCCTGTTTCAGCTCTATCACGACGTCCTCCAGCAGTTCCAGGTCGAGGTAGTCGGTATCTTGGAAGATATTCTTCAACCGTCCTATCATAACTTCGTTTCCTCGGATGGAAGTGTTGAAGTATACGAGCGTCTTTTGCAGCTTCATCAACTGAAGAAGGTCTTCGTTACGGATACTCTTTTCCAGTTCCTTTTCGGCGGTGGCTACATCGTTATTGATTTGCTTCAGGTATTTCAGGAACCATACGGCAGAGGAGTATATGATTCGTAAAATCAGCGTCAGCTTATTGTTGACGACGATACCTTTGCGGCGGGTATGCTGTATGAAGTCCGGTATCAGTTCGGTGTGATGATAGCACACGGAAACGATGATGTCGTTGTTTGTGATGATACCGATGGGCACTGTGATAAACGGGATGCCGTGCTGGCTGCTCTGCATGGGAATACGCAGGATAGTCAGCAGCCAGTTGCCTTCCGTCTCCGTACGCGGGCGCTCGTCCGTATCGGCTATATCTTCAAGGAATGATTCGGGTACTTTCAGTTCTTGGGTAAGGAATTGGAAATCGCTGTCGTCCGGGCATTCCACGTTTACCCAGCAGTTAGGTTTCCATTCGGCCTTTTCTACGAAGCCGTTTTCGCTGTAGAGATACTTTCTCATTGTTTTGCCTCCTTTCTTTAGTCCGAACAGAGGCATTGCGACCAACGTCTCCGTTCGCTTTAATTGTAAACACTATTGCACGTTCGTGGGTTTGAATCGTCCATAATTTCAGTTGATTTTATTTAAAAGCTCTGCAAAAGTATGAAAATCAGGCCTGACTTTCTGCGTTTGTACGGCTTTTTTAGGATTTCTTGTTATTTACGGGGAGAGGCTCTTTGCGCAAATGTTATTTTTACTTTTTGAAGTGGCATAGTTTGGCCGCTATTTTGTACCTTTGCAACCGGAAAAAGGGAGCTGTGCCAAAGCCATAAGACGCTTACAGTTTCTTGTTTCAGGTACGGATTACACGGATTTCACGGGTTTCTCATTCAGTCTATATATAGCGTAGCCTTTAATCTGCGGAATCCGTGTAATCCGTACCTGAAAGAAATCGGCAAAAATGTTTTATGCGCCCTTTTCCTTCCGTAAAAAAGAGATTTGTACAATTAAAACAATACTAATTATGAGCAAGAAAGCCCTTTTAATGATTCTTGATGGCTGGGGTATCGGCGATCAAGGTAAAGATGATGTGATTTTCAATACGCCTACTCCCTACTGGGATAGCTTGTTGGCGGCTTATCCGCATTCTGAGTTGCAGGCAAGCGGTGAGAATGTCGGTCTGCCCGACGGACAGATGGGTAACTCGGAAGTAGGTCACCTCAATATCGGCGCAGGACGTATCGTATATCAGGACTTGGTAAAGATTAACCGTGCTTGTGCCGACGGCAGCATCCTGAAGAACAAGGAAATCGTTTCCGCTTTCTCTTACGCCAAGGAACGTGGCAAGAACATCCACTTTATGGGATTGACCAGCAACGGCGGTGTGCATAGTTCTTTCGACCACCTGTTCAAACTCTGCGATATTTCAAAGGAATACGGTATCGAGAATACATTTATCCATTGCTTCATGGACGGTCGCGATACCGACCCGAAGAGCGGTAAGGGCTTCATCGAACAGTTGACGGCGCATTGCGAAAAGTCGGCCGGTAAGATTGCTTCCATCGTAGGCCGTTTCTACGCCATGGACCGTGACAAGCGTTGGGAACGTGTGAAAGTGGCTTACGACCTGCTTGTAAACGGTGAGGGAAAGGTTGCGTCGGATATGGTTCAGGCCATGCAGGAGTCTTACGACGAAGGTGTAACCGATGAATTCATCAAGCCGATTGTAAATGCCGGCTGCGACGGTACTATCAAGGAAGGTGACGTGGTTATCTTCTTCAACTATCGTAACGACCGTGCCAAGGAATTGACTGTCGTCCTAACTCAGCAGGATATGCCGGAACAGGGCATGCACACTATTCCCGGCTTGCAGTACTACTGTATGACTCCGTACGATGCTTCTTTCAAGGGTGTACATATCCTTTTCGATAAGGAAAACGTGCAGAATACATTGGGTGAATATTTGGCTGCCAACGGTAAAACTCAGCTCCATATCGCCGAAACGGAGAAGTATGCTCACGTAACATTCTTCTTCAACGGCGGTCGCGAAACTCCGTACGATGCGGAAGAACGTATTCTTGTTCCGTCTCCGAAGGTTGCTACGTATGACCTGAAACCGGAGATGAGCGCTTACGAAGTAAAGGATAAATTGGTTGAGGCTATCAATACCAAGAAGTTCGATTTCATCGTAGTGAATTATGCGAACGGCGATATGGTAGGCCACACCGGTATCTACGAAGCTATTGAGAAGGCGGTAAAAGCCATCGACGACTGTGTGAAAGATACGGTGGAAGCTGCCAAGGCCAACGATTACGAGGTAATCGTCATCGCCGACCACGGTAACGCCGACCATGCCCTGAACGAGGACGGTACGCCGAATACGGCTCACTCTTTGAATCCCGTTCCGTTTGTTTATGTAACGGCAAACAAGGATGCTAAGGTGGAAAACGGTGTGTTGGCGGATGTTGCTCCTTCTATCCTGCATATTCTGGGTATGAAGCAACCGGCTGAGATGACGGGTAAGGACTTGATAAAGTAAGTATTATTAGCATATTGAAAGGCGTGGATTATTAGTAATCCACGCCTTTTTCGTATTTTTGCACGCTTAAAAAAGAAGATGTTATGTTACAGATAGATGATGTTGTCGTTTCTTTTGATGTACTGCGTGAGAAGTTCCTTTGCAATCTGGATGCTTGCAAAGGAGAATGTTGCATTGAGGGAGATGCCGGTGCTCCGGTGGAATTTGAGGAGATAGAGAAGCTGGAAGAGGTACTGCCTGTGATATGGGATGAGCTTTCTCCGGAAGCACGCGCTGTGATAGATGCGCAGGGTGTGGTGTACACGGATGAAGAGGGCGATCTGGTAACCTCTATCGTTAATAATAAGGATTGTGTATTTACTTGCTATGACGAGAAAGGCTGTTGTTATTGTGCCATAGAGAAAGCGTACCGAGAAGGTAAGACAGACTTTTATAAACCTGTTTCCTGTCATCTTTACCCTATCCGTATAGGCGATTACGGGCCTTATAAAGCGGTGAACTATCATCGTTGGGATGTTTGTAAGGCCGCTGTCTTATTGGGGCAGAAAGAGGATGTCCCGGTGTATAAGTTCTTAAAGGAACCTTTGATACGTAAATTCGGTGAAGATTGGTATGCCGAGCTGGAATTGGCGGCGGAAGAGATGAAGAAACAAGGAATGATATAAGAAAAGCTCCGGTCAACAGGTATTTCCTGTCCGTCCGGAGCTTCTTCGTTGTAAGATGTGAGGTTGGTAAATAAAAAATTGAGAATTGAGAATTAAGAATTGAAAAATGAATGATGGTGACATACTATCATTTTTTAATTCTTAATTCTCAATTTTTAATTCCCTAATTATGCATCGATATTTGCATACGTTGCATTCTTTTCAATGAAATCGCGGCGCGGGCCTACATCTTCACCCATCAGCATGGAGAACGTGTAGTCGGCCTCGGCGGCATTTTCAAGATGCACTTGTTTCAGCATACGGTTTTCCGGATTCATGGTTGTTTCCCACAACTGTTCCGGGTTCATTTCACCCAAACCTTTGTAGCGTTGGGTGTGAACGGCATTCTCCGAACCGCCGCCGTAAGTATCGATAAACTTCTGGCGTTGTTGGTCTGTCCAGCAATACTCTTTTACCTTACCCTTGGTACAAAGATAGAGCGGGGGAGTGGCGATGTACAGATAACCTTGCTGTATCACCTGCGGGAAATAGCGGAAGAAGAGCGTCATAATCAGCGTGTCGATGTGAGAGCCATCGACGTCGGCATCGGTCATGATGATAACTTTCTTATAACGCAACTTGTCTATGTTGGCTTCCTTACTGTCTTCGCTGTCTACACCGAAGCGGATACCCAAAGCCTGAATGATATTGTTTACTTCATCGCTTTCGAATGCCTTGTGCCACATGGCTTTCTCTACGTTAAGAATCTTACCGCGCAACGGCAGGATAGCCTGGAAAGCACGGTTACGTCCTTGTTTTGCAGAACCACCGGCAGAGTCACCCTCGACGAGGAACAGTTCGCATTCTTCCGGGTCCTTGCTGGAGCAGTCGGCCAGTTTGCCCGGCATACCGCCACCCGACATCGGCGACTTGCGTTGTACGGACTCACGTGCCTTGCGTGCTGCCACACGTGCCTGTGCCGCCAATATCACCTTGTCTACAATCATTTTGGACTCTTTGGGATGCTCTTCCAGGTAATAGGAGAGCGCTTCGCCTACAGCCTGGTCTACGGCTCCCATAACCTCGTTGTTGCCGAGCTTCGTTTTGGTCTGTCCTTCAAACTGCGGTTCGGCCACCTTGATGGAGATAACCGCGGTCAGACCTTCGCGGAAGTCGTCACCGGAAATCTCTACCTTTGCCTTCTCCAGCATCTTGTTGTCCTCGGCGTATTTCTTCAAAGTACGGGTCAGCGCACGGCGGAAACCTGCCAAGTGAGTACCACCTTCAATGGTATTGATATTGTTTACATAAGAGTGGATATTCTCATTGTAGGAAGTGTTGTACATGATGGCCACTTCTACCGGCGTACCTTGTTTTTCGGTATTGATGTAGATAACATCGTTCACCAGATGTTCGCGGGAAGAATCTATATAGCGTACAAACTCCTTCAAACCTTCTACGGAATAGAAAATTTCTTGCTTGTAGCTTCCGTCTTCCTCTTTTACGCGGAGGTCGGTCAGCGTAATTTTGATACCGGCGTTCAGATAAGCCAGCTCACGCATACGGGTTGCCAGGATATCGTAATTGTACACGGTTTCGGTAAAGATTGTATCATCCGGCCAGAACTGTTGGCGTGTACCTGTGATATCGGTAGTGCCTACTTCCTTTACCGAGTATAGCGGATGGCCGCATTCGTATTCTTGCTGGTAGATTTTTCCGTTGCGGAAAACCTGGGTAGTCATGTGCGTAGACAGTGCGTTCACACAAGATACGCCGACACCGTGCAGACCGCCGGAAACCTTATAAGAGCCCTTGTCGAATTTACCACCGGCGTGCAACACGGTCATAACAACTTCGAGAGCTGATTTCTGTTCTTTTTCGTGAAAGTCTACCGGAATACCACGTCCGTTATCTTGTACGGTGATGGAGTTGTCCTCGTTGATGGTAACCTCGATGTGGTCGCAATAACCGGCGAGCGCTTCGTCGATGGAGTTGTCTACAACTTCGTAAACCAAGTGATGGAGTCCCTTGATACTAATGTCGCCGATATACATGGCAGGACGCTTACGTACGGCCTCTAAACCTTCCAAAACCTGGATGTTACTGGCCGAGTAATTACTTTCGCCGTTTATCTTTTCTTCTTCAGTCATAATCTAATTTCTCTTATTGTAATAACAAAGCAAAAATAGTGAAAATCCTTGATATATCATGCCAACGCCTTGATAAATTTGGGCTGTTTACAGCTTTTTAGCACCGTGAGAATTTGTTTCGGAACTATTGTCCGGGGATGATGCGAATGCAGAAAAGGCCGGACTAAAAAGTCCGGCCTCTCATATCTTTTGTGTAACTTATCAGCTTAACCGAGTTTGTTGATGTAAACCGCCAACTTTGACTTCAAGTTGTTAGCTTTGTTCTTGTGGATTACGTTAGTCTTAGCCAACTTATCCAACATCTTTGTGATACCAGGATACATAGCTGTTGCTTCAGCTTTATCTGTAGTAGCACGAAGCTTACGAACAGCGTTTCTCATGGTTTTACCATAGTATCTGTTGTGAAGTCTTCTTGTCTCTTCTTGTCTGATTCTTTTCAGTGATGATTTGTGATTTGCCATCTCGACTAATCTTTTTTAATTCGTTTATTCTTTTAATTGTAGCCCGTGGGGGAATCGAACCCCCCTTTCAAGAATGAAAATCTTGCGTCCTAACCGATAGACGAACGGGCCATCCTTGGTGAGCGTTTCCGCTCTTGCATCCGACTTTCCTTTCGTTTGCGGTTGCAAAGGTAGAAACTATTTTTGAATTGGCAAACATTTCCGATAAAAATTTTGCGGTATTTCTTCTGAGTTTCTTTTTAAATACGGTTTTATCCTCTGATAATCAGAGATGTATTGGTGTTTCAATTTTTCTGTCTTTGCTTCGTTTTTTTTATTCTCCTTCTTTAAATTCCGTAGTTTCGCGCTTTTTTTGTAGCTTTGTTAGCCGGATTGAAACTTGATAAAGGACGGAAATGTTACAGAAAACGCAAGGAATCGTATTACATTCTTTGAAGTATAAGGATACTTCTATTATTGTAGACATCTATACCGAGGTGTCCGGACGGGCTTCTTTCCTGGTTCCGGTGTCTCGTTCGCGTAAGGCTGCGGTGAAGTCGGTACTGTTCCAGCCTCTGTCTTTGGTGGAGTTGGAGGCGGACTTCCGGCCGAATACCACTATATATAAGGTGAAAGAGGCCAAGTCTCTTTATCCTTTTACTTCGATTCCTTACGATCCTTATAAGTCTGCCATCGCTCTGTTTTTGTCTGAGTTCTTATATCGTGCGTTGCGCGAGGAAGCGGAAAACCGTCCTTTATTCGCTTATTTGCAGCATTCCATTGTCTGGCTGGATGAATGCGGCAGCGGTTTTGCCAACTTTCATCTGGTCTTTTTGATGCGGCTGTCGCGCTTCCTCGGGTTGTATCCGAATCTGGAAGATTACCACAGCGGTGACTATTTCGATTTGCAGAACGCTTGCTTTACTCCGTTACGCCCGCAGTTGCATTCCGATTACATAGGGCAGGAAGAGGCGTCACGCCTGACGGGGCTGATGCGCATGAATTATGAAACCATGCATCTCTTTGCCATGAGCCGCACGGAACGTGCCCGTTGTTTGGCGATAATGAATGAATATTACCGTTTGCATCTGCCTGATTTTCCCGTACTCAAGTCTTTGGAAGTCCTGAAAGAGTTGTTTGATTAAGTTTCGCCCCGGGGATAATCCCGTTTCACTGTATCCGGTTTTGGGTTTCAAAGGGGGAAACAAAGGGTTTCAACCGTTGAAACAGTTTGTTTCGCGGTATGGAACAGTTTGTTTCACTACGCAGAACATTTCGTTTCCGCCTATTGAAACTTTTTGTTTTTATAGGCTAAAACATTTTGTTTTTATGCGTTTGAACACTTTGTGCCGTGGTATATGAGAATTTGTGACCAGGACGGGTGATGAATAATGCAGCAATAAAAAGCCGTACCCCAAGCTATCCTCTCCAAAAAGGGAGACGCTTGAGGTACGGCTCTATGCGTAGCGGGATTGGGAAAATCCTTATCCCAGCAATTCTTTTACTTTGGCTGAAATGGCACGTCCTTCGGCAAGTCCGGCAAGTTTCTTGCTGGCCACACCCATTACCTTACCCATATCTTTGCCGCCGGTAGCGCCTACTTCGGCGATGATTGCCTTCAGAGCGGCTTCCAATTCTTCGGGAGACATTTGTTTGGGCAGATATGCTTCCATTACCTTTACTTGCGCCAATTCTGCGTCGGCAAGGTCCTGACGTCCCTGTTGCACATAAATCTCGGCGGCATCTTTGCCCTGCTTTGTCAGTTTCTGAATGATTTTCAGGGCGTCGGCGTCGGTCAGGGTATCATTGGCTCCCGGAGCGGTCTTTGCTTCAAGGAATACTTTCTTTACGTTTCTCAGTGTTTCCAGGGCTACTTTGTCTTTAGCCTTCATTGCGTTTTTAATGTCTTCGCTGACTCTTTCAAATAAATCCATCTTATTCTTTACTGTTTTACTGTTTACAATTTGTTGTTTACGGCTGAAGTTTAGAACGGCAGGCGGTTTAGAAGGTGATTACGCTGTTGCCGCCGTTCTCCGCTTCCTGCGCTTCTTCGGTGGCGAGTATTCCGGCTTCTTCCGCCTTGACTTTGATTGCGGCCAGGGTGCTCTTGTCGCGCAGGTAAGTGGGGGAGTTCTCCACCATACTGATGATGTCGGCATTGTCCAGGTCTTCGGGGTTGAAGATATAGATATGCCGGCGGCGCAGGCGCTGATACTTGGTATTGGCGTCCTTTCCGTAGTATGTTTCGCGGCGTGAGCGTCTTTGCTCTTCCTCTTCTTCCAGTTCGGCGAGGCGTTTCTGCTCTTCTGCGGTACGCTGGGTGATGCGGTCGTCCATTTCCTTCATGTGAATGTCCTGGATGCCGAAGCCGGTGGCAAGCAAGGTAATCTTGACGCTTTGTTCCAGCTTGTCGTCGATAGCCATACCGAATTTGGTTTCGAAGTCGCGGCTGAAACGGTTCATGAACTCTTTTACCTCATCCATTTCGCTCATCATCAGTTTGTGCTGGGAGCTGTAAGAGATATTGAGCAATACCTTCTTGGAGTTGAAGATGTCGTTGTTGTTCAGCAGCGGAGAGTGCTGGGCGTTCTGGATAGCCATGCTTACGCGGTTGTCTCCTTCGCCGTATCCTGTACTCATGATGGCTACGCCGCCGTCTTTCAGTACGGTTTTCACATCGTTGAAGTCGAGGTTGACCTTGCCGTGCAGGGTGATGATTTCGGCAATACTCTTGGCGGCAACCGAAAGGGTGTCGTCGGCTTTGTCGAAAGCGTCGTCTACGGAGAGTTCGCTATATATTTCGCTCAGTTTCTCGTTGTTGATAACCAGCAGGGCATCCACATGCTTACTGATTTCTTCCACGCCGTCCAGTGCTTGGTCTATCTTCTTGTCGCCCTCCCAACGGAACGGGATGGTGACGATACCGATAGTCAGGATGTCCATTTCTTTGGCGGTCTGTGCAATGATGGGCGCTGCACCCGTACCTGTACCACCACCCATTCCGGCGGTGATGAAGACCATTTTCGTGCCGTCGTTCAGCATGGCCTTGATGTCTTCGATACTTTCTTCGGCTGCCTTACGGGCACGGGCGGGACGGTTTCCGGCTCCCAGACCTTCTTTGCCGAGTTGCAACTTCACAGGAACGGGAGAGTCTTTCAACGCCTGGTTGTCTGTGTTGCACAGCACGAACGTTACATCATGTATGCCTTCCCGGTACATGTGGTTTACGGCATTACCGCCACCGCCACCCACACCGATAACTTTGATGATTTTCGGTGAATCGGTCGGAAAATCGAATTGTGCTATATCATCCATGATTATAGAGTTTTTAATTATTTCATATCGTCGTCTGAGAAAATCTCGTTGGAGAGCTTATTGAAGGTCTTTTCAAACCAGCTGGGACCTTTCTTCTTCTCTTTTTCTTTCTTTTCCCGTTCTTTACGCTCCTTCTCTCTGCGCTCCTTTTCCTCTTTCTCGCGTTGAGCTTTGGCGGCACGGGCTGCGGCTTCCTGTTCCTTCAGGGCTTCGTCGTTGCCGAACATGTCAACGGGTTTGGGTGTGGGATTACCGGCCGGTTGCGCAGGTTTTACCTCTTGCAGGCAGCAGTTCTCATTGCCTGCGGCAAGAAGGCCGAGCAACGTGTTCTGCATGCCGTCTTTGGCCAGCACGTCACTGAAACCGTGAATGGTGTTATGCACGAAGCGCATCGTCTTTATTTTCTCTATCTTGCTTTGCTTGCGGAACGCTTCTTCAATATTCTTCAGGTTGGCGCCGCCGCCGGTGAATACCACTCCGGAGAACAGTTTGTCTTCATAACCGGAGAGCTGTAACTGGTTCCATACGTTGGCAAGGATTTCTTCGGCACGGGCTTCGATGATGTTGTTCAGCGTAGTCAGTTCGATGGCGCGTCCGTCGTCCGTCGTACATACGGCGGGAGTTTCGCTCTCCTCCTCTTCTTCGTAAAGGGCGTTGCCGTATTGCAGCTTCAGCTTTTCGGCATCCTGCTCTTCCATTTGCAGCGAGGTGATGTCACGGGTGATGGTGTTTCCGCCCAATGGCAATACACTCAAGTAGCGGAGAATATTGTTCTTGTAGACTGAAATGGTAGTCGTATCGGCGCCGAAGTCCACCAATGCACAGCCCGAACGCATCTCGTTTTCCGTTAAAACGGCGTTTGCCAAGGCTATCGGAGCGATGAGAAGGTCGGCTATCTCTACCTTTGCCTGCTCGAAGCTGTGTTCCAGATTCTTCTTGAGTGAGGCGCGGGCTACGATGTTGAGGAATTGTCCTGTGATGTGTTGTCCCGCCACTCCTACCGGGTCGGCTTGAAGGTTGTTGTCTATCTTATACTCTTGAGGGGCTACATCCAGTACGCTCATGTCTGCCAACGGCACTTCAAGGTTCTCGTCACAGATGGAGTCTACCAGCTCTTGCGAGATGATGCCCTCTTCTTCCAGTGTACGACTCACCGCATTCTTTACTGTGCGCAATGACTGTCCGCCGATGCCTACGTATACTTTGGCAATGGAGTTGTTAAGCTGGCTTTCCAGCTTGTTGGTGATGGAAGTCAATGCCTGCGCTGTCTTATCGATATTGTAGATGACACCCTTGTGAATGAACGAGGATGCATCTTCACGTGCGTAAGCCAACACCTGAATGCTTCCGTCACTGTTCTTCTTTCCTGCGATACCGGAAATCTTGGAAGAACTCAACTCAATAGCGGCGATGAAATCTGTTGTTGCCATAACTATCTTATTTACTATTTTACTATTTACTGTCTATTGTTTGCTGCGCGGAAACTATTCTCTTTTCGTGCAGATAATCTGGTTACCGAACTCAACACTGATACGGGAATATTTGTTCCAGCCTACCTTGTTTAAGCCTTTCTCGTAGAATGTCTTTACCCGTTTCAGTTTCCGTTCGAAGTCGTCAAGTTTGCCGAGGTAGATGATGTGGTCGCCTACACGCGGTACTAACTCTATGTTCCTGCCGGGTAATACATGAATCTGCTCGATTTGTGCGTCCCAGAACGAATTCTTTTGCAAAAATACACCAAACTTATATAAATCCCTCATGGCAAACGACTTTTCTACGTTTCCGGTCACAATGGCGAGGTGGGCGACGCACTTTGCATCGGGCGGCATCACGGTGCCTTTGTTGTCCAGATAGTAGTTTTCGCCGTTGGCGCTCATTATCCGCAGGATAGGGATGCGCTGGGTTACTTCGATACAGAGTTTGCCGCTTGGCGTCTTGTAACATTCCACTTCGTCGATGAGCGGATGTTTGGAGAGTACCTGCTCTAAAGTCTTGGTGCGTATACGGTCTAAGTTCTTGCCTATGGGGCTGATGCCTTTCTTCTCCAGCATGGCGGCCACTTCCTTTTTCGTGATGAAACCGGCGTATACCGTATCCTTGATGACCAACTCTACATCGCGGCACACCCGACCCGCCGGCTTTCGGTTGAAAGCGGTAATGGCTACCACCAGATAGGCGAGGATAAGCAGCAGGACGATAGAAAGTAAAATCCGTTTAATCATAGGCTTATTTACTGTTTGACGATTTACGATTCACTGTTTGCCCGCTGTTCGAGCAACTGGGTTATGGAAGGCACATAGTTATCCAGGTCACCGGCGCCCAACACTATCAGCACTTCGATAGGTTTCTTTGCAAGCAGGGCCGGAATATCTTCTTTCTTGCAAATACACTTTTCGATACCCGGACGCAGGTTGTCATAAATGAGCCGGCTGCTGACACCGGGAATGGGTTGTTCGCGGGCAGGGTAGATTTCCGTCAGAATCACCTCGTCCAATAGGGAAAGACTGTCTGCAAAGTCCTTGTAGAAGTCTTTGGTACGGGTATAGAGGTGCGGTTGGAAGATGGCGGTTATCTTCTTGTCCTTGTAAAGCTCGCGGATGGACTTTACGCTTTGCGCGATTTCGGCAGGATGATGAGCGTAGTCGCTGAGGAATACGAGCTTGTCCGTCTTAATCTTGAAGTCGAAGCGGCGGTCTACTCCGCGGAAACTTGCCATTCCTTGTTTGATTTCCTCGTCGGTAACTCCGTTCAGGTGGGCGAGCGCCATGGCGGCTACGCCGTTTTCTATATTGATGCCGATGGGTACGCCAAGCCGGATGTCGTTGATACGGGTGTCCGGAGCAACGAAGTCTATGAAGATTTCACCATTGCCGATGCGGATATTCTCTGCATGGAAGTCTCCTTCGTCGCGGGAGTAGGTATATATCTTTACTCCCGGTTGCACGTCCGGTTGCAGGGCAAGGCCTTTACGGAGAATCAATGCGCCTCCCGGTTGGATAAGGGTGGTGTAGTGACGGAAACTTTCAAGATAGGCTTCGCATGTACCGTATATATCCAAATGGTCGGGGTCTGTGGCGGTGATGACGCTCATATAAGGAGAGAGCCGGTGAAAGGAACGGTCGAATTCGTCCGCTTCAATCACAGTATACGGGCTGGTCTGCGACAGGAGCAGGTTTGTTCCGTAGTTTTTGGAAATGCCGCCGAGGAAAGCGGTACAGCCTATATGCGACTGGTGAAACAAGTGTGCGGCCATTGTACTCGTGGTAGTCTTTCCATGAGTGCCGGCAACGCAAAGTCCCTTGCTGCTGCGGGTGATGGTGCCCAGCACTTGGGAGCGTTTGTGTATCTCAAAACCGTTTTCATGAAAGTACGCCAGCTCGGCATGCTCTTGGGGGATGGCAGGGGTGTACACAACCAATGTGTTTCCTTTGTCCTTGCAATTCTCCGGAATAAGGGTGACGTCTTCCTCGTAATGTATCTGTGCGCCTTCTGCAATCAGGTGCTCGGTCAGCGCGCTCGGCGTGCGGTCATACCCTGCTACGAATTTGCCTTTGGAAAGAAAATAGCGTATCAGCGCGCTCATGCCAATGCCGCCGGCGCCGACGAAATAAACGGATTTTATGGTCTCTATATTCATGTACTTGTCATTTAATAAGTTTCAGCACCTCTTTGGCAATGATTGTTGCCGAGTCGGGTAATGCCAGTTTGGCGATGTTGTTGCTCAATTCTTTCAGCTTATCACTGTCTTTTACGGTTGCCAATGCCACGGGCAGAAGTTTCTCCTGGGCTTCCACGTCCTTCACATAGATAGCGGCGTCTTTATCGACGAGCGCCAGCGCATTCTTGGTCTGGTGGTCTTCCGCCACATTGGGCGACGGAACAAGGATTACAGGCTTGTGCAGCAGGCAGAATTCTGAAATGGAACCTGCACCGGCACGGGAGATTACCAAGTCGGCCGCCGCATAGGCATTCGCCATGTCTTTGATGAAATCTGTTACATACAGATTGGGAATGGCGTTGATATGCGGATGGTGTACGGCTTCACCGACTGCTGTGGTGATGGCGTCTCTTACCTGGTCGATGTATATTTTACCGGTTTGCCAGATGAACTGTATATCGGGATTCTGCCGGATGATGTCAAGACCCGCGGTTAAAGTCCGGTTAATGGTTCGCGCACCGAGGCTGCCGCCCAATATCAGGATAGTCTTTTTGGACGGGTCTAAACTGAAATAGCGTACGGCTTCTTCGCGCGAAACGGAATGTCCGAACAGATTCTGACGAACAGGATTGCCGGTCATGATGATTTTCTCTGCGGGGAAGAACTTCTCCATGCCTTCGTAGGCAACGCATATTTTACAGGCTTTCTTGGCAAGCAGCTTGTTGGTGACGCCTGCATACGAGTTTTGCTCCTGTATCAGAGTCGGTACTCCCATCATTCCCGCCGTTTTCAGGGTCGGGCCGCTGGCATAGCCGCCTACGCCTACCGCCACCTGCGGACGGAATTGCTTGATGATTCTGCGCGCTTTCCATTGGCTGCGCGCCAGTTTCATCAATACGGCAAAGTTCTTCCACAAGTGTTTGCGGTCGAAACCCGCTACGGGCAGACCGATAATCTTGTAACCGGCATCGGGTACACGCTGCATCTCCATACGCCCTTCTGCGCCTACAAACAGGATTTCCGCATCGGGACGCAACTCCTTAATCGCGTTGGCGATGGATACAGCCGGGAAAATGTGTCCGCCTGTGCCGCCACCGCTGATAATAATGCGCGGCTTGCTATTCTTTGTTTCCATATCTGAGTTCATCTATTTGCTACTACTGATAATTAATCTTATTCAAATTCTGCATCGCTGTTCAGCATTTTGGCTGTCGGCTCTGCGGCGCTTTGCGCCTCGCTGTAAGTACTCTCGTCTCCGCTGCCGGTTTCTACCTGCATGGTGATTTGCGCATCATGTTCCCTCTGTTCTTCCAGTTTGGCTGTATATCGGCTGACGCTCAATATCATACCGATATAGGCGCAGTTTATCAACGTAGAAGTACCGCCCTTACTGATAAGCGGTAGCGGTTGTCCGGTAACGGGAGCCAACCCCACGGCTACCATCATGTTGAAGACGGCCTGTGACACCAGTAACAGGGCTATGCCGATGATGAGAAAGGCGGGGAAGGTACGGTCGCATTTCTTGGCGATACGCCCTACACGTATCAACAGGCAGATGTAGAGGAATACAACTACGACTCCTCCTACCAGTCCGAGCTCCTCGATGATAATGGCAAAGATGAAGTCGGAGAATGCCTGGCTCAGGAAGTCCCGCTGTACGGAATTACCCGGACCTTTGCCTACAACATTGCTGGTGGCAACGGCGATGCGTGCGTGGGCTATCTGCGCGTCTTTGTCTATGTCGAACTTGGCGGCGGGTACTTCCTTGTCACTCGTGAATTTCTCGATACGGGCACGCCACGTATCAAACCGGTGCAGGAAAGGTATATCGCTGTTCTTTGTCATCAGTAGGAAAGCTACGGCGATAACACCCACCGATGCCAAACCGCCAATCAGTATCAACAGTTTTTTAGCGGAGACACGTCCTATGAACATCATCAAAAAGACTACTCCGAACAGCAGTGCGGCTGTGGACAGGTTCTCCGGAGCAATGAGCAGGCAGATAATCCCGGTTATTATCATAATCCGTTTGAACGCCTTCGGATTGGCGCCGTCCTCGTCCTGCCCTTTGGACAGGATGAAAGCCGTGACGATGATAACCGCCATTTTTGCAATCTCCGAGGGCTGGAACTGTATACCCATGAATGTCATCCAGCGCGCCGCGCCATTGATACGTTCCATCATCATGACCAGCACCAGCAGTATCGCGGAAGCCGGTAACAGGAAGACGGGAAATACCTGGAACCATTTATAGGGAATGTTGTGCATAAGTACCACAATCACAGCGCCCACCATTAGGATAATGCTGTGCTGAGTGATAGGCCCCCAGTGGTCGCCACTTTTGTAGGTAAGCGTACTGGCCGCACTGAACACCTCTGTGATGGAGATGAGGCAAAGGAAGAGGAAGATAATCCAGATTACTTTGTCTCCCTTGAATATGCTTTTTAATAAATCCATTTATAACTCTCTTACGTATTTCTTAAATTGGTCGCCTCTGTCCTCGTAGCTCTTGAAGAGGTCGAATGAGGCGCAACAGGGACTCAATAATACCGTTTCGCCTTTCTGCGCCAGTTTGAAAGCTGCGTCTACCGCATCTTTCATACCGGTTTGCACATCGGCAACGGGTAGCCCGAAACGGTCGAAGAACTCATGCAGCTTTTCATTGTGCAGCCCCAAATAAACCAAGGCCGAGCATTTGGTGCGTACCAGGTCTTCTATTTCGGTATAGTCATTGCCTTTGTCTTTGCCGCCAAGAATCAGTACGGTCTTGGTTGTCATGCTTTGTAAAGCATACCAGCAAGAATTGACATTGGTCGCTTTGGAGTCGTTGATGAACTGGATGCCGCGTACGGTCGCCACCTTTTCCAGACGGTGTTCCACACCCTTGAAGTCGGATAGGGCTTTGCGTATATCTTCTTTCCTGATGCCTGCAAGATTGGCGGAGATACCGGCCGCCAATGAGTTATAGAGATTATGGGTTCCGTGCAGGGCAAGTTCCTCTTGTTCCATATTGAAAGCGATAGGTTCGTTGATTTCCACTTCGCCGTCTTCCACATAAGCGATGGCTCCGTCCTCTTTCACGGCGGCAAAAGGATAGAGATGCGCTTTCAGACCGTGCTTCTCCAATTCCCTGCGGATGATAGGGTCGTCGTTCCAGTAGATGAAAGCGTCTTCCGGCGTCTGGTTTTGCGTGATGCGGAATTTGGCGTCTACGTATTTCTGCATACAATGATCGTATCGGTCCAGATGGTCGGGAGTGATATTCATCAGTACGGCGATATTGGCACGGAACTTATACATATTATCCAGTTGGAAGGAGCTGAGCTCGATAACATAATAATCGTGCTTTTCCATTGCTACTTGCAAGGCGAGGCTGTTGCCGATGTTTCCGGCCAGTCCCACGTTCAGTCCCGCACTCTTGAAAATGTGGTAAATGAGCGAAGTAGTGGTAGTCTTACCGTTAGAACCTGTAATACAAATCATTTTAGCGTTTGTATAACGTCCGGCAAATTCTATCTCGGAGATGATAGAGATACCTTTCTCTTTCAATTTCAGAATCAGCGGCGCGTCATTGGGGATACCGGGGCTTTTTACCACCTCATCGGCATTGAGTATCAGCTCTTCGGTATGCTGTCCTTCCTCCCAAGCAATGTCATACCTGTCCAGCAGTTCCTTGTATTTGTCTTTAATGGCGGACATATCGGATACGAATGTATCGAAACCCTTAACTTTGGCGAGTACGGCAGCTCCCGCGCCGCTTTCGCCTGCTCCTAAAACTACAATTCTACTCATACTTTATTATAATTAAGAATGAAGAATGATGAATGAAGAATTGCCATGCAGCGTAATAGTGCGCAACCAGATTCTTCATTCTTCATTCATAATTCTTCATTTAATTGTTATCTTATCTTTAACGTTATAATTGTTATCGCTGCCAATACGATGGTTACGATCCAGAAACGGACGGTAATCTTTGATTCATGGAACAATTGCGTCGGTTGGGTAAATACCACTTTGCAACCGGGCTCTATCAGGTTCATGCCGGTGCGGAAGTGGTCGTGTATCGGCGTTCGTTTAAAGAGACGCTGCTTGACGCCTTTCCGTTTGCCGGCTTTGTAATATACCCGTTGCAGAATTACCGACAGGTTCTCTACGAGGAATATACCGCAGAGAATCGGTATTAATAGTTCTTTGTGAATAATGATAGCGTATACGGCAATGATGCCGCCGATGGTCAGGCTGCCTGTATCGCCCATGAATACTTGTGCCGGGTAAGCGTTGTACCAGAGGAAGCCTATCATGGCGCCGATGAAGGCGCAGATGAAGATTACCAGTTCTTCCGAGCCCGGGATATACATGATGTTCAGATAGCCGGCATATTCGATGTGGCTGGATACGTATGCCAGTATACCCAAAGTCAGACCGATGATGGCGGAGTTGCCCGCTGCCATGCCGTCCATGCCGTCATTCAGATTAGCGCCGTTGGAAACGGCGGTCACTACGAAGATTGTAATGAATACGAACAATATCCATCCGGCCGTTTGGGCGTGCTCTCCCATAAAAGATACGAGGTCGGCATAGTCCAGGTTATTGCTTTTAAAGAAAGGAATGGTCGTCTGCGTAGCTTTGATTTCTTTAGCGGCATGTACTACCTCTATACCTTGTCCCGGCTTTTCCACTTCGATGTTTTCACGAATAACGACCTGCGGGCTGAGATACAGCGTCAGTCCTACGATGAGCCCCAAGCCTACCTGGCCGATGATTTTGAATTTACCGTGCAGACCTTCCTTGTCTTTCTTGAATATCTTGATATAGTCGTCGGCGAATCCCAGCGAGCCTAACCAGACTGTTGTGATAAGCATTAGAATCATATAGATATTGTTCAGCTTACCCAGCAACAGACAGGGAATCAAAATGGCAAAGATTATGATTACTCCACCCATGCTCGGCACACCCACCTTGTTTACGCCGAACGGGTCGATGTCGGCATCCCGTTGTGTCTCGGTGATTTGCTTGCGTTTTAACAGATTAATGAACCTGTCACCCCAGATACTCGAAATGAGCAATGCCAGGATGATAGCCATTAACGCCCTGAAAGATGTATAACCGAACATACCCGCACCGGGGAAGTCGTATTTATCTAACCATTGGAATAAGTAGTATAACATGTCTTTTCTAATTATGAGTTATAAATTATGAATCGGGATGCATACGGGGAATATCGTACGATACGCTGCATTGAAATTCATAATTCACACTGCTCAATTCATAATTTCTTTAAGTACTTCTTTATCATCGAAATGATGCTTCACACCTTTTATCTCCTGATAGTTTTCGTGTCCTTTGCCGGCAACGAGGATAACGTCTCCCGGTTGCGCCAGCAAACAGGCGGTCTTTATGGCGTATTTCCTATCGGTGATACTGATTGTCTTCTCCAAATCGTCTTTGTCCAAGCCTGCCAGCATGTCATTGATGATGTCTTGCGGCTCTTCGAAGCGGGGATTGTCGGAAGTGATGATAACACGGTCGCTCAGACGGGCGGACTCCTTGGCCATGATAGGACGTTTCCCTTTGTCGCGGTTGCCACCTGCGCCAACTACGGTTATCACTTTTCCCCTGCCTGCCAATACGTCGTGGATGGCATTCAGTACATTCACCAGAGCGTCCGGAGTGTGGGCGTAATCTACAATGGCGGTGATGCCCTTCGGGGAGCGGATAGAATCAAATCGGCCTGTTACAGGATGTAAAGTGCTGAGGGCAACAAGCACATCTTCTTCTTTCTTGCCTAATAACACGGCTGCGCCGAATACGGCGAGAAGGTTGGAAGCATTGAACTTGCCGATAAAACGTACGGCCAGCTCGTGATTGTTGAAATCGAGCAGCATGCCTTCAAAATGAGACTCCAGTACTTTCCCTTTAAAGTCGCTGAGGCTTCTCAATGAATAAGTATATACGCGCGAGCGTGTGTTCTGAGTCATGACCAATCCGTTCTTATCATCCAGATTGGTCAGGCTGAACGCGCTCTTTGGCATATCATCGAAGAATTTCTTCTTTGCTTTAAGGTAGTTTTCAACAGTCTTGTGATAGTCCAGGTGGTCGCGCGTAAGGTTGGTGAAGATGCCGCCGGCAAACTTCAGACCGCTGATGCGCTGCTGCGCGATAGAGTGGGAGCTGACTTCCATGAATGCGTATTTGCATCCGGAGTCTGCCATCTCACCCAACAGGCGGTTAAGGGTAACCGGGTCGGGAGTGGTGTGCTCGGTTGGAACGGGCTGGTCATCGATGTAGTTGCATACGGTGGAAATCAGTCCGACTTTATACCCGAAATAACGGAATGTATTATATAATAAGGTGGCAATGGTTGTTTTGCCGTTAGTGCCGGTTACGCCTACCAACTCCATTTTGGAAGTGGGGTCGCCGTAGAAGGTGGTGGCAACCTTACCTACCGCATTTTCGCTGTCTTTTACCTGGATATATGTAATATCGGGGTTGGGTTCTTCCGGCATGTCTTCGCACAGTACGGCTATAGCGCCTTGCTCAATGGCTGTCGGAATATATGCGTGCCCGTCGGTCTGCGTGCCGCGCATTGCCATGAACAAATGTCCGGCCGCAACTAAACGGGAGTCGATGTTTACTCCTGTTATATCTTTTTCCGTACTGCCGATAACTTGTACCGGTTGTATCGCTTTTAATAGTTCGGTTAATTTCATACCTTATTATATATATGTATATTCTTATATTAACGTAACGTCAAGGCTATCGTCTGACCTCTTACCAGCCGGCTTCCACCTGCAATGGACTGGCTTCTTACTTTGCCGATGCCGTTGAGGCGTACTTTAAGCCCCTTGCTTTCCAGCAGATAAACGGCATCTTTAGCCCCCATACCCACTACGCTGGGCACTATGCCTGCGGAAACTTTCTGATTTTGCAGGATAACGGCAGACGGGGCGACCTGACTGTGTCCCCATAACTCTCGCCCTTTCTGTGCCTCGAACTGCTTCTGCACCGGAACATCCAATGTGTTGAGCACACGCAACGCCTCGTTCATCTCTCCCGCTTTTACCGCGGGAATCACATTCGTGGTGCTGTCTATCGCACTGCGTATATCGAACCGCAGGTTCTTGGCATATACCCTTTCCGCAATCTTGCTGAATACGCTGCCCGCCATTAAACCGCCCGATGCCGGAAGTCCCGGTTTCTGTATGGAAACGATACAACTGTATTTGGGAGCCTCTGCCGGGAAGTATCCGCAGAAGCTGACGAGATAATTCACCCGTCCCGCCTTATATCCGGCGGCGCCTTGCGAAATCTGCGCCGTACCCGTCTTGCCGGCTACGGCAAACTGTTTGCTTCCGGCCGGCTTGGCCAAACCTTCGGAGACTACTTTGTGCAGAATCTCCCGTATCTGCGTCAGCGTATTGTCCGAGCAAATCTTAGGATTGATGACTTCCGTAGGGAATTCATGCACAACCTCGCCGTCTTTCACAGCCGCTTTCACGAATTTCGGACGTACCATTGTGCCGTTATTGGCGATGGCATTGTAGAAAGTCAGTATGTTCAGCGGCGGTACCTGCGTTTCGTATCCTATACTCATCCAGGGCAACGTGGTCTTGGCAAAATAGCGTTCTTTCGGACCGCGGATGTTAGGCTTGCCCTCTCCGGCTATTTGCAGATGAAGCGGGCGGTCTATGCCGATACGCTTCAATCCGTCTACAAACTTTTGCGGATTGTCGCTGTAATGCTTGTCGATAAGATAGGAAACGCCGATGTTGGATGATACTTCCAGGATACGTGTCACATCGATTTTGCCATATCCGCCCCGGTGCCAGTTATGGTCTTTCATCGGACGGCCGTGCATCATCATGATGCCGTTACCCGTATCGACTTCCGTGTCGGGAGTAATCTTTCCGTCTTCAAGGGCTACCATGATAGAGGCGGTCTTGAAGGTAGAGCCCGGTTCCAGCATATCGCTGATGGCATTGTTGCGCATTTCGTAATAGTTGCCGTCACCCGCTTTCATCATATTGACAATGGCTTTTATCTCTCCTGTCTGTACTTCCATCAAGACGGCGACACCTACGCTGGCATTGATTTCCTTCAACTTATCTATCAACGCTTTTTCGCAAATATCCTGCATGCCTACGTCGATGGTGGAGATGATGTCGCAACCGTCTACGGGAGCTATGTCCACTATGTTCAGGTATTTGTTCATCACCTTTTGGCGGTGGGTGATGCCGTCACGTCCTTTCAGCAGCGTGTCGAATGCCAGCTCGATGCCGTTCTTTGCCCCTTGCGCCGTATCGGCATAGAGGTCGCCCAACGTACGGGCGGCCAAAGAGCCGAAAGGCTTTTTACGTTGGTTGTAAGTCTGTTCGTGGAAACCGCCTTTGTATTTGTTCAAGTTGAACACCGGCAATCTTTTGGCTTCCTTATACTGGATATAAGAGATGCGCTTCGGGTAAATCAGGTAATTGCGGCTGCCCTTTTTGCGTCCTTTTAGCAGATGCCTTTTAAATTCGGCAGCGCTTTTGTCGGGGAATATCCGGTGCAATCCCTCGCAGATTTCGCCCAAATGATTCATCAGCATGGTGTCTTTCTTCTCTCCACCCGCTTTGAAATCCATATAAATGCGGTACTCCGGTAAGGAGCTCGCCATTAATTTACCGTCCGATGAAAGAATATTGCCACGGTTGGGCTTCACCGTAACATTCTCCTTCACAAAGCGGTCGGCGACATCTTGCCAGTACTGACGTTCGGCAAACATGATGACGGTACCTTTTACGATAATGGCTACTCCTATCAGTCCCATAACAAGGACTACGAAGAAGTAACGGGTCATTATATTTTTCTTGTTTACTGCCAAGGCTGTTTCGATTTACTATTATACTATTTACTATTTACCGGTCTGTTTTCCATTCCCTATACTTATTTGATTAAGTACGGCGGATTGGTCGAAGTCTGCAAATCGCTTTCTTTCGTCGCGATATATTCTTCGATACGCGATTGACGGCTTCGCTCCATCAGTTCGGAACTGCGTGTCAAAGCGTCGTATTTTATGTCTATCAGCTCTTTCTTGAGCTTGTCTATCTCTATCATCTGCTGCTGGCAGGCGTAGCGGTTATGGATATAGAACAGAATAAGAACCATGATGAGGACGAGCAGCTTCGTCTGACGACGGAAAAAGTCCGTAGCCAGAATGTCACCGCCTATGATGTTCTTTAGCGAAGTCCGTCTTTTTACCTTTTCGCCTTTCACCTCTTCCTGTTTATTAGCCGTCTCATTCATCGTCCTGTCACTTTATAGCTTTATCATCTTAATCACTTTATGATTTTCTCCGCGATTCTCAGTTTGGCGCTTCGCGAACGCGGGTTACGCTCAATCTCGTCGTCATCCGGAATAATCACTTTGTTGTTTACCAAACGGAAAGGCGTTTGTACGTTTCCGAAGAAGTCTTTTTCCGCCTTGCCCTCTATATTGCCGGTCTTCATGATGTTTTTCACCATGCGGTCTTCCAGCGAATGGTAGGTGATTACTACCAGTCGTCCGCCGGGCTTTAATGCTTCCGTTGCTGCATATAACATCTCCTTCAACGCTTCCATTTCCTGATTGACTTCGATGCGCAACGCCTGAAACACTTTTGCAAGTTCTTTCTTTTCTCTTTCGCGTCCGAAGAGCGGTTTGATAATATCCAGGAACTCTCCGATGGTGCCAATCTTTCGGGTAGCGCGCGCCTTGACGATAACGGATGCCAGCTTGCGGCTGTTCTTCAGTTCCCCATACAAATAGAAAATGTCGGCCAGACGCTCTTCGTCGTATGTATTTACGATGTCGGCGGCAGTGAGCCCGGCGCGCTTGTTCATCCGCATATCGAGTGCGCCGTCAAAGCGGAAAGAGAATCCCCGCTCGCTATCGTCGAAATGATGTGACGACACGCCGAGGTCGGCGAGTACGGCGTCCACTTGCCCGATACCATGATAACGCAGGAAGTTATGCAGATAACGGAAATTGCTGCGTACAAATGTGAAGTGCGGGTCGTTTACGATGTTTTGTTCCGCATCCTCATCTTGGTCGAATCCCAGCAATCTGCCACCCTCGCCCAAGCGTGACACTATCTCGCGGGAATGACCGCCGCCGCCGAATGTCACGTCTACATACGTTCCGTCCGGGCGGATGTTCATCCCGTCGACGCTTGGCATCAAAAGTACCGGAATATGATATGTTGTTTCTTCCTTCATTTTTTAGTTAGAATCGTTTACTACTCTGCTGTCTCATCGCTTGCCTCTGTTTCTTCCCAATTCTCGTCTCCCAGAATATCTTGCAATGCCTCGCTGAATTCTTCCGGATTCATAAAAGGTTGTTCCGCCTTTTCTTTCGCCCAGATTTCGATGGTGTTGTCCACGCCGATAAAACGTACATCGCTTTGTATGCCCGCCATTTGCAAGTAGCGCTTAGGCAACAGGATACGTCCGTTCCCGTCGGGAACCATGATTTCCGCATCGCTTACAAACTGCCGGAAAATTTGTTGGTGTTTGGCGTTCCACTTGTTCAGCCGCCGCCGAAGTTGGGTTTGCGTTTTGAACCAGACGCTTTCGGGATAGAGTATCAGGCACTCCTGAAACACGTCTTTACGCAATACGAGTCTCTCTTCGGAAGCAGTCTGCAACTGTTTCCGAAAACCGGCAGGGATGAATACGCGTCCCTTTGTATCCGTTTTTGCTTCAATATTGCCTAAAAAGCGTATCATTTTCACCTTATTATAATAAGCGACGGTAAAAATACACATTTCCCCACAATTCCCCACAATGTTTTAACTAAAATCTTACTTAGAAGTTTTCAACAGCATGTTGATTACTTATTCTGTTGAAAATGAACAGAGTGTTGCGTCGCTTGATTGGTGGGGGATTGGTGCGGGTGGACGGGTTGCTCCGGCAGGCGGGACGGATGTGTGATGAAAGGCGTATCAAATGAATTTATCCTCGTAGGAAAGTAAAATATCCTCCGGGGAAACGCATGGTCTGTCGGCCGGAAACGCATTATCTGTTTAGTGGAAATACATGGTGCGTTTATCCCGGACGGATAGTGTGTTTCGGATAAAACAATGTTCGCTTATATCCCCTTCACCTTTCACGGCTTCCTGTTGACGGCGCTTGGCGGGTGAACCCTGTGATTTTGTGAGGGGCTTATAATCGTCTCCCTGTACGAATGATTTTGTCCCGTAAGACGGATAAAATCATCTTACGGGACAAAAAGATTCATCCCATGAGACAAATACATTTATCTCATGGGATGATTTTATATGGGATATTGATTAAACAAAATCTTTCAGGTCTTGTTGTAATTTCTGGCGGGTGAAGAATATACGGCTCTTTACGGTTCCTAACGGAAGTCCCAGCTTTTCGGCTATCTCGCGGTATTTAAAACCGGAAACATGCATGGAGAACGGAACTTTGTATTCGCGTGGCAATGCGTTGACGATGCGGTGCATCTCTTTCAGGTCGTATGCGCTTTCCGTACTCTCAAAAGCGGTATCGCGCGGCAGGTTCAGATGATAAAGATTATCTGTCTGGTCTACAAATGTCTGGTCGCGTACAACCTTACGATAATTGTTAATAAAGATGTTACGCATGATCGTATATATCCAACCTTTGAAATTAGTATCGGGCATGTATTTATCTTCATTATCCAAAGCTTTGAGAGATGTTTCTTGAAGAAGGTCGTTTGCTTCTTCACGGTCGGAGGTGAGCTTGTACGCGAAGCGTAATAAATCGTTTTGAACTCCGAGCAGATCTTTTTTAAATGTAATACTATTCATAATGTGCTTTGTTAAATGGTTACTTGTTCGTTTAGCCTTTCAGCATTGCAAGTTTACGAAAGTTTCGGCTTTGTGTCGGGTGGTTTTTAAGCAATCTTTGGGGTAAAAACTATCAATTGATAGATTTTAGGTGCTATTTGATAGATTTTGGGTGTAGTTTTCTATCGATTATTTGCATTTAATTAAAAAGATGCGTTAATTTTGCGCAATCATTTCATCATAAAAAGAATGGCTGACGACTCTTTATTTTTGATTGACATTGATAAGATTCTTCGGGAGAAAGCTCCGAAGCATGTGAAGTATATCCCTAAGTTTGTCGTGTCTTATTTGAAGCGCATCGTTCATCAAGATGAATTGAATGTTTTTCTGAGAGAGTCGAAAGATAAAGTGGGGGTGGAGTTCCTGCAGGCCTGTTTGGACTTTCTGGATGCCAAACTGATAGTGAAGGGCGAGGAGAACTTATCGAAAGACGGACTTTATACCTTTGTTTCCAATCACCCTTTGGGCGGACAGGACGGGGTGGCGTTAGGCTACGTACTCGGTACTTTTTACGATGGAAAGGTGAAATATATGGTGAATGACCTGCTCATGAACCTGCGTGGATTAGCTCCTCTCTGCATACCTATTAACAAGACCGGCAAACAGGCTAAGGACTTTCCGAAAATGGTAGAGGCCGGATTTGCGTCGGACGACCAACTCATTATGTTTCCTGCCGGGCTTTGCTCGCGGCGCCGGAATGGAGTTATCCGCGACTTGGATTGGAAAAAGACGTTTATTGTGAAGAGCGTTGAGTCGCACCGCGATGTAGTGCCCATTCATTTTGAAGGCCGTAACTCCAATTTCTTTTATAATCTGGCCAATCTCTGCAAACTGTCGGGCATCAAGTTCAATATCGCTATGCTGTATCTGGCGGACGAGATGTTGAAGAACCGCCATAAGACATTTACCATTACGATAGGCAAGCCTATTCCCTGGCAAACATTCGATAAGACGAAAACACCTGCGCAGTGGGCGCAGTATGTGAAGGATATCGTGTATAAATTATAAGTTGAATATTGAATATTAAAAAATAGAAGCTCGGAAGATGGAAGATATTATTGCACCGATAAGCAAAGAATTGCTGAAGGCGGAGTTGACCGAAGACAAACGCTTGCGCATGACGAATAAGAGTAATAATCAGATATACATTGTTACCGCTCAGGATTCACCTAATACGATGAAGGAAATCGGACGTCTGCGTGAGATAGCATTTCGTGCTGCCGGTGGCGGAACAGGGATGTCCATGGACCTCGACGAATATGACTTGATGGATAATCCTTATAAACAATTGATTGTCTGGAATCCGGAAGCGGAAGAAATATTAGGCGGTTATCGCTATATTCTCGGTACGGACGTACGTTTCGACGAGCACGGCGCGCCGATTCTGGCTACTGCGCACATGTTTAACTTCTCCGAGAAGTTCCTGAATGAATATCTTCCCACTACCATTGAGCTCGGACGTTCGTTCGTGACGCTCGAATATCAGTCTACCCGCCGCGACAGTAAAGGCCTGTTTGCGCTGGATAATCTGTGGGACGGTTTGGGCGCGCTGACAGTGGTTATGCCCAACGTGAAGTATTTCTTCGGAAAGGTGACTATGTACCCCAGTTATATCCGTAAGGGACGTGACATGATTCTTTATTTCCTGAAGAAGCATTTCGCCGATAAAGACAGCTTGATTACTCCGATGAAACCGCTGCAATTGGAATCTGACGAGAATGAGTTGGCTACTTTATTCTGTAAGGATACATTTAAAGAAGACTATAAGATTTTAAATGGTGAAATCCGTAAACTGGGATACAATATTCCGCCGTTGGTAAATGCGTATATGAGCCTTAGCCCGACAATGCGTATGTTCGGTACGGCTATTAATTACGGTTTCGGTGATGTGGAAGAGACAGGTATCTTAATCGCTGTCGATGAAATCCTGGCGGAAAAGCGTATTCGCCATATCCAGTCATTCATCGAAAACGAGCCGGAATCGTGTAATCTGACTTCCGGAGCGAATAAGATATTCTTCCCAAGCAGATAGTTATACCGCAGGCAGGCTGTTTCCGTTGATTTTCCGGTAGAGGTCGAGGGCAAAGACGTCCGTCATGCCAGAGATGTAGTCCAGTACGGCCTGTATTCTTTCATACAGCGCGGTCGCTTTCATATTGTATTGACCGGACACCCGGTTGATGAGCAACTGCGAGTATGCTTTTTCCGGTGAACATACCGCATCAATCATCAGCTCGAGCAAAGTGCTGATGATGCGGAAACCGGCAAGTTCTATATCCAATACATCACGCGAACGGTATATCTTCCGGAAAGACACCTCTGCGCAATGTTTGTAGGCTGCGGCAGGCCGTTCGGTAATATGTTTGATGAGGCTGCCCTCGAATTCTCCCTCTAAAATCCGCGCTTCATTGTCGAGGAACGCTTTGGTGCATTCTCCGATAAGCAGTCCGATAACGGAAGAGCGCAGATAGGCAATCTGCTCGTTGGTGTCGCTCACAATCTTGAAAGTATCGAGTATATGCGCTCTACGCTCGTCGGGGAAGTAGGATAAAAGTAAATCCTGCGTTTCTTGCGTGGTGAGAATCTTCAGCTTGTGAGCGTCTTCGATATCCATCATCTGATAGCAGATGTCATCTGCGGCTTCTACCAGATAAACAAGCGGGTGGCGTGCATATTTCAGAGGCGAGTCATTAAGCTTTTTCATGCCCAGTTCTTCGGCTATCCGTCGGAAGCTTTCTTCCTCGGTGGTGAAGAACCCGAATTTGGACTTTTGTCCTGCCAAACTCGATGAAAAGGGGTATTTTACAATGCTGGCAAGGGTGGAATAGGTCAGGACGAAGCCGCCTTTGCGGCGTCCTTCAAACCGGTGGGTAAGCAGACGGAAGGCGTTCGCGTTTCCTTCAAAGTGTGTCAGGTCTTCCCATTGCGTCGGGGTGAGTTGCTCCCCGTCGGGCTGCTTCCCTTTCAATGCCAATCCCTTTCCTTCCGAAAAGAACGTGGAGATGGCGCGTTCGCCGGAATGTCCGAATGGCGGATTACCCAAATCGTGGGCCAGGCACGCGGCGGAAACAATGGAACCGATTTCCGGCAGATAAGAGTTTTGCAATTCGGGGCGGCGGGCAAGGATGGCTTTGGCTACGTCATTGCCCAGCGAACGGCCTACACAGGAAACTTCCAGACTGTGTGTCAGGCGGTTGTGCACGAATATGCTGCCGGGCAAGGGGAACACTTGTGTCTTGTTCTGTAACCTCCGGAAGGGCGCGGAGAAGATGAGGCGGTCGTAATCCCGCTGAAATTCAGAACGGTTCTCGTGACGCTCTTTATGAAACTCTTCCAAACCGAATCGTTTGGCGGATATGAGGGTATTCCAGTCCATCATGTTATTACTTTCTTATTATTTAACTGCAAATGTATGACTATTTGCTTCAAAATCCGTAATTTTGCCCGTTAAATAGTGAATTAAAGTAATCTCAATCGTAACTTCATTAAAATGGCAAATAATAGTATGACCGTCCGAATTATAAATAAGTCGAAACATCCGTTGCCTGCGTATGCTACCGAATTGTCCGCCGGAATGGACATCCGTGCCAATCTTTCCGAACCGATGGCTTTGGAGCCATTGCAGCGTTGCCTGGTGCCTACGGGGCTGTACATCGCTTTGCCGGCAGGTTTTGAGGCGCAAATCCGTCCCCGCAGCGGTTTGGCTATCAAGAAAGGTATTTCGGTATTGAACTCTCCGGGTACTATCGATGCCGACTATCGCGGTGAAATCTGTATCATCCTCGTGAACCTTTCTTCGGAAACATTTATGATTGAGGATGGAGAACGAATCGCCCAAATGGTGATTGCCCGCCATGAGCAGGCCGTATGGCAGGAAGTGGATGTGTTGGATGAAACGGAACGCGGTGCCGGTGGCTTCGGACATACGGGCGTATAACAAGATGCTTGAATGAGAAATAAGAATATTCAAATAATCGGATGCTTATTGGCCTGTGTGCTGTTTGTTTCCTGCGGTACTTCCCGGCAGAAGATGAAGGTACGGCCGGCAGAGGCTGTTGTGCTCACTCCGGAACAGCAGCGTAAGTACGATTACTTCTTTTTGGAGGCAGCCCGCCTGAAGGTTCAGAAAGACTATGACGCGGCCTTTGATTTGTTGCAGCATTGCCTGACTATCAATCCGAATGCTTCGTCGGCTTTATATGAACTGGCTCAGTATTATTTGTACTTGAAACAAGCGCCTCAGGGGCAGGCCGCATTGGAGAAAGCCGTGGAGAATGATCCGGATAATTATTGGTACAGCCAGGGACTGGCGAATCTTTATCAGCAACAGGACGAGAAGGAGAAGGCCATGAAGCTGCTGGAAGATATGTCTGTGCGTTTCACTGACAAGCTGGATCCGCTTTATGCCTTGCTGGATATTTATAACCGGCAGGAGAAGTACGATAAAGTGATTGCCACCTTGAACCGGATTGAGGGGAAGATGGGCAAAAGCGAGCAGTTGAGTATGGAGAAGTTCCGTATTTACCTGCAAATGAAAGATAACAAGAATGCTTTCCATGAGATAGAGAGTCTGGTTGCGGAGTATCCGATGGATTCCCGTTATCAGGTTGTGTTGGGAGACGTGTATATGCAGAACGGAAAGAAGGAAGAAGCATATAGCGTGTACCGCAAGGTGCTGGATGCCGAGCCGGATAATGCTATGGCGATGTATTCGTTGGCGTCCTATTATGAGGCGACCGGTCAGAAAGACCTCTACCAGCGGCAGTTGGATACTTTATTGCTCAACAAGAAAGTTCCTTCGGAAACAAAACTGAACGTAATGCGTCAGTTCGTAGTGCAGAATGAGCAGGACGGCAAGGACAGTACGCGGGTTATCAACCTTTTCGACCGTATTCTGGAACAGGAACCGGACGATGCCGGGATACCGATGCTTTACGCCCAGTATCTTTTGTCTAAAGGAATGAACAAAGAAGCCTTTCCGGTATTGCGTCAGGTATTGACAATCGACCCTACCAATACGGCCGCGCGTATGATGCTGCTGGGTGAGGCGGTACGCAAAGAGGATTACAAGGATGTGATTGATTTATGCGAAGCCGGTGTTGAAACCAATCCTGAAATGCTGGAATTCTATTTCTATCTGGCTATTGCGTATAATCAGGCGGAACGGACAGATGATGTGATTTCCATCTGCCAAAAAGCGTTGACGCAAATCACGGCGGACAGTAAGAAAGAGGTCGTTTCGGATTTCTATTCCATTTTGGGAGATGCTTATCATACGAAAGATTTGAATACGGAAGCCTATGCCGCTTATGATTCGGCGCTGGTGTATAATTCTTCCAATATCGGAGCCTTGAATAATTACGCTTATTACCTGTCTGTCGAGCGTCGTAATCTGGATAAAGCCGAGGAGATGAGTTATAAGACGGTAAAGGCGGAACCTGATAATGCCACTTACTTAGATACTTACGCCTGGATTCTGTTTGAGAAAGGCAACTATGCCGAAGCCCGTTTGTATATAGACGATGCCATGAAGAATGATGGCGGCAAAAGCGATGTTATCGTGGAACACTGCGGTGATATCTACTATATGACAGGTGACGCGGACAAGGCCTTGGAATACTGGAAACAGGCATTGAAGATAGGCAGTAAGTCCAAAACGCTGAAACAGAAGATTCAGAAGAAGAAGTATATCAGCGATAAGTAAGGCGGTAAAGTGTAAATGATAAAAGTAATAAGGCGATGAAACAAACGAAATTCAATAGTAAGACGCTGCTCTTCATGCTCTTTCTCCTCTGCTGTCTGGCGGGTTGTAAAACCTCTCGTAAGGCGGAGACGTCCAAATTACCCGAAAGCGCCCGCTATCTGTCGTCTAAGGTGAAGTTGACGGTTCCTACCAAAGATGCGGTTTTCACCGTAAACGGCACGATGAAGTTGATAAGCGGCGAACGGATGCAGCTCTCTTTCCTGATGCCCATCATACGTACAGAGGTGGCGCGCATGGAAGTGACGCCCGAAGAGATATTGCTGGTAGACCGTATGGGCAAACGTTATGTGCGTGCTACCCGTAAGGAATTGAAGGATGTGTTGCCGAAGAAAGCCGACTTTGCCCATTTGGAAAAGATTCTGTTCGACGCTTCCAAACCCGACGGCAAGAAAGATTTGTCGGGAAAGGAACTGGGTATTCCCTCCTTGGAGAAAGGCAAAGTCGAGTTGTCCAACTTTTCCAATGATTCGTTTTCTCTGACGCCTACCGAATTGTCTTCAAAGTATACGCAGGTAGAGTTAAATGAAATATTAGAAATGCTGATGAGTTTATGAGACGTTTGCTTTGTATTTTTATAAGTTGTTTCTGTATGGCTTTTCCGCTCCTCGCACAGTCTAACAGGCTGATAAAGGAATTGGAAAGCAAGCGCGGCGCTTTGCAAAAGCAGATTACCGAATCGGAAACACTTCTGAAAACCACAAAGAAAACCGTAAGCAGCCAGCTGAACGGACTTGCCGCTTTGACAGGCCAGATAGAGGAGCGCAAACGCTATATCCTTACTATAAACAAGGATGTGGAGGCGATAGACCGTGAGTTATCGTCGTTGGAACGCCAGTTAGGAAAATTGCAGCGTGACTTAAAGGATAAGAAGAAGAAATACGAGTCATCCGTTCAATACCTTTATAAGAACCGTTCCATCGAGGAGAAACTGATGTTTATTTTCTCTGCCCGGAGTTTGGCGCAGACCTATCGCCGCTTGCGCTATGTGCGTGAGTATGCCACTTACCAGCGTCTGCAAGGTGAAGAAGTGCTGAAAAAGCAGGAACAAGTCAATAAGAAAAAGGCGGAACTCAGGCAGGTGCGGACCGCCAAAGCCGATTTGCTGAAAGAGCGTGAGGCCGAGAAAGTAAAACTGGAAGCGCAGGAGAAAGAAAAGCGTACCCTTGTAACCAGCTTGCAGAAGAAACAACGCGGATTGCAGAACGAGATTGCCAGGAAGCGCCGCGAGGCCAATCAACTCAATGCGCGTATCGACCGCCTGATTGCCGAAGAAATAGAGAAAGCCCGCAAACGCGCCGCCGAAGAAGCGCGCCGCGAAGCGGCTGCCCGCAAGAAAGAAGGGGCGAAAACGGATAAGTCGGCGGCGTCTGCTTCCAAAAACAAAGCTGCTCCTCTGGAAACTTATACCATGAGTAAGGCCGACCGTGAGCTATCCGGCGACTTTGCCAATAATCGGGGCAAGTTGCCTATGCCTATCAGCGGAGCTTATATCATAACCAGTCGTTACGGGCAATATGCGGTGGAAGGACTGCGCAATGTCAAGTTGGATAATAAAGGCATCGACATTCAGGGAAAACCGGGAGCGCAGGCTCGCGCCATCTTTAACGGTAAGGTGGCGGCCGTATTCAAACTGAACGGGCTGTTTAATATCCTTATCCGCCACGGAGCATATATTTCAGTGTACTGCAACCTGTCTTCCGCTTCCGTTAAACAAGGTGACACGGTTACTACCAAGCAAGCTATCGGTCAGGTATTCTCGGATGGAGCTGACGGCGGACGTACGGTACTTCACTTCCAGCTACGCCGTGAAAAGGAGAAACTGAATCCCGAACCTTGGCTGAACAGGTAGCCTTATATTGTCGCCCCGTCCAGCAAATCCAGATAGAGTGTAATGGCTTCCTCAATCTCTTTGATGAAGATAAACTCATCTGCCGTATGGGAACGGCTGCTCTTGCCCGGTCCCATTTTCATGGACGGGAAGGACATCAGCGCCTGGTCTGAAAGAGTAGGGGAACCGAATGGCGTTCTGCCCATCGCAACAGCCTTTTTTACCAGCGGATGCTCGGGAGAAACATGCGAAGAACTCAAACGGAAAGACCGGGCTTTGGCTTCACAACCGATATGCTTCTGTATCTCGTCGAAAAGTTCCCGGTTGGTATAGCATTCATTGCTGCGGATGTCGACCGCAAATGTACAGCGGTCGGGTATGACATTATGCTGGGTTCCCGCATTTACCATGGTTACACTCATCTTTACCGGCCCCAATAAAGACGATTCTTTCGGGAAACGGTAGTCGCGGAACCAGGCGATATCGTTTAATACTTTATATATGGCGTTATCGCCTTCGTTTCGGGCGGCATGCCCCGATTTGCCGTAAGCGGTGATGTCCAGTACCATTAATCCTTTTTCGGCGATGGCGGGTTGCATCTCCGTAGGCTCGCCCACAATGGCGAATTGTATGGGAGGCAGTTCCGGCAATACGGACTCTATGCCGTTCTTGCCCGATACTTCTTCTTCGCAGGAAGCCAGATAAATCAGGTTGTATGCCTGCGTAGTCCGGCAAAGTTGCAGGAACACCTGCAACAGGCTGACTACGCTTGCTCCGGCATCATTACTTCCTAAACCGTAAATCTTTCCGTTTTCT
This sequence comes from Bacteroides sp. 44_46, assembly GCF_001915465.1. Lineage (NCBI taxonomy): Bacteria > Pseudomonadati > Bacteroidota > Bacteroidia > Bacteroidales > Bacteroidaceae > Bacteroides > Bacteroides sp. 44_46. Next base: position 185,195 of record NZ_MNQO01000001.1, on the reverse strand, counting down.
TCCGACGGGCTGAACGGAGCTTTCCGCCATCCGTTTACGGGTTTCACCGTATCGATATGAGAGTTGAGCAGCAGCGTCGGTTTATTCAAATCGAACATCGGGCCGAGGCACCATATATTGTTACCTTTTCTTCCGGTTGTCATTCCCTGCATTTCGATATAGTTCTGTAAAAAGTCCGCGGCCTGTTCTTCTTCGCGGCTTAATGAGGGGATAGCTATCAATGATTTAAGCAGTCCGGTTGCTTCGGAAACTAAAGTCTGTATGTCGGTTGTCATCGTCAAGATTAGTTATATATTCGTTATTACTCTGCAAACTTACGGATAAATCCCGAAAAAGGGAGATAGTTTCAAATAAAACTAATACCTTTGCGCCCATATTTACCAATTTATTAAAAATATGACTTATCATCATTTGTCTGTCATGGTACATCGTCAGGCAGAGAAGTATGGAGACAAAGTAGCCCTTAAATACAGGGACTATGAAACATCACAATGGATACCCATCACTTGGAATAAATTCTCTCAAACGGTACGTCAGGCAGCCAATGCGTTGGTGGCTTTGGGTGTAGAGGAACAGAGAAATATCGGTATCTTCTCACAAAATAAACCGGAATGTTTATTTACTGATTTTGCGGCTTTTGCCAATCGTCTGGTGACCATACCGTTGTATGCTACCAGTTCTTCGGCTCAGGCGCAGTATATTATTAATGACGCTCAGATACGTTTCCTTTTCGTAGGCGAGCAGTTTCAGTACGATGCCGCTTTCAGCGCATTCGGTTTTTGCCATTCTTTGCAGAAACTTATTATCTTCGACCGTAGCGTGGTGCTCGATCCCCGCGATAAGACATCCATTTACTACGATGATTTTCTTGCATTGGGTGAGGGGCTTCCCCACAATGATGTTGTGGAAGAGCGTAGCGCCCGCGCATCGGATGACGACCTCGCGAATATCCTTTATACATCCGGTACTACCGGAGAGCCGAAAGGTGTGATGTTACACCACTTCAATTACAGGGAGGCTATCCGTATCCATGATATTCGTTTGACCGCCATGACGGATAAGGATGTATCCATGAACTTCCTTCCGCTGACGCATGTGTTTGAGAAAGCCTGGACTTATCTCTGTATTCATAGAGGGGTACAGGTTTGTATCAATCTTCGTCCGGCGGATATTCAGACTACTATCAAGGAAGTGCGTCCTACATTGATGTGCAGCGTTCCCCGTTTCTGGGAGAAGGTTTATGCGGGCGTACAGGAAAAGATTGCGCAGGAAACCGGATTGCGGAAAGCAATGATGCTGGACGCCATCAAAGTAGGCAAGATGCATAACATCGATTACCTGCGTGTGGGCAAGACGCCGCCTCTGATGCTTCATCTGAAGTACAAGTTCTACGAAAAGACTATCTATGCCCTGCTGAAAAAGACAATCGGTATTGAGAACGGTAATTTCTTCCCGACCGCCGGTGCGGCTGTGTCCGATGAAATCTGCGAATTCGTGCATTCGGTGGGCATTAATATGGTAGTGGGTTATGGACTGACGGAATCTACCGCTACCGTTTCCTGCTTCCTTGACAAGGGATATGAAATCGGTTCGGTCGGAACCGTCATGCCCGATCTTGAAGTAAAGATTGGAGAGAATAATGAAATCCTGCTCCGGGGTAAGACGATTACTACCGGCTATTATAAGAAACCGGAAGCCACTGCGGCAGCCATCGATAAAGACGGTTGGTTCCATACGGGTGATGCCGGTTATCTGAAAGATGATCATTTGTATCTGACCGAACGTATCAAGGATTTATTCAAGACTTCCAATGGCAAATATATCTCTCCGCAGGCTTTGGAAACCAAACTGGCAATCGACCGTTATATCGACCAGATTGCCATTATCGCCGATCAGCGCAAGTTTGTATCCGCCCTGATTGTTCCTGTGTATGGTTTGGTAAAGAACTACGCTAAGGAAAAAGGTCTTGAGTATAAGGATATGGCCGATTTATTGCAACATCCTAAAGTGCAGGCTTTGTTTCGTGCCCGTATCGATACGTTGCAGCAACAGTTTGCCAATTACGAGCAAGTGAAACGTTTCACTTTATTGCCCGAACCGTTTAATATGGAACGGGGAGAATTGACCAATACATTGAAGTTGAAACGCTCCGTTGTGTCAAAGAACTATAAGGAACTGATTGACAAGATGTACGAAGAATAAAGGATTGTCAATACATTATATTACAGGCAGGAGATGATTGTTCTTCTGCCTTTTTTATGTTCTCTCTGTCCGGCTGGAAAATCCCGTCTTTGAATTTATTAACGAAAACTTTTACCGGATTTCTTAGGGATGGAGCGTTGTCACCTGTCTTTATATAAGAGGAGTTTTCCCGAATTTTATATTTAATCTTAGTTTAATATGATGAAGAACTTTTTGACACCATTCTTAGTGCTGTTTCTGATAGTAGGCCTGTATGCATGCCGACAGGAAAAAGAAGTTACCGTTAAGGAATACCCCATGTTCTGGACATGGCTGGATTATCATCCTTGCATGAATTTTGATTCGGTATGCCAAGTGATGAATGACATCGGCATGGACGGGATAATGCTGAACGCACCCACTCCCGACGATTATCGTATCGCGATTCCTATTGCCCATAAACACGGCATTGAAGTATATGCATGGCTATGGACCATGAATTTGGAGCATGACCGCGACAAGATTCTGGCGGAACATCCCGAATGGTTCAGTGTGAACCGTAACGGAAAAAGTCTCGCGGATACTACGGCATACGTGGACTATTATAAATTCCTGTGTCCTGCGTTGCCTGAGGTACGCGAATTTATCAAAGAGAAAATTAAGTCGTATTGTGAAGTCGAAGGACTGAACGGGATTGCCATTGATTACAACCGTTTTGTGGATGTCGTGCTTCCTACCACGTTATGGCCGCATTACGGTATTGTACAGGATCGCGAATATGCCGCGTGGGATTACGGTTACCATCCCGCCATGCTCGAAGAGTTCAAGGAACAATATGGTTATGATCCGCGTGGGCAGGAAGACCCTTCGTCGGACGTGAAGTGGCGGCAGTTCCGTTGCGACCGGATAACGGAAGTTGCCAATATGATTGCCGAGGTGGTACATTCGTACGGCAAGACAATGGCGGCATCTCCGTTTCCTACTCCGAAAATGGCTTCACGCATGGTGCGGCAGGACTGGGGTAAATGGAATCTGGATATCGTCTTCCCGATGGTGTACCATACTTTCTATACGGAAGATGTCAGCTTCATTTCCGATTGTACCGTTGAGAATGCGCGCGACAAGAATGATAAAACCGTGTTGTACTGTGGTATGACCGCCACCGACGGTCCGGAGATGTTTGAATGTATGGACACCGCCTTGAATAGCGGCGCCCAAGGTATCGCCGTATTTACGGTGGCGGGTCTGCGTTCTCCTGAAGTAAAGAAGCGGTTCAAGGCTTATACAGACAGCGTCAAGGCGGTACGTGCAGCTAATGGCGGCATCATTGAAGCTGTTTATCCTCATGTGGCGGATGCGAATCCTTTTGCCCATAAAGGCGTCATGGAGTTGATAGAGAAACGTATGCGGCAGATTATAGCCAAAACGTCCGGTACAGAGGAACTGCCCTCGTTGGCTTTGGGTGAATATAAGCAAACGGAATCTTACGATGCTACCCGTTGCTATCGGGTGGCGGATGGGAATAGCGAGACAGTCTTTAAAGTTACTTTCTATTTCTACGGTGATGTACTTTCGGGTTGGGACGTAGCGGCGGAATAGTCCACCCTCTCTCTTATTCCATTGATTGCAGCGGATTTATGCGATTTTTTCAGACTTTTGCACTATCTTTGCGCTCCGAAAAGATAGAATTGAAAGCATATGATTACCATTGAACAACTGAAAGATATCAAGGAACGTACCGAAGCGTTGAACCGCTATCTGGACATTGAAGGAAAGAAAATACAAGTCGAAGAGGAACAATTACGCACCCAGGCTCCGGGGTTTTGGGATGACCAGAAAGCAGCCGAAGCACAGATGAAGAAAGTAAAAGGTTTGCAGCAATGGATTTCCGGCTATAATGAAGTCAAGGTTATGGCGGACGAACTGCAACTTGCATTCGATTTCTACAAGGATGAGCTGGTAACGGAAGAAGAGGTGGATGAAGCCTATGCAAAAGCGTCTGCCGCCGTAGAAGCTCTTGAACTCAAGAATATGCTTCGTGAGGAAGCCGACCAGATGGACTGCGTACTGAAAATCAATTCGGGCGCTGGCGGTACGGAAAGCCAGGATTGGGCAAGCATGTTGATGCGTATGTATCTGCGATATGCCGAAACTCATGGATATAAGGCGACCATCGCCAACTTGCAGGAAGGCGATGAAGCCGGAATCAAGGCTTGTACCATTGAGATAGCGGGTGATTATGCTTACGGCTATCTGAAAGGTGAGAACGGTGTACACCGTCTGGTGCGTGTATCTCCCTATAATGCCCAGGGTAAGCGTATGACATCTTTCGCGTCTGTTTTCGTTACTCCGCTGGTAGATGATACGATTGAAGTGAATATCGAACAGGCGCGTATCTCTTGGGATACTTTCCGTTCTAGCGGTGCCGGTGGACAGAATGTAAATAAGGTGGAATCCGGCGTGCGTCTGCGCTATCAGTTCAAAGACCCTTATACAGGCGAGGAAGAGGAAATCCTGATTGAAAATACCGAAACGCGCGACCAGCCTAAGAATCGCGAGAATGCGATGCGTCAGTTGCGCTCTATCCTATACGATAAGGAACTTCAACACCGTATGGCGGAACAGGCAAAGGTGGAAGCCGGTAAGAAGAAAATCGAGTGGGGATCGCAAATCCGCAGCTACGTGTTCGACGACCGCCGCGTGAAAGACCACCGTACCAATTTCCAGACTTCGGATGTAAACGGAGTAATGGACGGTAAGATAGACGGTTTCGTCAAAGCTTACCTGATGGAGTTTGCGGGCGGAGACAACATTTAGTCCTTCGGCAGGTTAACATCATTGACCGGAACAAGTTAACCGGGTTGCGGGTAACAAGTTAATATCGTATATGCGGTAAGTTAACATCATATAATCAATGATGTTAACTTACCGCTTTTTTCTTTTATAAATGCTTGCAAACTTCCCGAATTTCCTTTTACTTTGTTTATCGTTGAACTTTAAACTAAAGAAACACCATGGGAAAGAGTAAAAAGAAAGTAATGCACAGCCGGAAAGAAGAACAACAAGCCAAGAAAGTACTGCTGATTATCGGAGTTGCCGCTTTGGTATTGGTAGTTGCCATGTTGGTCGGTTATTCCTTCTTGGGCTAATTAAAGATAAATATGCCGCAGGAGATAGAACGGAAGTTTCTCGTAAAAGGAGAGTATAAGTCGCAAGCATACGCGCAGAACCGTATCATTCAGGGATATATCAGTAGCGCGTGCGGACGGACGGTAAGAGTACGTATACGCGGCGGGCAGGGGTACCTTACCATCAAGGGGGCATCCGATACATCCGGAATCAGCCGTTACGAATGGGAGAAAGAGATTCCTTTGGCCGAGGCCGGGGAGTTGATGAAACTGTGCGAACCGGGCATTATTGATAAAACCCGTTATCTGGTACGCAGTGGAAACCATGTTTTTGAGGTAGACGAGTTCTATGGAGAGAATGAAGGGTTGGTAATTGCCGAAGTGGAGCTGGCCTCGGAGAACGAGCCTTTTGAGAAGCCGGACTTTATCGGGCAGGAAGTAACGGGAGATATTCGTTATTACAATTCACAGTTGATGAAGCGTCCGTTTAAGGAATGGAAGTAAACTAATCGCGTCCCGTAATTGTTAATTCGTATATGGAGAAACTATATCAATACCTGCCGGAAGAACTCGTCACTTTTATTTTGGTGACGGTATTTTCTTTGCTTATAGGCCTTTCCTTGCGACGTATCAGTTTGAAACGCGAAGGGGAGACCACCTTGTTCGGTACAGACCGTACCTTTACTTTTATCGGCATTCTGGGTTATCTCCTCTATATTCTCGATCCGGTGGACTACCGTCTGTTTATGGGTGGCGGGGCTGTCTTGGGAGTGTTGCTTGCCTTGAACTATTACGTCAAGCAAGCCCAGTTCCACGTGTTCGGGGTTACCACCATTGTCATTGCGCTCATCACGTATTGCATTGCGCCTATTGTCGCCACGCAGCCCTCTTGGTTTTATGTAATGGTGATTGTGACCGTGTTGCTCTTTACGGAGTTGAAACATACATTCACCGAACTGGCGCAGCGGATGAAGAACGATGAAATGATTACGCTCGCCAAGTTCCTGGCCATTAGCGGTATCATACTTCCGATGCTGCCCAACGAAAATCTGATACCGGACGTCAATCTTACGCCTTATGGTATATGGCTCGCTACGGTAGTGGTTTCCGGTATTTCCTATCTTTCTTATCTGCTGAAGAGATACGTCTTTCGTGAATCCGGCATTTTGGTATCCGGTATCGTCGGCGGGTTGTACAGCAGTACCGCCACCATATCCGTGCTGGCGCGTAAAAGCCGTAAGGCGTCACCTCAGGAAGCGCCCGAATATGTGGCCGCCATGTTGCTGGCGGTCAGTATGATGTTCTTGCGGTTCCTGATACTGATCGGCATATTCAGCGTAGCTACCTTGACGGTTATCTATCCCTATCTGCTGATTATGTCCGCTGTTTCCGCCGGAGCAGCCTGGTTCCTGCATTCCAAGTGGAAGCGTCCCGCCGTATCGGGAGTGACCGATGAAGACGAGGACGGCAGTAACCCGCTGGAATTTAAGGTAGCGCTTATTTTTGCCGTACTTTTTGTGGTATTTACGATAGCTACCCATTATACGCTGATATATGCCGGTAAGGGCGGACTGACCTTACTCTCCTTTGTTTCCGGTTTCAGCGACATCACCCCGTTCATTCTGAATCTTCTGCAAGGTACGGGCAGCGTGCCTGTTTCGCTGATAACGGCTTGCAGTATGCAGGCGATAGTAAGTAATATCGCCGTCAATATGTGTTACGCACTCTTTTTCTCCGGTAAGAAGAGTTCGTTGCGCTCGTGGATATTGGGCGGCTTCGGATGCGTCATAGTTGCCAATGTGCTTCTGCTGTTATTCTTTTACTTCCTGTAAATCAACAGACTTTTCGCTATGTGGATACCACCGTCTCCAATCGGCGGCGGTGGTGGAGACAGGTAGAAGACTCAGTATTTGAGACAGGTAACCGTTCCGTCCATCGTCATGACAATCAGTCGCCTTTCTCCTGCGTTCTTCAAGGAGGTGACGGCCGAATGAGCCACTTTCCACTGCCAGGATATTCCGCTTCCGTCGGTTCGTACGGCGTGGACAACCCCGAACTCCGTGGGAATGAACACGTATTGTTCCGTCGTCTCCATACGGGTAGGGATAAAGTTGCTTTCGTAAGGCATTGCGGTATTCCAAAGCGGTGTGTAAACGCCTTTTGAAATATCTGCCGCGGTGATGTTGTTCTTGATGCCTTTGATATACATCGTCTTTCCGTCCGGTGAGAAACCGAGCGATTCTCGCCCTTTGGCTTCGTCCGAAGCCCAGAGAATCTCTCCTGTCGACGGCTGGAAAGCGCGTACGAAATAGTCGGAACTGAGTACGATAACCTGTTCCTGTTGCTTTCCGCCGTTTGCGGTGTATGGAAGAACTACCGGCCAGCAGGCTCCCGGTGAAAAGTATCTGCCGCGTCGGGTGTCGAATTCCCAGACTTTCTTTCCCGTTTTCCGGTCGATGGCATAGAACATTGCTCCCCACGTACCTATATAAACCCGTTCCCGGTCTGTGGCGGGGCGTGATTCGATATACCCTTTCAATCCCTCGCAAATCCAGTTGACCGTACCGTCCGCCGGATTGATGGAATAAAACTTCCCGTTGCCGCTGCCGATATAGACGGTATCATCCGCTACCGTAGGGCAGGCTACAATCGGGTAGCCGGTATCGTATTTCCAGCGCATGCTTCCGTCCTGTCTGTTCAGGGCGTAGACACAGCCGTCGCAGGAAGAAACGATTACCAGTTGCGGAGTAATGAAAGGAGCGGAGAATATCTTATTCCCGGTGCGGTACTTCCATAAGGTTTTTCCGTTGTCGGCGTCCAGCGCACGAACCACTCCGGCGGTATTGGTATAGATGTACAGGTTGCCGTCTATGCTTCCTTGCGAAGCGATATCCGTAACATCCTTGACAGTCCATACTTCCCGGATGGCGGGATGAAAGACGATAGTGTCCCATGCCGGGCGGGTTTCCGTCTTGATGATGCGTTCGCGGAACAGCAGGGTATCCCCCTTCAGGCTTACCAGGTTATATCCGCCTATCGGGTCTTTCCGTCTGAGGGAAGAGCGTCCTATCACTCCCGGAATGCCGTCGGCATCGTATGAGCGGTTGACGTGCAGGTGTCCGGCGAGTACGGCCTGCGTATTGCGTGTCTTAAGAATCCGAAGAACTTCCCGGCAATTGCTTAAATCGGCGTTCAGCGGGAAGTGATTGACGAAAATGACGGGTTGCGCCGCAGGTGTGGCATTGTATACGGAGTCGAGCCAGAGGATTTCCTCACGCGGGATATGGGGTGGTCCCATCCGCAGGCTCGGACCTGCTCCGCAACCGATGAAGCGTACCCCCTGCCAGTCATAGCAGAAATGTGACGCCCGGAATATCTTATCGAACATCGTACATCCGTTCTCGCTCCAGTTCACGTCGTGGTTGCCGGGCAACAGCAGGTAGGGTTTCCGGAAGCCTTTCAATATCTCCTCGAGTAATTGAAACTCTTTTGTATCGCCGAATTCCGTCACGTCTCCGCTCAGAATGGTGAAATCCACATCGGGGTTGGCATTGATATCCTCAACGGCTTGCCGTAAATCGTCTTCGGCGTAGGCGAAAGAGTTGAGATGAACATCGGTGAGCCAGGCAAAGGAGAAATTCCGCCGGTTGCCGGAGATGGAAGAGGGGTGGCCGTCCTGTCCGTAGACAAGGAGTGACAGCGCCGTCACGCAGAGGGCTGATAGGAACTTTTTCATGATGATGATTGATTGGTGTTGCTCCAAAGATACTTAGTTTTATCCGGAAAACAAAAAGAGGATACGGCGAAACTCTGATTATGATAGCAAAATCAGCTTCGGCGTATCCTCTTTACAGGTACAAGAAAGAACGAAGTTATTCTTCGGCTGTGGCTTGCGGGGCGGTGAATCCTAACTTCTGCAATCCCCGCTGTACGTCCGGATGGCTCATAAAGAGCTTCCAGAGCAGTCCGCTGCGGTAGTTCTCAATCATTACGGCTATCGGGCCCTGGTCGATGGCAAGATAACGTTGCGGATACCAGTTGTCCGTTTCGCTGAAAGCGTCGTAGAATCCGTAAGGACCGAATACTTTATCGCCCATTCCGTAGAGGTGGCGCATCACTTGCAATGAGTACTCCGGCGTATATACGATGGATGACAGGGCGGCGGTGGGAGAGATGACTCCCCGGTCGTTGCGCTCGTTGGGCGAGTGGGCGGCATATCCGTTTACGGAGTAGCTGGCGGTCAGCCCCCAGCAGTCCGGTCCGAAACCTTTGTAATGCTTGGGGTTACGGATGCAGTAGGCGCGGTTTACAAGCGTCAGGTTACGCATTTCGCCGAAGTAACCGGGGCAATATTCGTCTTTCAGTCCGTTGGGGTCAAGTCCCAGGAAAGAGTACTGCGCCCAGAACAGGGGGCCGGCTTCCGTACCTTGATATCGCAGATGCAGTTCGATACCCTCTACCTTATGCGGGCTGACGATGGCGCCGTTCTGCGCCCAACCTTCGTGGTATACGGCGGCAGGTACGCCATGCGTAGGCGAGGCGGCGGCAAGGATGTACATGATGAGGCATTCGTTGTAACCGTGTACGGGGAAGTTCATCTCCCAGCCGTATTCGGGACTCCAATGCCAGTAGAGTACGTTTTGGTCGCCCTGGCGGTAGAAGTTCCAGTCTACTTCCCGCCATAGCTTGTCGATGCGGGCGGCGAGGGCTTTCTCTTGCGGGCTGCCGCCTGCATAGTACTGGTGTACGGCAAGGAGAGCCTGCATTACGAAAGCGGTTTCTACAAGGTCGCCGCCATTGTCTTTCTGCCCGAAGGGCTTTACCCGCCCCGTATCGCCATACCACCAATGGGGGTAAGCTCCATGAAAGCGGTCGGCGGTCTCGAGGAAAGAAACGATGCGTTCCATGCGCGCCAGTCCTTCTTCACGGGTGACGTAGCCCCGGTCGATACCTGCGAGCACTGCCATGATACCGAAACCGCTGCCGCCGGATGTCACTACGTTTTGGTCGTTTTCGGGGTATACCCCGTCCATGTGGATGCGCTCGCGCGCGAGTCCGCTGTTGGGTTCGGCCCCGTCCCAAAAGTAATTGAAGGTTCGGCGCTGTACTGTGTCCAGCAGGGCGTCGTCGCTCAACGTGCCGGACGTTCCGTCGGATTTTTTTGTACCGCAGGCTCCTGCGAGGAACAATAGCAGGAGAAGCGGGATATAGATGTTTACTGATTTCATACTGTTTACGTGCAATGATTTATATACTGGCGGGAGAATTTTGTTTCCCCGTAAGGAAACGGCGGTTCCCTCAGGGAGAAACACCCGTTTCCCCGGTGGGGAATTTCGGTTTCCCCGGTAGGAAACTGAGATTCCCCCGGATAAAACGGTTGGTATCCTCAGGAGAGACGGATTGTTTACTTCAAGGTGATGCGCGCCGTCTTGGTGGCCTGACTGCTTCCCCCGATGAAGAGGTCGAACTCTCCGGGCTCGGCTACATGGTTCAGGTCGTAATCATAGAAGCGCAGCAGCTCCGGAGTAATCTTGAAGGAAACGGTCTTGCTTTCGCCTGCACGAAGGAATACCTTTTCAAAGCCTTTCAGCTCGCGTACGGGGCGGGTGATGCTTCCTACAAGGTCGCGGATGTATAGCTGTACGACTTCCGCACCGTCGCGTTTTCCGGTGTTGGTTACGGTGACTACGGCGGTTATGGAACCGTTCTGTCCCATCGACGGGGTGCTCAGGGCGATGTCGCTGTATTCGAAGGTGGTATAAGACAGGCCGTATCCAAAGGGATAAAGCGGCTCGTTGGCCACGTCCAGGTAGTTACTGCGGAACTTCTCGAACCATTTGCCTGCCTGCAGCGGACGTCCGGTATTCTTGTGGTTGTAGAACAACGGTATTTGTCCTACATTCTTCGGGAAGGTCATCGTCAGTTTGCCGCCGGGGTTGACATCTCCGAACAAGACATCGCCTATGGCATAGGCGGCTTCGCTTCCGCCAAACCATACGTTCAGTATGGCGGGCACGTTGGCCTGTTCCCAGGTCAGTGTCAGCGGGCGTCCGGTGAAGAGGGTGAGTACTACGGGCTTGCCTGTTTTCAGCAAGGCTTCCAGCAGTGAACGCTGTACGTCGGGCAGGTCAAGGTTGGTACGGCTGGAACTCTCGCCGCTCATTTCGGAAGATTCACCGAGCGCGGCTACGATAACGTCCGCGCCGGCGGCTGTTTTCAGGGCTTCGTCCAGCAGTTCTTTGTCCGTACGGTTGTCCCGGTTCAGGGAACGTCCGAACATGGTGGCGCGCTCTTCGTAGGCGGCATCGCCGATGAGGTTGCTGCCTTTGGCGTATGTGATGTTCACTTTGCCGGACATCATCTCCTTCAGTCCTTCATACAGAGAGGGGTAGTCGTTGAGGCGTGCGGCTACGCTCCATGTTCCGGGCATATTGCTGCGTGTATTGCCCAACGGGCCTATGACGGCCACGGTTCCTTCTTTTTTCAGCGGAAGCAGCGGCTCGGGCAGAGAACCCGGATGTTGCTTGATGCTGCCGTTCTTTAGCAATACAAAGCTCTCGGCGGCAATACGGCGTGCGGCGGCGCGGTGTTCTTTGGTGAAGATGTCGCGTGCGGGACGGTTCACATCGCAGTATTTATAGGGATTGTCGAAAAGTCCTAACTTATACTTGGCTTCGAGGATACGGCGGCAGGCCGCATCGAGGGTTTTCATGCTTACCTTGCCCGACATGACGGACTTCTTGAGTGTGCCGACAAAGCCTTCGCTTACCATATCCATGTCTACACCGGCATTGAGGGCACGCGCGGAGACGGTTTGCAGGTCGCCGATGCCATGTTCTATCATCTCGGATATACCGGTAAAGTCGGTCACTACAAAGCCGTTGAAGCCCCATTGCTTGCGGAGAACATCGGTCATCAGCCATTTGTTGGCTGTGGCGGGTACGCCGTCTATCTCGTTGAAGGATGCCATTACGCTTCCCACGCCTGCCTCTACGGCGGCTTCGTAGGGGTACATGTATTCGTTGAACATACGGTTGCGGCTCATGTCTACCGTATTGTAGTCACGGCCTGCCTCGCCCGCTCCATAAAGGGCGAAGTGCTTGACGCAGGCAAGGATTTCGTCATTGCGCCTGAGTTGGTCGGAGAGGTTGCCTCCCTGATAACCGTAGACCATCGCTTTGGCAATCGCTCCACCAAGGAAGGGGTCTTCACCGCTACCTTCGCTGACACGTCCCCAACGCGGGTCGCGGCTGATGTCTACCATCGGACTGAATGTCCAGGAGATGCCGTCGGCGCTGGCTTCGATGGCGGCGATGCGCGCGGACTCCTGAATGGCGGCCATATCCCAGGTACAGGACAATCCCAGAGGGATAGGGAAGATGGTTTCGTAGCCGTGTATCACGTCCATGCCGAAGAGCAGGGGAATACCCAGTCGTGAGTTTTCTACTGCCAGCTTTTGTACGTCGCGTATCTTGGCCACTCCTTTCAGGTTGAAAAGACCGCCGACGAGCCCTTGCTCAATCTTCTTGGCTACGTCACTGCTTTTAGCTTGTCCGGTAGTGATTTCACCGGTGACGGGCAGGTTTAATTGCCCTATTTTCTCCTCTACGGTCATTCGCTTTATCAGTGCATCGATAAAGCGATCCATATCTTGAGGGGATTTCTGCGCCTGCAGTGTGGCAGCGCCTATAAAGGCGGCTGCGAGTAGCAGGCTGGTTCTTTGGAAAAACTTCTTCATAATATGTTTCTTTTAATATGTATTTTCTAATACGGTTCTTTACATATATTTCTTTGCGTATGTCTTTTAATATGCTTTTATATACGTTTTTGTATATGCTTTTATATACGCTTTTGTATATGCTTTTGTATATGCTTTTTGCATGTGTTTTTATATATGCTTTTTAAGCTGGATAATGAATATAGGTCTTTCTAAGTTAAAGCCTGAAAGGCTTTTATCTCCAAGCCCGGGGCAACGCCCCGGGATATTGCAGATGATTAACATTGCGCCCTGTAAGGGCAAAATCCTTGTGTATGAATCTTTTGCCCTTACAGGGCGCAAGACACAGAGGGCTTTTTATACCCGGGGTGTTACCCCGGGCTTGGAGATAAAAGGCTTTCAGCCTTAGGTGCGTTATCATGCTGTATGGTGCTAATCATTAATCACTAACCTCTAATGATTAATGACTAATCATAAATTATTAATCATTAATTTCTAATCACTAACCATTAATTATTAATCATAAATCATAACTCACTAATGACTAATCATAAACCACTAATCATTAACCATTCACCATTCACCATTAATCACTAATCACTAACCTCTAATCACTAATTACTAATTACATTTAATAATTAGGATTCTGTACCAGCACCCCGTTCGATTTGTCAATCTCGTCTTGTGGCAATGGCAGCAAGGCGTTCTTATCCTGGTAGTTCTTTCCGGCGGCTTGCAACACTTCTTTGGCAATTCCCCAGCGTACGAGGTCATAGAAACGGTCGGGCTCCAATGCCAGCTCTACACGGCGTTCGTGACGAATGGCATCACGCAGTGTATTTTGGTCGGTAGACGTAACTTTGGGAAGTATGCTGCTGTCCGTACCGCGTGCATGGGCGCGAACCTGTTCCAGATAGTCGATGGCCTCGCCCGAAATACCTTTCTCGTTGGCAGCCTCGGCAGCCATCAGCAATACGTCCGGGTAGCGGATAATGCGGATGTTTACCCAAAAACCCTCTTTCGTATATTTCTTACGCAGCTCGGGTTCGGTATATGCCTTTTTGTTGAAGTAAGCTCCCATAGCGGTAGACACAGGAGATTCACCGTAAGGCTTATTGGTATTTTCCGGGGTAATGGGGTCACTGATGCTTCGGCGGAAATAGAGTAAGGATGCGTCTTTACGGGGGTCGCCGGGTTCGAATGCCTGGCCTACCAGCGTGGTTCCCATATGCCAGCCCCAGCCGAGATCCCAATCGCCTGCACCGCGCACACCTTGCACCTGACAGAACTGGCTGCCGATGACATCACTGTTTTTCAGCGCGTCGGTCGATTCGCATTGCAATTCGAACACGCTTTCGCCGCAGTTCTCACCCTCAACGGTAAAGACTTTATCCACAGGAGTGTTCAGGTTGTAGATACCGGACTTGACTACTTCGGTAGAAGCGTCGTACATATTATCCCAATCGTTGCGCATCATATAGGTACGGGCGTGCAGCGAACGCGCGGCTCCCCATGTGATACGTCCGGTATACTCGGAAGTCCACGTCAGCGGCAGGCATTTCTCGGCCTCGGCGAGGTCTTTGTCTATTTGCTCGTATATCTTGTCCGCAGTGGTTTTGGGCACGTTGGCGTCGGATGCCTCTTTCACTTTGAAGGTTACCAACGGCACTTCTCCCCAGGCGCGTACAAGGTTGAAGTAACAATAGGCGCGGAAAAACAGGGCTTCGCCTTTGGTACGTATATTCTCCAAATCATCTTTGTTTCCGCTGTTCTCCAGATCGTCGAGGATTTCGTTGCACTGATAGATGATTTTATAATTCTGTCCCCAATAGGCGCTCAGCGTGCCGTTGGAGGCTGTGTACTGGAAATCATCCCACATATCTGCCTGGTCGGCGCCGTCGCCGGCATCGCTTCCTTTTTCGGAATCCTCGCTGCGTACCATGTGTATCATGAAAGCGGGTATGCCGGCAGTGATGTTATAGCTGCGCATCAGGTAGTATACGTTGTACATCTTTCCGCCGATAAGGGCGTTGGGGGCATCGTCTTCGGTGAACTGTCCCAGTGGGTCACGGTCGAGGAAGTCGTTACAGGATGTCAGGGCAAAGGTGGTGAGTGTGCCTGCTATCAGGGTTAATATCTTATTCTTTAGTTTCATAATTTTCCTATTATAGATTTAATAAAGTACTGTTATTCCGCAGGGGAACTTTGTTCCGGCACTATGCCGGTCAGAATGTCAGATTGAAGCCGAATGTGTAAATGGCCGGCATCGGATAGCTGCCGTCGTCTACACCGAAAGCAATGGCCGTGCCACCCAGTTCGGGAGTGTAGCCGGTGTTGTGCTTCCAGGTTTTCAGGTTCTGGATGTTGACATAGAGTTTCAAGGCCTGCATGCCGATTCTGGATATCAGGGTCTTGTCGAAGTTATACGCCAACTGTACGTTGCGGATACGGAAGAAGCTGCCGTCTTCGATGTAGTACTCGGAGTTCATATTGTTGATGGTATGCTTCGTATTCAGCAGGGGCTGGGTATTGCTTGTACCCGGTCCGTGCCAACGGTCCATGCGTTGTTCCATGAAGTTGAACTGGCTCCAGTTGTAATTGTCCCATGTGCGGAATATCTGGTTGCCGCCTTGTCCCATCATGTCGATGCCGAGTTCCCAGTTTTTATAGTTGACACCGAGAGTGATGCCGTAAGTGACATCGGGAGTAGGGTCGCCTATCATGGTACGGTCGGCAGTGGTGATTTCACCGTCACCGTTCACATCCTTGAACTTCAGGTCGCCCGGTGTAACGGTGGCCAGGGTGTTCTTGGGAGACCGGGCGATTTCTTCGTCTGTCTGGTACACGCCTTCCACCTTGTAACCGTAGAAGTAACCGATAGGATAACCGGCCATCGTATAGCTTTGGCTCTTGTCGCCGGCGATGATTGAGTAACCGTCCTGTACGAGGCTCAATACCTTGTTCTTGATTGTAGTGAAGTTGGCGCCTACGTTATATCCCCAGTCGCCGATTTGGTCACGCCAGTTGATGGCGAGCTCCACACCTTTGTTCTCTATGGAACCGAGATTGCCGATGCCCGGAACCGTACCGGAGATGCCCGGCACTTCTGCCAGCAGGTCTTTGGTGGTTTTCTTGTAATATACACCCTCGAAGTGCAGGCGGTTGCGGAAGAAGTTGGCTTCTGCGCCTACTTCCCAGGCTTCCACTTTCTCCCAACGGAGATTGGGATTGGGCAGGTAGGACAGTTGGTAGCCCGGATAGATGGCGGACGGCTTGCCGAATACGGCAGAGTAGGCATTGGTGAGCAACGGCTCGGCAGGATAGGCCTTATCCAGATTCTGATTACCGAGCGTACCCCATGAACCTTTCAGTTTCAACATATCCAGCCAGGTGATGTCTTTCATAAATTCCTCTTCGGACATCAGCCAGCCTGCACCGACGGAGTAGAAATTCTGCCATTGGTTGCCGGTGTAGGAGAATGCGGAAGAACCGTCACGACGGAACGAACCGTTGAACAGGTATCTGCCTTTGTAGTTATAGAGCACACGTCCCAACATGGATACGGTGCTGCGCTCCCATTGTTTGCTTTCATTGGTGGCTGTTGCCGCATCGCCGATGCTGACATACCATTTGTCGGGATTGTCGGGAATGACCAGACCTACTCCTTGCGTACGTTCTCCGCCCAGCATCTCCAGCTTATTATAATAGGTGGTGAAACCGGCGGTGGCGGTCAGGCTATGCTCGCTCCAGGTATTGGTGTAGGTCAGCAGGTAGTCGCTTTGTACTTTGGCTTCGGTTTCCTTGGACTGTTTCACTCCGGTCTTTCCGTTGCCGAGGGTCACGACGTTACCTTCCACGCTGCTGTCGAATACGGTGATGATAGGAGTGTAGGTGCGGCTGCTGTTGGAAGCGTAGTCCATGGAGTACATCACTTTGAACTGGAAGTTTTTCAGGAAGTCCCATTGACCGTATACGTTGCCCGACGCGCGGTAGTTCTCCGCACGGGTGGTATTGGCTTTCAAGCCTACATCGACCATCGGGTTGTTCATCTGCGCTTTCTGAAAACCGGGCAGGGTGGTGTACAGGCCGTATTCCGCATTGTATACGGGAGCTACCGGAGCGGCACGGAGGGCTGTTGCCACACTCTTGGTATCGGCAGGCAGTATGCGTGCGCCGTTAAACTGGAAGCCGACTTTGAAGTTGTCCGTAACTTTATAATCGTTGCTTACATTCAGCGTGACTTTGCTGTATTTCTCGTGCTTGATATTGCCTTGCTCGTAGGCGTAACCGGCTCCGAGATAGAAGCTGTGCTTGGCGGAAGCGCCCGTGATGCTGACGTTGTTGTTGGTGATGAATCCGGTCTGGAAGATTTCATCCTGCCAGTTGGTATTGCCCGTCCAGGGGGTGAAATCGAATTCGGGATTGCCTTCGTTTCTTAGCTGTTCGTTATAGAGCTCCTTGAAACCGGCCGCATCGACCATCGCAATCTTGTTCGTTACGGTTTTGAAACCGAACGAACCGTTGATGTTGACACGTGTCTGCCCTTCTTTGGCCTTCTTGGTGGTAATGATGATGACACCGTTGGCGCCTCGTACACCGAAGATGGCGAGGGATGACGGGTCTTTCAGGATTTCCATGGACTCGATGTCCTGCGGATTGAGGAAGTTGATGTTGTCGTTGAACAGGCCGTCTACTACATACAGCGGTTTGTAGCCGTTGATAGAGTTTGTGCCGCGCACACGTATTTCCGGATCTGCACCGGCTTTACCGGAGTTGATGACTTGTACGCCGGCTATCTTTCCTTGCAGGGCGGCTACCGGGTTGACCACGGGCTTGTTGGCGATTTCATCCCCTTTGATATTGGTGATGGAACCGGTAAGGTCGCGTTTCTTGGCGCTACCGTACCCGATGACGACTGTCTCGGCAAGCATCTGCGAATCATCGTGCATCTGCACGTCGACAATACTCCGGTTGCCCACTTTGACGGCCTGCTTCACCATGCCTACATAGGAAAATTCCAAAGTGGCTTCGGGTGGCACCTGAATGGAATACTTTCCGTCAATGTCCGTAATGACACCGTTGGAAGTACCTTGTTGCAGTACGGACGCTCCGATGAGCGGTTCTCCTGTAGCATCGGTCACCGTACCGGTCACTGTCTTGTTCTGAGAGAAACCGGGAGTTGCTGCGAGGAGCAGACATGCTATCAGAAATAGATTTTTCAGCCAAAAGGCTCTCTTCATAGGAAGTTTAGGTTTTTTCTTCATTGCATAAATTTTTAGTGGATAACTAACTTGATTGTTTCCTCTGAAACAATCGGGATGCAAAAAAGATTTCAGACCTTTATATATCTCCGGTTTTTAACACAATCCGTGAGGAAAGGGGAAAGAAAAAAGAAGATGTATGGCAATACATCTTCTTTCTCTGTTGTTTGTCTTTTAAAAAAATAAACTGTGCGGGTGATAGGACTCGAACCTACACGCCTCACGGCACCAGATCCTAAGTCTGGCGCGGCTGCCAATTACGCCACACCCGCAAGGGATTTCCCGTTAAGCGGTGCAAAGATAAGAAGTTTTATCGGTTTTACAAGCAAAAGCGTAAAGAAAGTTATTCATTTCATTCCGGAGTCCATTCGCCTTTGAGGAAAGCCCGGGCTTTTTCGATGATAGTGTCTATATGCTTTGCCTCATCCGTTTCATCCATATCTATTTTAATGTCGGGGTCTATTCCCCATTCTATCTGTTCCATGTCGACACTGAAATGCGGACTGGCGGAAAAACGCACTGTCCACCCGTTAGGAAGTTCGGAAGTAAAGGGCATACCGGAACCGCCACCGGTTTTGTCACCTATGATGGTGACATTGGGCAGGCAGCTCATCTGGTTGACAAAATCGTTGGTTGCACTGTATGAGCGGCGGTTGGTGAGGACTACTACTTTCTTTTGCCAGCGTATGCTGTTACTGGGTTCTAATTCTATGGGGTAGGGTTCGGAGAAATCATTGTGTCCCTTGCCGGTTTTATGGCGGATGTATCCGGTCAGTACTTTTTCGTTGGTGAAACGGGCGGCAATGCGTGTGGAGTTGGTTACGTTGCCACCGCCATTACTGCGTACGTCAATGATAAGTCCGTTGCATACGGCGAGATAGGAGAGTATCTCATCCAGATTTCCATTGCCTATTCCCGAGGAGAAGCTTTCGTAACGCATATAGCCGATGTTGTCTTCGAATATTTTATACTTGACGCCTGCGGCGGTACGGTAGTCGGTACTGGCTTTACCCAGATAGGTGTCTTCTACAATATCTTCGCGAAAGTTACGCGGATAGTCCTGATACCATGCGTCATAATACGATACATTGTGGGCGGAAGCTAAGTTTACGTGTCCGTCTTGCAGCTCATTCAGCATGTTTCCCAGTACTTCAAACAACCCTTCACTGCTCATAGTGTTGGTAATAAGCTTGCTGTATTTGGCATGGATGGCATCCCAGTCGATTTGCTTGTATTCCAAGAAACAATACTGTTCGTCGATAATCTTCCATAAGGCTTCGAAGTTCCCCTGTGGAGAATTGGTGACTTCTTCTTCGCGGATGCAACTGCTCAGCAAAGGAAGTACAACCATCAGAACCATTATCTTTTTAAGAAATCCCGTCATCTTATCATTCACCGTTTATCACCTTATCACTCTATCACTTTACCGCCTTGTTACTCTATCACCTCTTCTTCTTATTCTTCAATAAATACAGCTCCTTTACAAAGCCTACCATGAATACGTGTGAGTAGGTATGTGTTTTTATATCGTTTACTTTGGATTGCTGAGCGTCCCATATATAGGCAAAGCGTATTTTGGCGCGTCCTATCGGGAAGTCTGCCGTAAGCATCTGCCGTAATGAAGGCTGGTTGTGCAGTGAAGTGAATTTGACCACTCCGCTACTGTTTCCTAATGAGAAGATTTCATAATAGGACTGGCCGTAATGCGGCGAGAACATCACTCCCATTAAGGGCAGGTTGACCTGATAACGTAATGTAAGCGGATAGTTTTTGATGCGTAAGTCCCAAATGGCCATACCCGATGCGTCCAGATTGATGTAAGCGCGTGCCGATGCCGGATTGTTGGTATTACGCAGGTTGTAGACAAAACCGCCGTTCAGGTCGGCAAGGCCGCCGGCGAGCAACTTGAAGTTACTCGTGACAGGGAAGTTATAGTGCAGACCATAATTCCAATTCGCTAATGCGGAGAATGTGTTGTTATTATCCACTTTGTTATGGGTATAACCTAAATCGGCCTGAAAGAAACTCTGCAAAGACAGCTTACCGTCCATCCATCTGGTCATGCGCATGCTTTCGCGGGAAACGCGGAAATCTATTCCGGTATATTCCTGGGGGGACAGATAGGTGTCGAATACATTCGTGACACCTATGCCATACATGGTAGCACGGGTTACGAGGCGGCTTTGTTCCAATCCTTCTGCCTTTACAGGAAGCTGCGCCCGTATGGCGTTGCAGCATAGCAGCAGAACCGTACAGAGAACCGGCATTACCGCTTTAGGTAGTTTCATGTTCCTTGCTGTCATCATTATCAGAGAACAATTTCATTTGTCCTGTCAGTTCGTCCAATATGTCGCTTTCGCTTTTCCCGTGATCCGGGTCCAGTATTTCAACTTCTTCCTCGTCGTTGCTCTCAGGGGTTTGCGGGACTTCCGGCTGACGGGTAGGCTCTAATTCGTTGATAGTTTCCAGCGTGTAGGTAGTCAATCGCTTGCCTTTGGCTTTGAAACCTTTTACTGCGATAAACTCGTCTGCATCGATTACCAACGGCTCACGGAAGTTGTCATGACCGCCGAATATAACTTCCAGTCGCGGATAATATTCGTCAGTCAACAGGATGAGACGATTGTCCTTGTTCTCACCCAGATAGTTCTGCTTGCGGTTACTTGCCTCGAAACAGAAACGTTTGATGTACGGATAACCTTGTTGGTCGGCATCATACAGAACGGCTGTCCATACTTTGTTCGAATCATATTTCTCCAACACCCGTATGTTGTCTTCGTAGTGATTGTTCACATCGAAATTGCTGGTGTAGAACTCGCCGTTGTTCAATACCACCAGGATTTGCTCGTCACTTTGGAATTCGCCGAGGTATTCTCCGCGACCGTCATAGTTGAGGCGCAGGACATCTTGGTCGAACCATACTTTGCGCCCGCCCAATGTGGAACCGCCGCGTTGCTTCAGAGCTATCTTGTGAACCGGGTTACGGGTGAGTATATTGCCCATGGCCTGACGGCCTTTGATATTTATCTGGCTGAAATCTTCTTCGAAGATGATGCGGCGTATACGCGGATTGGGCTTGAGCGTTACTTTGATGATTTCGGCCTCACCGTTGGGGTTGGCCGTGAAATATACGATACGTGAGTCGGGCGTGCCTTGTGTCACGTCATATTCGCGGTCGCGTACTACGGAAGTCACGGCGAAACGCTTGATATAATGCGTACCTTCTTTTCCGTCACGGTAGACGACATTGTAGATGGTACGTTTGTCGTTCTTCTTGAATACGTTGGCATAGAGTATGTTCTTGCCTACGAATTTCTTGTCTGCCACCGGAGTGATGATGTAACGTCCGTCGCGGAAGAAGATGATAACATCGTCGAGGTCGGAGCAGTTGGCTATGAATTCGTCTTTTTTCAGGCCGGTACCGATGAAACCCTCTTCGCGGTTGATGTATAATTTTTCATTGGCTTCTACCACTTTGGTAGAGTCGATGGTATCGAAATTACGTAATTCGGTACGGCGCGGGAAGCCTTTTCCGTACTTCTCTTTCAGCATGCGGAACCAGTCTACCGTATATTCCACGATATTGGCCAAATGGCGGTCTATCTCCTCGATGTCCGCCTTCATGCGGGCAATCAGTTCCTCTGCTTTGTCGGAGTTGAACTTGAGGATACGAGCCATTTTTATCTCCATCAGTTTGAGGATATCCTCTTTGGTCACCTCACGGATAAATGTGGGATAATAAGGTGTCAAGCGTTCGTCGATATGCTCGCAGGCTGCATCCATGTTTTTGGCCTGCTCAAATTCCTTATCTTTATAGATACGCTCTTCGATGAATATCTTCTCCAATGAAGAGAAGTGTAAGCTTTCCAGTATTTCGTTTTTACGTATTTCCAGTTCCTGGCGTAATAAAGCCAATGTATTGTCCACCGATTTTTTCAATACGTCGCTGACGGTGAGGAAGTGAGGTTTCTGCTCGTCGATGACGCAGCAGTTGGGTGAGATGCTGACTTCACAATCCGTAAAGGCGTAAAGCGCGTCAATCGTTTTGTCTGATGATACGCCGGGAGCAAGATGAACCAATATCTCTACGCTTCCGGAAGTAAGGTCTTCTACTTTCTTTATCTTGATTTTCCCCTTTTCGCTTGCTTTGACGATAGAATCGCAGACACTGGCTACCGTTTTTCCGTAAGGTATCTCTCGGATAACGAGTGTTTTGTTATCCACCTTTTCTATTTTGGCTCGTACCCGTACGGCTCCGCCACGTTCGCCGTCATTGTATTTCGATACATCGATATTGCCGCCTGTCTGAAAATCGGGATAGAGTTTGAATTCTTCCTTATGCAGGTATTTTACGGATGCATCGCAAAGTTCGTTGAAGTTATGTGGTAATATCTTGGAAGAAAGACCTACGGCAATACCTTCCACGCCTTGTGCCAGCAGCAAAGGGAATTTGACGGGTAAGGTCACCGGTTCCTTGTTACGTCCGTCGTATGACAGTTTCCACTCTGTTGTCTTAGGATTGAATACTACATCGAGCGCGAATTTGGAAAGGCGCGCTTCGATGTAACGGGGGGCGGCTGCGCTGTCTCCCGTAAGAATATTACCCCAGTTTCCCTGACAGTCGATAAGCAAATCTTTTTGGCCGAGTTGTACCAGTGCATCACCGATGCTGGCGTCACCGTGCGGGTGAAACTGCATGGTATGTCCCACGATATTGGCCACCTTGTTGTAGCGCCCGTCCTCCATACGCCGCATGGAGTGCAGAATACGCCGTTGAACAGGTTTTAATCCGTCCATGATGTGAGGTACGGCACGTTCCAGGATTACGTACGAGGCGTAATCCAAGAACCAGTTCTGATACATGCCGCTCAGCTGGTGCTTGATGCTTATATCATTGGTATCCGCAGGTTTATAATCTGAATGCTCTTCGCTCCCTGCCGGGAGTTCTTTATCCAAATCGTCTTTTGCTCCTTCAAAGTCTTCGCTCATATTTGTTCGGGAATTGTCTATTCATGAATAACTGTTGCTTTGACAGTTGCAGGCAAAAATACGAACTTTAATCAATAAATGAAAATGTTTTTATTTGTATTTCTGGAAACCAATGATTTGTAACAGTATAAAGTTTTAAGCGTAAAATCTCACCATAGTTGCCATAGCTTACTTTAAGGCAAGCTATAGTTCCCTAAAATAAAAAGCAGGATTATTGTATTTTAATATTTACTTAAAATGTAACGTATGTCTTTTGCCGTACTTGGATACCAAACCGTTCCTGCTTTTTCCAAGCATTCCCGAACTCTTGTTTGCTCTTTTGCATCATGATTCTCTGCTTGTAATAAGCGTTTGAATCCGGGAGATTTAATAATGAGCCCATCTGCCCAAATGTATCGATTTTCCATAAAATAGAAACCTGATAATGTTTTTTCCGGATAGGATATTCGAATGTTATTGGTTTTGTTGCTAAAATAATTGTAAGCTAAACGTACATTCCGAGGCTCTTTATCGCCGCTTCCGGAACCTAAATCGATCGTTTTACAGTCTATAAAAGCATTATGGGATATATCAATGTTTTCAGCCCTATGATAAGAGGTTAATGGTTCCTTTTGAATATCGGTACTGGCATTCGGACGTTCGTATATGCCCATGCGTACCAGTAATCCAAAACCACCTAAGCGGCAAAGCAAATTATCGTATACGGTGTGTCCTTGATTGATAAGACGGATGCCACAGGTTCCCTCAATATTATTACCGACAAAAGTATTAGATTCTAATATATTATCATGGCCATGCCGGCAAACTAAACCGCCACGTGATTCAAAGAATAGATTACGGCGCAGAATATTATGACAGGATTTAACCGATATGATTTCATTCTCTCCATCGCAATGCAGAAAAACATTGTCTTCCACCAATGTGTGGGATTCTAACTGTGACGACCAAGAGTTGCCTATACGGATAATTTCAGCGCCGTTTCCGCCGTAAGGCTGGCGTGCTCCAAATATATTATGATCAATTTGATGATTATTTAGATGGTCATATTCATTTAACCATATCTGAAGTATCAATCCGCCAATGCGTTTATTCGCAAAATAGCAGTGGTCTATACGGATATTCTTTCCATGCAACCCTAACCAATATTCACTGACTGTAATAGGGTCTACCCCTTTTACCGGTTTTTCACTTTTATCCGGATCGTTACAATCGTCCATTACGCAATTAGTAAATCGGCAATGGGAAGCATACACACCATCTTCTTTTTGGAATTCAATCATACATAAATCTTTTGCCCATGCTTTATGAAAAAACAATCCTTCCATTTGCAGATATTGCCCGTATACTCTCATCTTCAGAGCACCTGAAATAACGGCTTTTCCTGCATGTTCAGCTCTTAATTTGATAGAGTCGGTATTTGTTCCTCGGGCGGAAAAGTCTACTTCTCCCAATCCGGTATATATCCCGTCACGTAAAATTACTTCATCACCGGGTCGCAAAGTGTTATTGCCTAAAATCTCTTTTAACTTACTAATGTCAGCAGGTGTTACGTAGTAGTCTTTTGCCTGAATGGTTAAACTGCTGAAACATAAAAATAAAATCCAAATCTTTTTCATATTCTAATATCTTAAACTTTTTATAATCAGTATTGTCAAGAATAATTTTTAGTTATTCTCCAAGTCCAATTGCGCCAGTGTGTAAGGTTTGTCATGCTTGGTATTTATTTTGTCGGGTCCTGTAACTATGTCGAAGCATGAAATTATCAGTTTCCCATTCCATACGATTGGCTCTCCCGGTTGGTCAAGTCCACCATTACTACCGTCACAATCAGGGCTCTGCGCTATTCGAACAATCTTTCTATCAGGAGTGATGCGCGCAATAGCGTTAGCGGAAAAGTCCGCTACATACATATTATCTTTCTCGTCCATGCAAATACCGTCTGTCGTAACTAACTGCGTACTGTCTTGTGCCCATATAGTATTGGATAATACTTTTCCATTTTTATCCAGAGTGATTTTGTGAATGGAGCCATCACCAAAGTTACCCACATATAAATTACCTTTCTTATCGAACACGATACCATCTAAACCATATTGCACTTGTGGATTTCGGGTAATTACCGTCGTTAATAGATTTTTATCTTCCAGCGTATTGGTTATTTCTATATTACAATCGTCTTCATTGAAGCAATATACACCACTTACCAATTTTTCTGATGGAATGGCGGATAGGGAACTTTGAGTGACATATACTTTTCCATTATGTATGCGTATCCCATTGGGATGTTCCATATTATATGCCACTGTTATCGTTTCTTGCAGTATTCCTTGCTTATCAAATGTTAATTTTAACAAACGACCTTTCCTGTATCCCCGCTCACTTCCTGACCAGCCTTGATTGTCACAGATATATAAATCTCCTTTTTCATTAAATGCAATTCCCATGGGGCAAGCGATACCTGTTTCGGGCAGTACCGGTACATCTATCCATTTGGAAATCTGTTTATCGGAAGTAATTTTCATTAAGCAAGCAGGCATGGCCGGGTTGGCAAAATTAGGACAGGCTAATATCAAACTTCCGTCAGGAGCTATTGCCATACCATCGGGAGTAGGGCAATTATATGGAAGTTCCATAAATAATTTACTATCTTGCAGATCTTTATTTGCTTGACTATTAGAAGAAAAACAACTTGTCAACAAGAACAGGCATAATCCGATCACTAGAAATGTTGTCTTCATATTTATATGCTTAAAAATAGATATTTCTTTTAAAACAAAATTACGGAAGATTCTTGGTTTTCAGTTTCAGAATTATCTCAATTATTTGGACTTTTATTTCGAAGTTATTCTAAAAAAGTAAAAGTTGGCTGATTACGTCTGATTGCCGTTCAGAATATAGAGGTATTATATCTTTTATCCATTTCGCAGGTTTCCTGTTATGGTTGGATTTCCTTTGGTTTCTTCTGTCTGTTATTCTTTCAGTTCATACGGCCCTTGCGATGCAACGGGCAAACGAGAACCGAAAGACAGAGGAAGAATAAGATAAATTAATACCCCCGTTGCCCTACATATAAGATAAATCCCTATCTTTGTGGCGTTTTTAGTTAAATAAAGATTTCAAATTAATTAAGATACAACAAAAAATGGCACAAGAAGACGTTTTTAAGAAACTCGTATCACACTGTAAGGAATACGGATTCGTGTTCCCTTCAAGCGACATCTACGACGGTTTGGGAGCCGTATACGATTACGGTCAGATGGGTGTGGAACTGAAAAACAACATCAAACAATACTGGTGGCAGAGCATGGTGCTGCTGCATGAAAACATAGTAGGCATTGACTCGGCTATCTTTATGCATCCCACAATCTGGAAGGCAAGCGGACACGTGGATGCGTTCAACGACCCTTTGATTGATAACCGTGATTCAAAAAAACGTTATCGTGCCGATGTATTGATTGAAGACCAACTCGCCAAATATGACGACAAGATAAACAAAGAAGTAGCCAAAGCTGCCAAACGTTTCGGTGAGGCTTTTGACGAAGCCCAGTTCCGTAGCACGAATACTCGTGTACTGGAGCATCAGGCTAAGCGTGACGCTTTGCACGAACGTTTTGCAAAAGCATTGAACGACAATAACCTTGATGAACTTCGCCAGATTATTTTGGATGAAGAAATTGTTTGCCCTATCAGCGGTACAAAAAACTGGACGGAAGTTCGTCAGTTCAACCTGATGTTTACTACCGAAATGGGTTCGACCTCGGAAGGTGCAATGAAGATTTATCTTCGTCCGGAAACCGCCCAGGGTATCTTTGTGAACTATCTGAATGTACAGAAGACCGGCCGCATGAAGATTCCTTTCGGTATCGCACAAATCGGTAAGGCTTTCCGTAACGAGATTGTTGCGCGTCAGTTCATTTTCCGTATGCGTGAGTTCGAGCAGATGGAAATGCAGTTCTTCGTAAAACCGGGTACTGAACTCGACTGGTTCAAGACTTGGAAAGCAACCCGACTGAAATGGCATAAGGCGCTGGGATTCGGCGATGACCATTATCGTTATCACGACCATGACAAGTTGGCGCACTATGCCAATGCAGCTACCGACATTGAATTCTTGATGCCTTTCGGTTTCAAAGAAGTGGAAGGTATCCACAGCCGTACGAATTTCGACTTGTCTCAGCATGAGAAATTCTCCGGCAAGAACATCAAGTATTTTGATCCGGAAACCAATGAAAGCTACACTCCGTACGTTATCGAAACCTCTATCGGCGTAGACCGTATGTTCCTTAGCATCATGTCGGCTTCTTATTGTGAGGAGCAGTTGGAGAACGGTGAAACCCGAGTTGTCTTGAAACTGCCTGCAGCATTGGCTCCGGTGAAACTGGCCGTTATGCCGCTGGTAAAGAAAGACGGACTGCCTGAAAAGGCTCGTGAGATTATCGATAACTTAAAATTCCACTTCCACTGCCAGTATGATGAGAAAGACAGTATCGGCAAGCGTTATCGCCGTCAGGACGCTATCGGTACTCCGTACTGTGTGACCGTAGACCATCAGACGCTGGAAGACAACTGTGTGACGCTGCGTAATCGTGATACAATGCAGCAGGAACGTGTGGCTATCTCCGAACTGAACAATATCATTGCAGATCGCGTAAGCATTACATCTTTGTTGAAAACGTTGCAATAAGAAATATTTTGTTTATCTGCCATTCAGAGCGTAGCGAATATACTCTCTTTATTATGAAGCGCAAAGGAGATTTTCGCTACGTCCTGAGTGACAGGTGGCAAATGTAAATAATAGTAATTCCGTAATTTATAATTAGATGAAGAGACTGTTTCTTTTGTTTTTACCTTTCTTGCTTTTCGTGGCAGGTACGTTTGTAGCTTGCGAAGAAGTGGAAGAAGCTGGAAAATATGATAATTGGCGACCGCGTAACGAAGCTTTTGTTGACTCAATCAAGGGGAAAGCCGGTGATAGACTTGTACTTACCGCAAAGGATGCTGATGAAATGGAAGAGGGTGAATTATTTGCAATACAGGTGCCGACAACCAGTACCAATATGATACCTCAGTACGCATATTGCAAGAAACTTGTGAAGAAAGAAACGGGAGAGCGTCCTAATTTTGACGGGTATAACTCTACTGTTAAGGCTTTCTATTACGGAACTCTTATTACAGGTGATGAGTTTGACGGAAACTTTGGTGGTTACGGGGCTACTGACCGTGACATACCATTACCTTTATCGAGTGACTCCAAATGGCCTACCGAGTTTAATTCTTCTTCTGAGTTCACTGTATCGGAAGTAATTCCGGGATGGACATGGGCTTTGCAGTATATGCGGGTCGGTGAACGTTGGATGTTGTATATTCCTTGGCAAAGTGCATATGGTTCAAGCGGTAATTCATCCGGTACTATTCCGGGTTATACATCATTGACATTTGATGTGTATTTGGAAGGATTTGTAGAATAACTAAAATTAATATAAAAGGAAAAGGTGGTAAAGAGCAGACTTTATCACCTTTTCCTTTTTTATCAAAATTGTTTTATAAACTCTCTTGCTAAATCTTTTTTCTAATAGCTTTGACCCAGATTTTATAACCCTCTTCTTTGAGGTGTAATCCGTCTGTCGTCAGCTCCGCACGTAATACATTTCTTCCTTTTTCAGTGAATAGGGGAAAGAGGTTTATGTATGTCAGACCCTTTTCTTTGGCGAGTTCTTCTAACTGTTTGTTGATTTCCGGTATCATGTTCGTCTTGCCTGCCAGCCTTTTATAGCGACCGAAACTTTCGTTAATGGGAAGCAGGCTTTGCAGGTAGAGCTTGGTATCGGGAGATTCTTTTTGGATACGCTCTACTGTTACACGAATCATACCGACGATGGTGTCGGTCGTTAGGTCGTGCGAAACATCGTTCACGCCGATAAGAAGGAATAATTTGGCAGGATGTCCCGGCAATATTTGATGGAGACGGTCGTATACACCCATTACTTCATCACCGATAATGCCGCGATTACGTACGTTTTTATTGCCAAGACGGGCAGCCCAGTCGCCACCATTCTCCGTCAGACTGTTACCCAGCATTACAATGTCCTTGTTACCGATGGCGGGTTCATCCATGAACTGAAGGAAACGTTTGTAGTAATGGTCTGTATAAATACGTGGGGAGGAGTACAGAGAAGATGCTACTACATTGGCTACCAATGAACGTAAGCGTACTACACTGTGTCCGTCTTCGGGATGTACGGCATTAATCAGCAGGATTACTGAAGTGTCATTGTCGGGGTCAATCACTATGGATGTGCCGGTATAACCCGTATGTCCGTAAGTATTCGGACTGAAAAAGTCTCCGGAATTGGATGCATAGGCAGTGAAGACATCCCAGCCTAAAGAACGCCCCAAAGCAGCTGTTGAACGGGGAACTGTACGCATAGTTTTCACTCCTTGCGGACTGAGGATACGCCGCCCGTTCCATTCACCGCCATTTTGTAAAGCAGCGCACAGTATGGCAATATCTTCGGCACAGGAGAATACGCCTGCATTACCGCTGATGCCGCCATTGAGAATACGTGCGAGGGGGTCGTGTACCTGACCGCAAAGCACCTGGCCGTTGGGTTGTTTTTCCGTAGGGGCCACCCGGGTTAGTTGAAAGTCGAGGGTTGAAAGTTGGGAGTTGGCGGTGTTGACCCATTGACCGTTCTTATCACGTTGGCAAGGGAGATAATCGGTATGGTTCATACCCAATACATTGAAGATGTTTTCACGGGCAAAGTCACGCAAGGATTGGCCGCTGACGGCTTCGATAATGTGTTGCAGGGTGATGAAATTAAGACAACTGTATTGGAAGTCCGTTTGGGGTTTAAAGTCGCGTTTACAGCCGGCGATGTATTCCATTAGTCCCGTAGGGTTGGGAGAGCCGTATTTTTTTTCCAGTTCGGCTGCCGGAGCGTAAGGTGGCAGACCGGAGCTATGTGTCAGCAGGTCGGTTATACGAATGACTTTTTTGTCTTTTCCGTCCTCACTTTCCCAGTCTTTGAAGCCGGGTATATATCGGCTGACGGGATCAAGAAGGCGTATCTTTCCGCGTTCTGCTAAAATCATGGTACATATGGCAGTAGACATGGATTTGCTGCAAGACGCCATGTCGAAGATGGTATTTGCAGTCATCGGTTCCGTATTCGGATAGATCCGTTTGTTGCCATAGGCCTTCAGATAGGCCATCTTACCGTTACGCACTACCGCAAGTACGGCACCGGGAATTTCTTTATTGGCAATGGCTTCTTCGATAGCTTCGTCGGCATACATCAGTTTACGGGAATCCATTCCTACTTGTTCGGGAGCCACACGCTGTAAAGACTGTGCCATAGTAATGGCCTGCAGGCTGAACAGAAATAAAATGATACTGGTAAGTGTCTTCATATGGAGGAATTGAAAGTTAATTTGGAAAATAGAAATTTCGTTTCGCGATTATTCTTTATTCCGATACGCATCCGCTGCTTTCTTTACAGAGCCGTGCATTAGCAGGAGGGCTTTAGCCTTTCCATAGTCAAGCCCTAATTCTTCGACGAGCATACGTGTTCCGCGGTCTACCAGCTTCTTGTTGCTGAGCTGCATATTTACCATTTTGTTACCTTTTACACGGCCTAATTGTATCATTACGGAAGTGGTAATCATATTCAGAACCATTTTTTGCCCTGTACCCGATTTCATCCGGGAACTTCCCGTAACATATTCCGGACCTACAATCATCTCGATAGGTACATCGGACTCTGCTGCCATGGGAGAGTCGGGGTTGCTGGTGATACAAGCTGTCAGAATACCATGTTCGCGTGCTTCATGCAACGCGCCGATTACATAGGGAGTCGTACCGGATGCCGCTATACCGATAACAGTGTCTTTATCCGTAATGTTTCGTTCTACCAATTCTTCCCAGCCACGTTGTGCATCGTCCTCAGCATTTTCTACCGGATTGCGCAGAGCGGTATCACCACCGGCTATCAAACCGATAACCAATGTTGGAGGCATGCCGAATGTCGGCGGTATTTCAGAAGCGTCAAGTACGCCAAGACGTCCGCTTGTGCCGGCACCCATATAGAAGATACGTCCTCCCTGCTTCATGCGGGGAACAATCTGTGTCACCAGTTTTTCTATTTGAGGTATTGCCTTTTGTATGGCAAGAGCCACTTTCTGGTCTTCTCTGTTGATGTCTTCCAGTATTTCACGGACAGACTTCTTCTCCAAGTCGTTATAGAGCGAGGGTTGCTCTGAGATTTTTACAAACATAAGGCTATTTATTATTTTGTGATTTACAATTTATTATTCTCACCATACCACTTTATTTATGATATTCTATCAGTCCTTCCATCGGACTTTTGATGATAGTACCCAGTTGGATACCCATTTCTTGGGCGGCTTCTGCCAATATTGTTTTATAGTAGAAAGCTACGGAACCGATAAAATGTACTTTGCTTTTGTGGTAATTTTCATATTGCATGACATTACGTTTGAGAAATGCCTTGAAGCTTCCTAACACCAATGCGCGTATGCAAGGCTCATCCAAATTCTGTGCAAGGAACGGGGAAAGGCTCGCCAAAAAACGATTAGGGAATGGCTTGCGGTAAACGCGGTCGATGATGTCGGCAGGAGTCAGGTTGAACTGTGCAAGGAACTTCTCCTTTAATTCGGGAGTCATCTGATTTTTCAGAATATCGCCCACCAATAACTTTCCCAATACGGCGCCGCTACCTTCGTCTCCGAGAATGAAACCTAACGGGGATACATTGGTTACAATCTGCTTTCCGTCATAATAGCACGAATTGGAACCTGTGCCCATGATGCAGGCGATACCTGCTTGATGTTGGCAAAGTCCGCGGGCTGCAGCAAGCATATCTGTATTTACTTCCACTTCTCCTTTTACTTGGAGATGCTTGGTAATGGCACGGTGAACCATGGCTATTTTGTCGGGAAATCCGCATCCCGCACCGTAGAAATATACAGCATCCAATGCATTCGTTTTTAACTGGGGCAACAGTGCCGTTGCAATCTCATTACTGATTTCCTCTTCCGACTGAAAGAAAGGGTTGGTCCCTTTCGTAAATATCTGCTGGATGAGCTGTCCATCCTCTACAACGCACCAATCGGTCTTTGTAGAGCCACTGTCTGCTATTAGAATCATATTGTTAGTTTTTAGGGTTTTTCGATTATAGCTTGATATAAATCTTTCGTTTGTAAAGTTGGTAGCCGATGCACCAGTTGATACCGACGAATAACAGCGCATAGGCTAATGAGCCGCCGGTTTCACCGAACACCGGCATCAATAGTATCTTATATAAGAATCCGTGTATGCTTATACTGCTTGCGCCCCACGGAAAGCTGATGCTGCCGAAGAGGATACTAAGTACACCGCCCAATACATACATGAATAAGGGGTTGACACCGAATGACTCAAAGAACAGGCTCCATTTTTTATATCCTTTCACATCGATAATCCAAATGAGGAGTGCCAGGAAGCTGGAAGCCAGTCCGCAGGTGGTGAGTACAAAGGTGGGTGACCATATTTTTTTGTTGATAGGACATCCGTAGCTTAGCAGGAAACCTGAGAAGGTAAGGATGGTTCCTGCTAAAAACAGTTTGATGAGATGCGAGTTGAGCATACTTTCACGGTCTTCATTTGCTTTGCCGCTTTCGAGCATCATACGGCCTACACAGAAGCCCAACAGTACGTGAGCTATGGAAGGGATAGTGCTCAGTAAACCTTCCGGATCGATGCCGTTATCCTTGTACATATGCGCGGGGGTAAGGATGGTACGGTCTATAACGGAAAGGATATTTGTATCATTATAGGCAAATCCGTTGCCGCAAACCAACAGGATGAAATAGCCTGTCAGGAGGGTAGCGATGAGATAGGGGATGTTGCGGTGTTTCACGGTCAGCGCAATGATAGCGGTGGCGCCATAACAGAGCGCCAGACGTTGCATGACACCCAAAATACGGATGCGGTCGAATGTCCATACGGATTCCCATAGTTGCGCGCCGAAGCTGATGCCCTCGGTGGGAGAAGTCCAGTAATAACAGAATTTCGAGAACCAGCCGATGGCCATACCTATGAGGAAGATGAGTATGGTACGCTTTAGAATCTTCATGCCGACGGCACGGCTGAACTCGAAATTATACTTTTTCAAAGATATGTACGTGGAAATTCCCATTATGAACATGAAAAACGGAAATACAAGGTCGGTGGGGGTAAGACCGTTCCATTCCGCATGACGTAAGGGAGCATAGATGTGTGCCCATGTACCGGGATTGTTGACCATAATCATTCCTGCAATCGTGACGCCGCGAAGGATGTCAAGGGCAAGAATGCGTTTGTTTGTTTTTACTGGATTACTCATGATTGTATGTGTGTTAAGTTAGTTCCGGGTTAACGGTTACAGGTTCGGTACATTGGTCTACAAGGTAGGCGATGGACACATATGGAATGCCGGAGTTGGTTGTCAGTCCGATTTCGCAAGTACGGCTGTTTGAATAGCCGATACTGACACCGGCAGCTTCTATTTGGGGGCGAAGCTTGCGCAGGGCGTATGCATTCAGTTCGGGATAGGTAAAACCCCGGTCGCCGGCAAAACCGCAACAACCGACTTCCTCCGGTACAATGACCTTTGTGGAACAGAGGCGCGCCAGTGCTATAATCGTATCCGCCAGTCCCATTTTGCGCATGGAGCAGGTGATGTGAACTGCTACGGGGCGGTCAATGGGAGTGAATACCAGCTTGTCACGCAAGAAAGTATAGATAAACTCAGCCGGTTCATAAAGCTTCATTCTACGAATGGTCTCACGCATGCGATGCAGGCATGGGCTTTGATCGCATAGAACAGGGTATCTGCCTTGCTTGCTGGCTTCCCAAAGCGCTGCTTCCAACTCGGCTGTTTTGCGGTCGGCAATGTCGAGCATGCCTTTGCTTTCCCAGATTGTACCGCAACAAAGTTTTTCCATGTTTTTAGGAAAAATGACTTCGTAACCGCCTTTTTGCAATAAAGCAATCATTTTACTTACCAATGCCTGCTCTACGGGAGATTTTTTGGGTAATCCCATAGTTTGGTTGATGCAACTCGGAAAGTAAACAACCTTGTTTTGCCGGGGGGCGGGAGTTGAGAGTTGAGAGTTGGTTTTAAAAGCTTCGGGCATTGCCGGAGTCCATAAGGGGATACCGAAAGCGTTGTGCATACCTTTGGTGATACTGCTCATGGCTTTGGTGCCTAATACGGAGTGACCGAAATCAGCCAAGCCCAATATAGGGCGCAGGGTATTCTTGATACCGGCAAAATGATTGGCGGCGAAATTGCCGACTTTATATCCAAAGCTGCCTTGCGGTATTTCCTCTTGGCGAATAACATGTGTCAGGTCGCCTGTATTGATTCCCATAGGGCAGGACATGGAGCACAGCCCGTCACCGGCACAGGTTTGGTTGCCGGGGTAACGGTATTGCTTTTCCAGCAGGGAGAGACGTTCGGGGTCTTCACCATTCTGCCGAAGGCGGGCGATTTCTCTTTGCAGTACAATGCGTTGGCGTGAGGAAAGGGTGAAACCGCAGGAAAGGCAGTTTACTTCGCAGAATCCGCATTCAATGCAACGGTTTACTTTGGCAGCCGGGCTTTCCGTATCCAAAGGTATCAGTGGCAGTGGTTTGAAGTTTTTGATGTGGCATTTCGGATCGTCATTGAAGATAACTCCGGGATTTAATAGACCTTTCGGATCGAACAGCTTTTTAACGGCTTTCATTACCTCGTAAGCAGCGTCTCCCCATTCATAACGGACAAAAGGAGCCATATTGCGACCTGTACCGTGCTCTGCCTTTAAAGAACCGTCATATCTGTCTACAACCAGTGTCTTGACATCATTCATCAGGTCTTCGTAACGTTTCACCTCGGCATCGCTGCTAAAGGACTGATTGAGGATGAAATGGTAGTTTCCCTCCAGTGCGTGCCCGTATATGCAGGCATCTTCGTAACCGTGGCGGGCTATGAGTTGCTGTAATTCGGCGGTTGCCTCGGGCAAATCCTCGATGTGGAAAGCCACGTCTTCGATGAGGCATGTTGTGCCCGGTTTTCGAGTTCCTCCTACGGAAGGGAAGATGCCGGAACGAATCGCCCAATATTGTGAGTATTCTTCCGGTTTGTCGGTGAAACGGACGGGTGTATAAGTTTGGAAATCAGAAAGACAACATTCTATGCCGCTGATATTCCGTTTCAGTTCTTCCGCGCTGCGGGCTTTGGTTTCGGTCAGCACGGCGGTCAGTCCGGTTTCATCTCCCGGTTCTACACCGGGTAGGGGAGACGAACATACTTCTCCCTTATATTTCAGAAATATAGGATCGCTGACTGATGCCAAAGACTTCCAATCCAGTAGTTCCGCCCCTTTTACAATCCACTCGCCGTTGCTGTCGGTGAGCTTTTTCATGGCTACTACGGCACGGCAAGCGTCTTTGATAGTCTTGAAGTAGAGCATGGCGCTTGCTTTGAAAGGATAGTCGTACTCTGTTTGCATGGTTACTTGGGAAAGGAATGCCAATGTCCCTTCCGAACCAACCATAAGGTGGGTTATAATATCGAACGGATCGTCAAAACGGACGAAGGGAAGCAAATTAAGACCTGTTACATTCTTAATGGAATATTTGTAGCGAATGCGTTCCGCCAGCTTCTCGTCGGCACGTACTTCATCGCGAAGGGTGCAAATCCGGCGTATGAAATCGCGGTGTGTCACTTCGAATGCGGCACGGCTGACACTGTCTCCGGTATCGAGCAGCGTTCCGTCCGGCAGAATGATACGGGCGGAGAGAAGAACCTTGTCGCTATTGGCGTGGGTACCGCAGTTCATGCCAGAAGCATTGTTCATGACGATACCGCCTACCATGGCGCTTTTAACGGAAGCCGGGTCCGGAGCGAATTTTCGTCCGAAGGGCGCTAACAGCTCATTTACCCGTTGTCCGATAATACCGGGTTGCAGGGTAATTTCCTTGTGGTCGGGA
The DNA here is from genome assembly GCF_001915465.1 of Bacteroides sp. 44_46. Classification (NCBI taxonomy): domain Bacteria; kingdom Pseudomonadati; phylum Bacteroidota; class Bacteroidia; order Bacteroidales; family Bacteroidaceae; genus Bacteroides; species Bacteroides sp. 44_46. Next base: position 148,901 of record NZ_MNQO01000001.1, on the reverse strand, counting down.
GATATACTGTATTTTTCCCAATGCTTGCCGGCTACAATGAGTATGGAGTCACTAATGGCTTGTCCGGACAGGCTGGTTCCTGCCGCCCGGAAAGTCACGGGCAGATTGTACAAATCAGCCAGTTTCAGCAATCGGGAGATTTCCTCTTCTCCCTCCGAACGGATTACGATTTGCGGGATGAGGCGGTAAAATCCTGCGTCTGTTCCCCAGGCCAGCCGGCGGAGTTCGTCGGTATAAATCCTTTCCTGCGGGATGAATTGTCTCGCTTCCTGCAGGAAAGCCATATAGTTACTCTTTTTCATATCACTTATACAAATAATATTGTTTCGATAGTTTGCGGAAATTTTCGACATCCTTATACCAATAGTCCCGGACATCTTCCCAACGGTTCCGTTTACTGAAACGTTCACGTATCTGCTTCGAACCGCTTACTTTATCGAACATGGAGAAACGACCTTTGTCTGCATGGTCGAATACGGCGCGGTCGGGATAGAGTGCGGCTACTTCCTGCATAACGAGAAACTGTATTTCACTGAGCGGAGCTTTGCCGAAATCCATGATATGTACTTGCACGCCTTGCAGTAATTCTCCTTTGCCTACGGAGTAGAAGGGTTTCAGGTACATCGGTCGGAAAATAACACCCGGTACGTTCAGATTATTCAGGTTCCCGGCGAGTTTTTCAGCCTCTACCCATGGAGCGGCAAACATTTGGAACGGAATCGTGTAACCTACTCCGATGGACATGTAGCCCAGTTCGCCTAGAATACCGCTGACGGGATAGAAAAACGCGGAATGCGGATGCGGAATGTGCGGGGAAGAAGGCACCCATTGCAATCCGGTCTGTGTATAGTCCATTTTGCGCTTCCAGCCTTTCATCTTTACAACCTGCAGTTTACATTGCTTACCCTCTTTCAACATCTTTTCTCCATTCAACATTAAAGCCAACTCACCGCAAGTGAGACCGTAAAGATACGGAATTTTAAATTGGCTGACAAAAGAAACACAGTCATCTTCCGTCAGATTACCTTCAATCTTCAGTCCGCCTACGGGATTGGGACGGTCCAATACGATAAGTTCTTTCCCATTCTCGGCAGCGGCTTCCATGGCCAGTCCCATGGTACTGATATATGTGAACGAGCGGCAACCGATGTCCTGGATGTCGTATACCAGTACATCGATGTCTTTCAGCATTTCCGGTGTTGCTTTGCGTGTACTTCCGTACAGGGAATAAACGGGCAGTCCGGTAGAAGCGTCTTTCATGTCCGTTACATGGTCGCCGGCATGCACGTCGCCGCGTACGCCATGCTCCGGGCCATAGAGAGCCACAAGATTTACGTTCGGTGCCTCGTGCAGAATATCAATCGTGGATTTCATATGGTTGTCTACTCCGGTGGGATTGGTGATTAATCCTACACGCTTACCTTCCAGGCATTTGAAGTTTTGTTCTTTCAATACTTCAATGCCGGTTTTTATTCTGATTTTCTGTGCCTGTACCATGCTTCCGCAGAGGATACAAATCAGGCAGATTGTCATTATCTTCTTCATAATCATTTACTAATCATTAATCACTACTTACTTTTTTCCATATTCCGGGTCTATTCTTCTGTCGGCGAAAACGGTAACTATCACAGTGGCGATACAACAAATGATTACCATCCAGAAGAAGTTGGTATAGCCGATAGCTTCTTGGATGTAGCCCGCAAACATACCCGGAATCATCATACTCAATGCCATGAATGCGGTACAGATGGCATAGTGGGATGTTTTGAACTCTCCTTCGGAAAAGTACATCATATAGAGCATATAGGCTGTGAAACCGAATCCGTAACCGAATTGTTCGATGGCAATGGCCGTGGATATGGCAAACAGGTTTTCGGGTTGGCAGATAGCCAGATAAACGAAGGTCAGACAAGGCAGCGTCATACAAGCCGCCATCCACCAAATGGATTTCTTTAATCCTATACGTGATGCGAATAGTCCGCCGAGAATACCCCCCAACGTGAGGAATATCACTCCGATAGTACCATATACGATACCTACTTCTGCTGTGGATAGCTCTAAGCCGCCCGCTTCTTTGCCGGCAACGAGAAACGGCATGCACATTTTGATGAGGAATGCCTCGGGCAGACGGTAGAGAAGCATGAATATAATGGCAAGCAATACGCCGGGTTTAGTGAAATAGGTAGCGAATGTACGCCCGAACTCCTTGAAAATGGCTTTTGCACCGGCTGTTCCCGGTGCCAGGACAGACTTGTCGGAAGCGGGTTTGGGTATCGCAAAGAGATGGTAGAGGCTTACCGCACTGAACATGACGGCTGTAACCAGCATCGTGATCGTCCATGACAACGGAATGTTGTCGTATTTCAGTTCGATGGCTCCGGCGATAGCTACGAGTACTCCTTGTCCGAAAATGGATGCAAGGCGGTAGAAAGTGCTTCGGATGCCGACAAACTCTGCCTGTTCGCCCGATTTTAGCGCCAGCATATAGAAACCGTCCGCCGCAATGTCGTGTGTAGCGGAGGCAAATGCCGTGATGATAAATAATATCAGCGTGAGGGTAAACATACTGATAGGAGTGGTTCCGGCCGCCATGGTCGCTTCATCCGGTCGCGGTATGGTTAACGTCAGCAAGATAAAAGCTATCGACATCAGAATCTGCATGGAGACAACCCACCATCTTTTGGTTTTGATGATATCGACAAACGGGCTCCAGAAAGGTTTGATGGTCCAAGGTAAATACAGCAGACTGGTAAATAACGCCATATCTCCATTGGGAACACCCATTTTGGCAAACATCAGTACGGAGATGTTGTTCACGATAAAGTAGGGAATACCTTGTGCGAAATACAAAGTAGGAACCCATGCCCAAGGTGATATTTTCTTGATATTGTTCATTCTATTAATTGTTTTTCTGTTATTAGATTAGTCATATAGTTTGTCAATGTTCGCGCCGATATAGTAGTGCAACAGTATAGCGTCATATCCATATCCTTGTTCGCCCATTACGGCAGCGCCTATCTGGCAGAGTCCTACGCCGTGTCCCCAGCCTGCTCCGGTGAGGATAAAGCGTCCGGGTATACCTGCTTCCGACAACTCTGTGCGGTCTACGACAAATGCGGAACTGTAAAGGTGCGAAGGAGAGAGCGTCCGGCGGATTTCCAATTCTTTTCCGATGGTCAGTGTTTTCTTTGTACCGACAATCTTCAGTTTCCACAAGCGTCCGGAAGTGCCGCGGGCAATAGGAACAAGGTCAATAATCTGCCCGTAGTCTATGCCAGAACGTTTCAGGATGAGGGCGGAGAGCTCGTCTTGGGTGTATTCTACTTTCCAACGATAGAAATCCGTAGTCTCCTGGTCGTAATTGTTGAGTACCTGCGACAGGATTTTCTTATCCGTGGTGTTGCAAAACGCTTCGGGAGAAGTACGTATCCATCGGTCGGCCTCGGTTTCCTGCGTCAAGTCGGGTAACTTTTCACTATCAACTTTATAGTCGCGTTGCTTGGCAAGATAAGGGTATTTAATATCTTCCCAGCAATATTGAAATTCTTCGAAAGCGCCGCCGCAACATTTGGAGAAACGGGCATCGCAGATTTTCCCTTCCGAGGTAAGTACCTGTCCCCGGGTGGCGGCTATCGCCTGTTTGACTATATCGGTAGAGGCGCGGGTTATTCCCTGATAGCGTTGGCAATGGTCGTCTGCGCATACGTCGAAATGAGTATGGTCTTCACGGTCGTACCAGCGGATGAGTTCTTCGTCTGTTTGGGTGAAAGCGGAATAATCGGTTTGCGCTTCTGCGATTTCTTTGTTTTTCCGTATCTGTGCCAACAGCCAGCTACGCGAAATGACTGCATGGGCTTTCAGTAGCTCCAAAGAAGCTGTTGCGCTCATTTCACTGGAAATGACACTGGTCAGATAGTCTTCGACATGGATGACATTGATACCCGTCAGTTTGCCGTTTTCCACAATAATCTTTAAGGAGCCCTGAAAGCGTTGGTCTTCTTTCCGTTCCCAATGGAAATTTATGCCGATAGTTACATCCAGCAATTCGAATGCTGCGGCAGATTCCTGCAGGGGTTCAAATAGCAACTCGTCATATTGACGGCCGTTCCAAAGGATTTTGCCTTCGTCATAGGTGACAACTTGCTTGCCGCTGACTTCCTTGCCGGATATGCGGTAAGGAGCTAGCAGGACAAACTCTATCTGTGGCTCGAATAATATACCAACTTCTACTTTGGGCTCTTTCATACTCGTTTGTTTAAAGAATAACGGATATTATATTTGTTCTTTGATACGTTGACGTATTTTTTGGAAATCTGCCGGTGAAAGGCATACTTCGCTTAATATTTGCGCAATATCCTCTGTCGTTATTTTGATAAAATCTTTCTCGACAGGCGTAATGAATACACCGCCTAAGTCAACGGACGCGGGACTGCTCAGCAGATTGGCATCGCCCTCGGCTGTGTAACAGGCCGGACGGTGCTTGGCGCGGGGAAAGATGAAAACAATCCATTTACCTGCTTCGTACATGGCGAGAACGTTCATCATCGGCTCATCTTCACCGGGTTGTATATCCAGAGAGTGATAGACGATATCGAACAGTTTGAGCGCTGTTTTCCGGTCGGCAGACTCAATGACAAGGGTAGTACGCGGGGAGTCGTTCAGATACCAGAGGGTGGCCTGACCGTAATCCGCGACTTTGCCCGCCACTTGTTCGCGCCAGTCTTGCTCGATAGGCATGAAGCCTTTGTTGCCGGCTTGGAAATGTGCATGGTCGGGAGCGGAAGCTCCGCATTTAGGCCCGTTATAAAAGATTGTATAATCGGTCAGTTGCTGTGCCAGGTCCAGCATATCTCCGAAACGGAGAGCTATGAGTTGGTCGACGTGGGCGGTTTCCGGTATGGTCAGGTGACGGGGAAATATAGGAAACGGATTGACCAATATATTATAATGTCCTTCAAACGGAACGCCTCTTTGTTCTGCCGGCAGGTTGGCAGGGCAGAGAAAACATTTGCGCTCCTTTATGGATTTGGCATCTACTTTGGCTCCGGAAGACACAATACGTGCCGGATTGAACTGCACCTTATAAGGAATGCCGTTTACATTCAGCTCTTTTACTTGCACTCCGGAAAGGGCGGCGTAGTTGTTACGCGCCATTTCCCAAGAAGCAAGTTGCTCGGTCAGAAGATTGTGTATTGTCTGGTTCATATATTATTTCTTGTTTTTCTTGTTCATTGCCACGCGTGCCTGCAATTCCCAAGTGCGGATCCGGTCTTTATATAAGTTGTGTCCGTTCATCTTAACGATGTCCAATGAGGCGTCTGAATTGTCGTCCCAGCGGCGGCAGTTATAGACAACATCATAAACACGGCCTATCTGGTACTGGCGTGAGAAGTTCAATCCCAGGGCATAGTCTTCACCATAGCTTGTGTTAGGTACTTTTACCTCGCGCAGTACCGGAGTATAGAATGCGCGCGGTGCGCCCAAACCATTGATGCGGAGAGCATTGTTCCGTCCGTTCTCCGGCGTCCATTCTTTATGGTCGATGATACCCGGAGCAATCATATTCATGTTGAAATCCGTCATCATGTAAGTACCCACCACCATGGCGCAATTCTGTTCATAGAAAGCGCGTACCATTGTAGTCAGCGTGTTTTCATTGGCATATACATCGTCACTGTCCAGTTGCACGGCAAATTTGCCGCATTTGGGGTGGTGTACGCCCATATTCCAACAACCGCCGATGCCAAGGTCGTTACGTTCAGGGATAATATGGATGAGACGCTCGTCGTTCTTGAATTCATCAATGGCCTCTGTCGTACCGTCTGTGGAATGATTATCGATGATGATAAGGTTGAACTTGAAATCTGTCTTTTGGCTTAAAACGGATTGGATGGCATCGCGAATGGTGCGTATACGGTTACGTACGGGGATGATAACAGATGCCTCGTATTCAAAATTACCGGCGGAAAATTCAATCTGTTTGAATTCCGGTTTCAAATAACCGCCGATTTCTTTCAGATGCTCCGTACATGCTTTTTCCATTTCAATCTGACGGTTACGGTTCTTCGGATCGACATAATCAAAAATCTTTTCACCGCTTTTACGGGTATCGTTTTCTACTTCGCTGTACAGATACTCGTTGATATGTACAAGGTCGGCTTTTTGGCTTAATTTCAAACGTAAGTCGTAGAGGCCTGCAAAGTCGTAATCGGATATGAGACGGCCGGCGGCTTCTTTCAGTTTAGAGGTATTGAAAAGGAGCACCGAACCGAAGTTGAAATCATCTCTCAACGAACCGAATTGATAGTCTATGACGGGGGCATTCGTTTGTTTGCCGTCAGCTATCTGGTAATGGTCGGCATAGACCATTCCTGCATCCGAATCTTCTGCGATGTGCATCATGCGTTCCAATGCGAACATGCCCAGTTCAAGAGTAGTCTCTTTGGTGTAAAGCAATGTATATTCCGCATCTGCTTTTTGGGCTATGGCTCTCATGGTAGTACTGCAGTAGGGCATATCTACAGATAAAAGTTCACAACCGGGCAGTGGCTCAAGGGTAGAGTCGGTCGTTACTAAACGGATGTTTCCAACGAGACCTGTAGCCTGCAATCCTTGTACTGTCTTTTCAGCTTGTTCTTTTCCTGCGTAGGGAATAAAGCAATCAATCTTCTTCATATCTATAAGGTGTTATTTTTTAATTTTCAATTTTTATTTTTTAAATTTCAGCAGTCCGGTTTCTCCACCGGTGGCGGTAAACAATACCCGGTTGTTACCAAGCGGAACCACGGTACTTATAAGCGAGTTACCGATTTTGTGTTTCCACAATACTTTGCCTGTTTTGGCTTCCAATGCGAAGATAAGTCCTTCTTTGGTACTTCCAAATACGATGCCTTCTTTCTCTACCTGCATGGAAGGGGCATGTTCGTAGCCGAAACCGACGTTGGATGCCCATAATTCGTGCGGTTGGTCACCTTTGGCGGAATAACAGACGATACTGTCGTTCATTGTTTTGCTGTAAATACGTTCTCCGTCTTCGGACAATCCTATCGTTTCCCGTACCATAGACTGGAAAGTGCGCCACACGGTATTACCTGTTTTCAGGTCAATGGCAGTCATGGCACGTTGCGGATCGGTAATAAACACCTTTCCGTCCGAGGCTACCGGCCATACGGCCGCCGGAGAAAAATGCATACGGGTCAGCCCGCCCGTCCATTTCCATAGTTCCTTGCCGTCTGCCTTATCCAATGCATATAGGGTGTTGTCCCATGCGCCGAAAATCACTTTATTGTCTGTTACCAGAGGTTTAGTCTCAATATAGCCTTTTACGCCTGTGAAGTTCCACTTTACGTCTCCCGTGTGGATGTTTACGGCACGGAATGTATGGTCGCTGGCGCCGATATAGGCAATGCCGTTGTCTATGGTTACCGCGCCTAATACGGGAGCGGCGGCTTTTACCGTCCATAATAAGTTTCCGTTTTGAGCGTTCAAACCATATATCTTACAATCTGCAGAGCCGAAAACGACAATCCCCTCACTTACGGCAGGTGTGCCGACTATTCTTTTTCCGGATTGGAAGCTCCATAACTTCTTACCGCTTTTAAGGGCGTAGGCTGTCAGATATCCCATGTCGTCACCAACGAATACTTTATCCTTTTCCACAGCCGGCGAACAATAAATGCCTGCTCCGGTTTGTACCAACCATTGCTCTTTCACCTGTGCATACTCCTTGTTTACGGAGAAGTCCGGATATTTATCGGCTTTCCCGTTACGGTCGTAGTATGATTCTGTCAGAGAGAAAGCAGCCCATTTCTTTTTGGGCTCTCCAATACGTTGGGTATAGACCAGAATGGAATCTTTCGTTATTTCATAGATGCCATAACCGGGTTTCTCATCCTTGTCACGCAGATTGCTGCGCATCAGAATGCCCGGAATGCCGTCATAGCGTAAGTCACGATTGCGGTGATAATGGCCGCCGATAAATAAACGTATATTATACGGGCGTACGGCATCTGTTACCTCATACCAGTTGTCCACATCTCCTTCTGTCATCGGATAGTGTGTAACAAGGATTACCGGGTTGTTCTTTCTGGGATTACCGGTATTGTACCGGCTCATTCTTTCCGTCATCCAGCGTATATCCTGAGGAACGACGTGTCCGTATGCCATACGCATCAGCGGACCGGAATTAAAACCTAAAAACAGGAATCCTTTGTGTTCGAAATCAAATCGCTCGCCGCCGAATATTTCTCCGAAAGCGGTACAGCCGGAATCGCTCCATTTGGTTTCGTGATTACCCAACGCTACATAGTATTTTACTTTCAGCAGGTCAAGGCATGATTTTACTTTCTCCATGGTCGCACGGTCACCTTCTTCGGTAAGGTCGCCTGTTACCAATACGAAATCAAGGCTGTCGATTGCGTTGATTTGGGCGATAGACCGTAACAAATCCTCTGTCGGATTGGGATTGTTCGGGCTTAAGTGAATATCCGTCAACTGTGCGAAACGGAACGTTCCCTGTTGTGCCCGGACCGTAAACGACAGCAGGCAAACAAACAGGACGCTGATGAATAGTCTTCGATTCATAGATGATGATTGGTTTTATAAATTTGTTTTTACTTCTTACTATTACTGCTGAAGAACGTCAGAATGGCGTTCATCAGGCAATCTCTTTCTTCCGCTGTGCGCAGTGACTCGAAGGGAAATCCTAAAACACAAGTCTTATAGCTTCCTTGATAAGCCACTCCGGCACTCAGATTATTCTCCGAATAGCGCATTACGGTATATGCTTCTTTCGTAGCGGGCTCGATGGCGTCAGGAGATTCCACAACGTAAGAATCCGTATTCAACTCATTATAATAAGTATAGTTTCCAGAAAGAGACGGGAACGGAGAAGCTACGCACTTTACTTTGCCCATCGTTGCGGCTTGTCCTGTACGCCACTTATATTTCAGAACTTCCGTGGCAAATTTCTTGTCTTCTTCATTGGCGGGAATCAGGCGATTATCCCATAAGTCGGTTCCTACATAGGCGCCTGATATAAAGATATTGCCGCCTTGGTTACAATAAGATGTAATACAGTCTTGCATCGGCTTACTGAATGTTTTGAACTCCAGCGGTTTCACTCCGCCCCTGCCTATCTTGGTCTGACATTCTTTACCGAGGATAAGGTCGGCGTATTTATAATCGTTCAAGATGACTTTTCCGTTTTCAACGGCTTCGTCGCTGCTGGAAACGAAAGAGTAACCGGACTTTAATATGGCAGCTCCATGCAGGGCAGGATAGTCAAATGTGTTTCCGGCGATAACCTGTGTTTCATAGTTGCTGTAACTGTCGCCAAAACCGGATGCGTCATCATCCATCCAGGGAACGGAACGGCGGTATTCTTTCATTTTTCCTATATAGCTGATATCTTTGATGTAAGGTACTCCGTGGTCTGATTCGTCCAGAAAACCGGCCAGCAATGTATCCGCCGGAGCCGGGGCTACAAAATCTGCCGGAGCGCTGATGCGGTCGAATCCGTTAACCACTAATACGGTACCCTTGCTGTTGAAAGCTTTTCCGGCTGAAAGAATCTCAGAGGGGAAACTCTCACCGCCTTTGTTGAGGGCGGTTACTTTATAGCTGCATACAACGCCGGCAGGGAGGGCGGTACGGTAACTGTTCTTATCTACCACTATGCCATTATCAAAATCTCCGTTGCCGATTCGGGTATAGACAATATATTTTTCGGCAGTGGCGGTCGGTTCCAAAGAGTCGGTCACCGCTTGCCAGGTCAGCTCAATTTCATTCTCGCCAATCATACGCAAAGCCATGTGGTCAACCGGTAGCGGTTGTACTACATAATCCATGTGGTATTGCGAACAGAGAAATTGTAACATGCCTTTGTAAATGGCGCGGCTGACGGTAAATCGGAAACGGGGGTCGATACCGTAACGCATATCGGCAAAGTTCTGATGAGAGAGCAATTCGAGCAACATTGTCGGTACTCGTGGCACACGAGCCTCATAGTACGATTGGTTCCATTTGCCGCGACGGGTCCATCGAGGCTCGTACAGTGTCCGAATATCACGCACGATATTGGATTGGATAAGGTCTGTCAGGTCATGAGACAGATAACGTGAGGCGCCATTGGCGAATACGCCGTTGTAAGCGTCTGTCTGGTAGATGCCGAGTGTTCCGATGACAGAGTCGTTGAGTGTGGTTCCGGCGTCCGAGTGAAAAGCGAATGCCATATCTATCGGAATGTTCAGCCCTTTCTCTGTGGGATTGGCGGCAGAACCGCCGGCAAGGTAGTTCACCCATATGCCGCGGCTTTTGTAATCATCCGTGTAGTCGTTCTTACCATGACTTTCGGAATACACACTGTCCGGAATTCCTGCCCATTGCATCCAATAGCGGGCGGCTTCGCAGAAACGGGGGTAACCGCTCTTTTGGTATTCGGTGACATAAGCCGATTGATGTGTCGCCGTTGTATTTCCTGTTGCATTGGATGAATTGACGGTTTTGTCGGAACTCTTCAAATTATCAGTCGCTCCTTCTTCCGAGATGCGACGGGCAATGTTTCCCATACCGCCGCCAATCTTTACGGCATCGGCTGTCACGATTTGTCCGGCTTTGTCGGAACGGTTGCTCAGGGTTACTTTACAGGTATTGTTTTTTCCCGCATCGAAACCGAAGGTTCCTAAATAAATCCAGGTACCTCCTCCCATCTTTTGGTTCACTTTGAATTGAGATATCCCGCCTTTATGATAAACGGTATAAAGGGCGTCATCGCTACTGTTCGGGACGGTTTGATAAGACACGTAAACTGCGTATTGTCCGTTTTGAGGTATCTCAGGAATCCATTCGGCAATACTTTCTTTTCCTTTCTTGATAGTTTCTATGGTACGGAAAGTCCCCTCGTTGAAAGGATTTTCAAAGTCTGTGTATTGCGAACGAAGATGCGCAAAACCTTTTCCGTTGCCTTGCATCCATGCCTTGTCTGCGGTATTTTCCACATATGCGGAGCGTGTATTAAGGCAACCGTCATTGTCTATAATGATTTCGGCCGTCTGGCAGTCACGTTCGCGCGGAATCAGCACATTGGCTCCGGCATTTTCCAGCATCGGGATGAGATAGGGTAATACGAAACTTTGGGTGTACAGGTCTTCCACTGTTTGCAGACAACGGGCACGCTGCCATTCCCAGCGGTTGAGCTTCGGTTCGTAGTAGAAACCGTGACTCTGCCATAAAGCTATATGCCGGTTTTGCAGCCCGTTGGCAGGAGTATAAGGCCTGGAGACTTTACTTACTAAAGGCTTTTCTACATTTTGACTGAATGTCAGGGATTTTTTATCTTTCTTTGAGCGCAATGCTTGCGGTATCAATTCTTCAATACTGTGTTTATTGGTACGTAACTGTAGCTTGTATTTTGTAAATCCGCTCGGTAACAAAGCGCTGATTCCTTGATAAATTTCCGCCACATTAGCTTCCCGAAAAGGAATATAGGAGCAGTTCATATTCGCGAAGAGCTGCAGGGTGTTGCCCTCTATGGCAACGGAATCAATCGTGATGCGTCCTATGGATATTTCTTTCCGCGCAGTGGCATCCAGAAATTCTCCTATCTTCCGGCGGGTTTCTGCCGGAAGCTCTTGCGCGCCGCCCAACTGGGGGATGAGGGCGGCGGCGAGCATGCTGAATAAAAAGTGAAGTCTTACACTCATGATGATGTATTAAGTTAAATGTTCTTTTTGTCTTTCTTTATCAATATGCAGAGTCCGATGAATGTGAACAGTGCATTGAATATAAGCAGTTCGTAGCTGAACTGATAACCGTTGAACCATGCTTCCGAATTCTTTTGCAGGATAAAGCAGAGGAACGGGGAGACGATCGCTACCAGCGGTATGTATTTATCCCGTACCTGTTGCTTCATAAAGATACCGAAGGCAAATAAGCCTAAGATAGGACCGTACGTGTAGCTTGCCAGAATATATACGGCATCAATTACACTGGTATTGTTCAGCAGGTTAAATATAAAAATAGTGATACCCATTATTACGGCCATTCCTACGTGTACCCGTTTCCGTATCTTAACAATCTCTTCTTCCGTTTTTCCTTTGGTGCCGAGAATATCTACGGTGAAAGATGTTGTAAGAGCCGTCAAGGCGGAACCGGCCGCCGAATAAGCGGAAGAAATCAAGCCGATAATAAACAGGATACCTACAATGGCAGGGAAGTAGTTTCCGGTAGCGATTACGGGGAAAAGCTCGTCGCTTTTGTCTACCTGTATTCCCTGGCTGTTGGCGAATATGTAAAGCAATACGCCCAGCATCAGGAACAGCAGAATCACGAAGAACTGTGAAATGACACTGGTAATCATATTCTTTTGTGAATCTTTAAAATTCTTACAACTGAGATTACGCTGCATCATATCCTGGTCTAATCCGGTCATGGCTATCATGGTAAACGCTCCGGCAAAGAATTGCTTGAAGAAATATTGTTTGCCGTTGACATCGTCGAAGAAGAATATACGGGACATATCACTGTCGGTAATTGTACTTATCATGCCGGTAAAAGACAGATTAAGGTCGGAAGCGATGTAACAGATACATAATACGACCGATACCACGAGGCAGAAAGTTTTCAAAGAGTCTGTCCAAATGAGCGACTTTACTCCGCCGCGGAACGTATACAACCATACCAATGCTACGGTGATAGCCACATTCAGAATAAACGGTAATCCGAAAGGTTCAAATACCAACAACTGCAATGTCAGGCAGACAAGGAATAAGCGTACTGCAGCCCCGAGCATTTTGGAGATAAAGAAAAACCAGGCTCCGGTCCGGTATGAGGACATGCCGAAACGGTTCTCCAGGTATTCGTAAATAGAAACCAGGTTCATCCGATAGAATAGGGGTGTCAGGACAAAAGCAATAATTAACTGTCCGGCAATAAATCCCAATACCATTTGCAGATAGCCGAAGTTACTTGCGGCGACCATGCCGGGTACGGAGACATACGTTACTCCGGATATGCTGGAGCCAATCATTGCAAAGGCTACCACATACCAGGATGATTTGCGGTTACCTACAAAGAAACCTGCATTGTCTGCTTTTCTGCCGGCAATGTAAGATACTGTAAATAGTATTATAAAATAGACGGCGATAGTGATGATAACGGATAGTGGACTCATTGTTGTGATCGGGTATTAGTATTTACAGGTTGATTAGTAATTGTTTTTTATGAATGATTATTCTTGGTACAACAAATAAGGTTTCCGTTGTTCCTTGAACTTTTCCACATCGCCTTTCCAACGGCTTTTTATTTCTCCGGCGCTTTTTCCGTCTTCTATCATTTTACGAACATAGTCGGTACCAACTAACAGTTCGAAGAAAGGGCGGAAAAAATGATCACCCATATTCAGATTCTTATACGCATCGATTACGTAGCTCAGATCTACTCCGCGTTCCCAGATTTCCTCGTCGCTCATATTACTGAGATTTACACCATGGCACAGTTTGTTCAGCTGCGGAGGATTTTTGGCTCCGGGAATGCTTTTAGGTGTAAAGCTGTAATTATAGCCTGTCATGTTGGGATGGCCGTATACCTGAAAGGGGAGTGAGGTCCCTCTGCCCAGACTGACGGGCGTAGCCTCAAAATAGCAGGTAGCCGGATATAGATAAATGGACTTCATGTCGGGCAAGTTGGGAGAAGGTGGAATCGGCAAGACGTATTTGGTCTGATGTGTATAGTTCTTACAAGGTATAACGGTAAGGTCGCATACGCGTGAAGCCGGTAACCAGCGTTCGCCGTTTACCATTAACGCCAGCTCGCCCAGCGTCATTCCGTGTACGATGGGGATAGGCAACCAGCCTACTCCGGATTTATATTTCATATCCAGTATCGGGCCGTCTACATAATGTCCGTTCGGATTGGGACGGTCCAACAATAAAACCTTGCGGTTGTATTCCGCACAGGCGTCCATCAATCGGCACATTGTGATATAATAGGTATAGAATCTCAAGCCGACGTCTTGTATATCGATAACCAGTATATCAAATTTTCTCATGGATGCTTCACTCGGCTTTTTGTCTTTTCCGTCATAAAGGGAAAGGATGGGAACCCCTGTTTTTTTATCAACGGAATTGGATACATGCTCTCCCGCATCCGCATCTCCGCGGAAACCGTGCTCGGGTGAAAAGATTGCTACTACGTTGAATTTGTTTTCCAGCAGAACATCCAGTAAGTGCTTGTCTCCCACCATTCCGGTGTGATTGGAGAAAATCGCAATTCGTTTTCCTTTCAGGATTGGAAAATACTCTGAAGTTTGTTCATCGCCTAAGATAATGCGCTCTTTTTGCGCTTGACACAATAATGAACTACATAGCAGAATGGTCAATAGTAGCAGCTTCTTCATAATAGTATTATTAAGGGGAATTTGTATGGAACAAAGATACTTTTTATTTTAATATCAAAAACAATTATTTGCGAATATTTAGTATTATAATTATTAATTTGCAATTAATTGACGCAGGCATTAGCTGATATTCAAGAAAATACTATCTTTGTCACCATGCGAATTTAATTTATGTTGTATAACTCTTAAAATCATCATCATGAAAACTACTTATTTATTTGCAGCACTTGTTTGTTTTTTTTGTTACAGTGTATTGCCGGTTTCTGCAAAAAGCAAGAAGAAAACACCCGTAACAGAACAGAAAATTGCTTTAGGCGTATGGGACGATGTGGATAAAACGGCTTCGGTAGATTCTATTATCCGCTGGATGAAGCCTTTTGATGAGGCGGGAATTAAAAACTATTACATGTGCGGCTCTCCTGAGGAAGTGGCACGTTATATCGAGGCTGCCAAGTCCTATCCGGGGGCGAAGGTACATGCTTGGATGTTTACGGTGAATGCTCCCCGGGATTCTGTGGCATTGGCGCATCCGGAATGGTTTGATGTCAATCGTGTAGGCTATAATAGCCATGAGTACGATCCTTATGTAAAACATTATAAGTGGTTGAGCCCGTCTGTTCCGGAAGCTCGCCGGTATATGAAAGATAAGGCGGCTTCGTATGCGGCTTTAGAAGGGTTGACTTCTGTGCATCTGGATTTTATCCGTTATAATGATGCCGTATTGGGAAGGCGGTTGCAACAATATAAATTTAAAATTCAGCAGGATACCTATCGTGCGGAATATGATTTCGGCTATCATCCGGCAGCGATTGAAAAGTTCAAAAAACAGTTCGGTTATTCTCCGTTGGATTTGCAGGCTCCCTGGATGAGTCCGGAATGGTTGCAATTCCGTTTGAATGAAGTTTCCTCTCTGGTAAACGAAATTGCCGGCGAAACCCACGCTAAGGGCAAGTTACTTTCGGCTGCGGTATTTCCGTATCCCACCCGTGCGCGTATGACGGTATATCAGGACTGGCCTACATGGAAGCTGGATATCGTATGCCCGATGAACTATCAGTCTTTCTATTCGGAAAGCCTTGACTGGATACCGTTTAGTGTTGAGAACGGCTTACGCGAGACTTTCCATAAAAATAAATATGTTTCCGGTTTGTTTGTACCCGATATTACAGCGGAAGAGTTGTATCAGGCGGCTAAATTATCCATTGAGGCAGGAGCCGATGGGGTCAATTTCTTTAATGCCCGGGCTTTATTGAAAGACGGAAAGCTGGAAGCGGCGAGAAGAATTAATCAGGAGTTCAATTTATAACAATTCATAGACAGAGTATTATAAAAAAGAGGTATATTAAGAATGGAAGCCGCTCCCCTCCTTAATATACCTCTTATCGGTAATGCTCTTCTGTTACCAGAGAGTTGTTTGCGTTAACTTATATCCTTTAGCATTATACTCGTTGATTTGAGCCTCACCTACAGGAGCCAAATATGAACGATCGCTGAAGTCATCTCTTGCTTCGGCAGCTTCCGGGACATAAAAACCTTTCATTTCGTCGGCATTGGTTCCGTCATAGGTTATGTATTTGTATCCGTTACCATCAGGCACTGCCACAGTCGTGATACCAATATTGTCCTCCTCAAGATAGTTGGGAAGTTCTGCTTTTAAATCTATCCATAAGCCGAGCATTGTGTCCGGATATGTTTTATTATTCATGTAGTGCAGCTTCTTCCAGCGTTTCAAATCAAGCAGGCGGGAATGTTCGTACACAAACTCCATTCGGCGTTCACGGCGAATTTCCCAAATTAACGGATCTACGGCATAGTCACCGGCTACTAAATCTCCCTTATCTCGTGCGGGGTCGAAATTGTCTGTTATCTCAGCCAGTTGCATGTGTCGTGTTTTCTGTAAACCTTTGCTGATAGCGGTTTCATCAAGAGGACGGTCGCGAATCTTATTGATTGTATTATCGATATCGTCTTGTGTAACAAGCTCACCACCCATTAACGCCAATTCTGCTTTAGCTTCCAGCCAGTTCAACATTACCTCTGCCAGACGCATGACCGGATAGTCGTTTGTATTAGTCATACTGCCATATTGGGCAGGATAGGTACCGCCGAAATAAGTGGGGCCGACACGGTCTATGAATTTCCAACTGTAAAGCAGTGTACCGGCTTGAATGCGCGGCTCGTCCCAAAATGTCGCCTCAAAACGCGGGTCGCGGGTTTTAGCCATATTCTCGATATCAAGGTTGTCCGCATCCGCAAGAGTTGAGTTTTGGTATACTTTACCGTCATTGCAGATGAATGATTTCGCTAATGCCAGAGTGGCGCCGCCTTGACTTTCCGCACCGTTGGAGTAAGAGGCCACACAGTGGGTTACGCTGACACCAGCATCATAGTGTCTGTACATTAAAACTTCTTTGTTTCCGCTCAAATCCATCGAACCGAACAGGCTCTTGAAGTCACTGGAGATTTGCCACTGGTTGTTGCCCAATACCAGTTCACCTGCCTCTTTTGCTTGCGTCAGGTATTTTTTGGCAAGTTCGGTATCGCTTTTGTGATATTTCTGCCAAGTTCCTTCAAATAACATCAGGCGGCTGATGAAACCGGCAGCGATATATCTGTTCAGATATTGGGTACCGTCATTTTTGCGGATGTTGTTTAGTGCAAAATCAAAATCTTCGTATACATATCCCATTACTTCATTACGCGGAGTACGGTCTTTGTACATTTCATCGGTATCCGCATCGGTGATGGACTTGCTGTAATAAGGCACATCGCCAAAGGTTTCCACTAAACGGCAGTATTCAAAACCGCGGAAGAACCGGGCTACTCCCATCCAATGATTGTAAGTTTCTTCTTCTAAGACACTTTTATACTGCTCCAACTTGTCAATCATTATATTCCATTTACGTACCCAGGCAAAGTTCCAGTTGCCGGCTGCGTATTGGGTAATCCATGAATTGGCAAGGTCGCTGGTATTGTAGCTGCCGCGACTGGTAGGAATCGTATTTTCAAAGGAAGTCTGTTTTCCCGATGACGCGTTGTCGTCAGAAAAATTATATCCTCTCAGAGGAGCGTAGGCGCTACCCCAACTGCTGTTATACCCTACAAAATAAACGGGGTATGCTTCGTTAACATACAACCGATATTCAGTATCGGTCTTTCCATATGTTTCATCCAATGGTTTCGTCAGCACCGGACGTTCCAGAACCGAGTCGCATCCGCTTATTATAAAGGTTGCGGCAGAAAGTAAAGTAAATATATATTTTTTCATATAATTCTGTTTATTAGAAGTTCAACTGTACACCTACTGATACACTCTTGAAAGTTGGAGTTCCCACACCTGTACGGCCACTGTTGTAGTTCTCTGTGTCGAACATGGAATAACCTGAGATGGCTTCCGGATCGATGGGGAGTCCGTTCAACTTGTCAAATGTAAAGAAGTTTTCCAATGCCAGATAGATACGTGCTTTTTGCATGCGTACCTTTTTGATGATATTTTCCGGAAGAGAATAACCTAATGTGATATTCTTGATACGGAAATAAGACATGTTTAATAGATAACGAGACTGTTTGTAATAGTTATAAGCATCGTTTGAACCGGCTTGGTTCCACGGGCGCGCATAGAATGCTCCGGGATTATCTTCAGTCCAGTAGTCGCTTGCGATAGCATCGGGAAGAGCGCCATCGGCGGTATTGTAGCCGGGGATAGCCAAGAAACCGTTACCCCATATCTGACGCTTGCCTACTCCTTGCATGAAGACAGAAAGGTCGAAACCTTTATAGTCTGCTCCTAAACGGATACCATATTCGAATCTCGGTGTTTCATTACCGATTACTTCTTTATCTCCCGGATCATCTACCGTACCTGCGCCATTACCTAATTTACCGTCATCGTTTAAATCGGCGTATTTCACATCACCCGGACCGAATTTGAAGTCACCCGATTGCAGGAAGTCTTGATATACTCCGTTCGGATCTTTCAATTTGTTCATTTCTTTGGCGCCGGCAGTTCCTGCCGCCACTTCTTTTCCATTTAATGCCCATACGGTTACTAACTCGCCGTTATTATCGTATACGAAATCATCTTTCTGGTATAAGCGTTCGGTTCTGTAACCCCATATTTCGCCATACTTCTTGCCCACATAATAATCACTGATTAAACGGGTGTCACTGTATTCTGTGATTTCTGTTTGGGCGTCGGATAATGTAAACATGGCGTTGATACCCAAGCCGTTATTAAAGCGATGGTTGTAGTCTAATGAAACTTCCCAGCCGCGTGTTCTTAAAGAACCGTAATTTCCTTTAGGAGCTGCGGCGCCGAAAGTATAGGCTACGCCCGCGCCCGGAACAATCATATTACGCGTATCACGTTGATACCAGTCAAAGGTAACGCCGAAATCACCGTGGAAGAAGCGTGCGTCGAAGCCTAAGTCCAGTGTAGCGATGTCTTGCCAAGTAATGGAAGTTGCTACGGCTGTCGGGGTACCGCGATAGAATAATTTCTGTCCGTCGGCGCCTAACCAGCTAACTTGTCCTGTACCCAGAGAAGACACATATAAGCCGTTATCTACGGTCTGGTCACCGATAATACCCCATGAACCGCGGATTTTGAAAGAGTTGAGTGTCGGTTTTGCCCATTCCATGAAAGCCTCTTCGCTCAAACGCCAGCCGGCAGAGAATGAGGGGAACCAACGCCATTTCATTCCGGACGGGAACTTGGATGTACCGTCATAGCGCAGATTGGCTTCCAACAGATATTTTTCTTTATAGTTGTAGTTGATACGACCGAAATAACCCATTTGGCCTTCCCACTTTTGGTTACCGCTTGCTGTTTGAGTACCTACGGCGAGATCAAACTGGGGATTGGTAATATCGGTTAAGTCCGTAATTTGTGACCAGTTATCTTCATAATCGTAAGTCACCAAGTTCATACCGAGCAAGAATTTGAAATTGTTGTCATCATTCAATTGCCAGTTATAATCTGTTGTGGCATTGAAAGTATGGCGACGGGCTCCCGAAGATTTTCTATAAATGTGGTCGGGGTTGGCGCCGTGAGCCGTGTACTCTTGATATGGCAATTCATATGCCGGCATCGCGCCTTCTGCGGTTGCTGCTACCTGCTGGCCTAAATCGTTTACATAGATTTGGTTGCCTGCCGCATCTGTTTTTAATGTACCTGCCATCCATGCATTGGCTGCGCTGTAACGGGTTCCCGGTCTTTTGATGACACCTGTTTCGCTGGCGTAAGTATAATCGAAATCAAACTTCCAGTCTTTTGTGACATTCACTGTTGTTCCCAGGCTTATGTTTAGATAGTTGTCTACTTGTGAAGCCGTATTGGCCTGTTTGGTTTCAGACCATGGGCTGCGCAGGTCGTTTCCGTCCTCATTGACTCCTAACGGCATGTTAGGTCCCCAACGGTATAAGTACAACCAGGGGTCGGCCGTAGTAGATGATGTTGCGTATGGATATCTCTTGTCGCGTGAAGAGAAGATAGAACCGGCACGTACGGTCAAGTATTTATTAATTTCGGTACTTAAACGTACGGATGCGTTATAACGGGTAAAATCGTCTTTCTTGGCGGGTTTCATCATACCGTTTTGGTGCAGGTAACCCAGACCGATATTATAAGTTGTTTTTCCACTTTTTCCGTTGATTGAAACGTTGTGCGAGTGGGTCGGCGCCCATTCGCGTACCATATAATCGTATGGGTCAAATGTCCTTAGACCAATATTTCGTCCATTGGCATCCACATACCAGTCTCGTCCGTATACATACGGATCGTCAGGTCCTAATTTGCCGCCATACTTGTTTTGCCATTCGCGAGCGCGTTCCAAGCCGGACTCTGTCATGTAGAATGATATACCGCCGGTGACGGTCTTTCCTGAACGCTTCATGGCTTCCACGCTATATTCCAAAGCATTGAGTTGTCCCATTTTCATCTCTTTAGCCATATTCTGGAAAGAGAGATTTCCCTGGTAGGAAACATTGACCTTGTCGGTTTTCGCTCCTTTTTTGGTTGTAATCAATACTACACCGAATGCTGCTTTAGCACCATAGATGGAAGCGGATGCGGCATCTTTCAATACGGAAATGCTTTCTATATCATCAGGGTTGACCATCTGTATAGAGGGGATTTCCACATTATCCAGCAAAATCAAGGGTGTTGCCTCACCTTCGATAGAACCGACCTGTCCACGTATTTTGATAATCGGGTCGGAACCGACTTCACCGCTTGGCACTTGGATAGACAAACCCGGAGTGGTACCTTGTAAGCCACGGCCGATATCGGCAATGGGACGTCCTTCTAATGTCTGATTTACATTAACAGAAGAAACTGCTCCTGTCAGATTTTCTTTCTTTTGTGAACCATATCCTACAACCACTACTTCATCCAGTAACTCGGTGTCATCTTTTAATACTACTCGCAAGTTAGGACTGGCCTTTACTTCCTGGGTGGTATATCCCACAAAAGAGATTTGCAGGATAGCTCCTGCCTTGACATTCATTTTGATTTTTCCGTTGATGTCTGTAATTCCACCATTGGTGGTACCTTTTTCTATGACGTTGGCACCGATAATGGGTTCTCCTTGGGCATCTACTACTAATACGTTTACAGCGACAGATTGCATCTGTTCGGTTATACCATGATTTTCATGGGAAGCAGACCGGGCAGCAAAAGTGTTACCGCTGCCAAGAAACAGTGCGCAGATAGCTACTGTCATGAGGATCTTATGATTTGCAATTCCTCTTTTTTTGCGATCTTCATTCATAAGTGATTGATGATTTTTTGTTAATAAAAATAGTTTCTCCAATTAGGTAAAAAATGAATGGATGAGGGGTAGAATGAACTATATCCTCTGAGATTCTTTCATTGCTTCATAGGCGTTTTTCTATTTAAAGGTTCATAATTGTATATGTTATCTCTCTTTTTTTCTCTTCTTTTCCAAGTTCACGAGGAACTCGGGCGGATTTTCTTATTCGCATGGATGGTATCAGGATAAATTAAAAAATCGGATTACAGTTTTTTTCTGTATGTTGTATATCCATTAATCGCTACGGCTGCGGACAATAATTCGTCGGACGGTTGTTGCCCTTGCGTTAGACAGTTGTCTAACGAAAGGATAACAGATGTCTAACGAATTAAAATAAGTAACCGGCTGTTTATTGGTAGCAGATGCGCAAACAATTATCACCTTGCAAATATTTTATTCTATAAAAGTAATCCGCAATGATGGATACAGACCATAAAGCAAACTTTTTGAAGAATTATCGCAGAAATATTAAAAATAACTATATATTTGTATTCAATTCTAAAACTAACTACCTATGAAACTGATTGCGGAAAGTGGTTCTACAAGAACTGAATGGGCCCTGGTTGAAGATAACCACTTGATACAGCGTGTTTTCACCGAGGGACTTAATCCTTTCTTCCAAACACGAAGGGAGATTAGCCGGAGTGTACGCTTAGGGTTGCCCGAGATTTTTTTCAAAAGGAAATTAGAACAAGTATATTATTATGGAGCCGGATGTACCTCTTATGAGAAAAAGAATATATTGGGTGCATCATTAGTAGCACAATTCAAAACCCCTATCCAAGTGGAAAGCGACCTTCTTGCGGCTGCCCGCGGTTTGTTCAAATGCGAGGCCGGCATTGCTTGTATCTTGGGAACCGGCTCTAATTCATGCTTTTATGATGGAAAAATCGTAGTCAAGAATGTCAAAGCGGGCGGTTATATCTTAGGTGATGAAGGCAGTGGAGCCGTACTGGGTAAAATGTTTCTGTCTGATGTTCTAAAAGGATTGGCGCCTAAGTATGTGATGACAGATTTTTTTGAGAAATTCCGTATCAGTCCCAATGAAGTGATGGAATCGGTGTACAACCGTCCTTTCCCGAATCGTTTTCTTTCTACGATTTCTTATTTCTTAGCTGATTACACTAATGATGATTATGTGTTCAATCTGATAACCAGTAATTTAAGAAGCTTTTTCACTCGAAACGTATGCCAATACGACTACAAAAACTATCCTATTCGATTCGTTGGTTCGTTGGCCAACAGCTATGCAGCCATACTGAGAGAAGTTGCCGGTGAATTTGGAATCGGATTGGATGTAATTGAAGAAACTCCGATGAACGGACTGATAGAATTCCATTCTTTAAATATTGAAGAACCTTAAACTCTTATATATATAAGGTATATAGAAGTAATCTTTGCAAATTTAAAAGTATAAGGTTAAAAAATTGCAAAGAAATGTTCTTGATATTGAATAATAATATATCTTTGTTACGTGTGAAGTACACAAAATACTTTATCACCTTTGTTAATAACAAGATTTATCTCTTAAAACGACCGGCAAAGTTAAGAAATTAACCGGATTTAATTCAAAATCAATATATACCGAGTTCCTCGTGGACTTGGACTTTTAAAGAAAAAAGAGATATAATATAGTAGTTATGAACCTTTAAACGGAAGAAAAGCCTATGGAACAGTAAAAGAGTCCTAAAAAGAGTAGGATAGCTCTATTCTGATTTATCTACCCGCTATCCATTTTTTTGAGAATACTATTTTTAATTAACAACAAAATCATCAATCATTTATGAATGGAGAACACAAAAGAAGTAGTGCCGATGTAATGGTAACACAGACTACTTTGATAAAAAGATTATTTATTCTATCGGTAACCGGTTTAATGCTTATGTGCGGCGGTTGCTTCTCTGGAATGAGTGTATACGCGCAGAATGCCACTTCGTCAAATGCACAGCATGCAAAGAAAATTTCGGGAGTTGTTATAGATTCCAATGGCGAACCTATCATCGGAGCGGCAGTACTGGTACAAGGAACGAGTGTAGGTGTTGCAACGGATGTCGACGGAAAGTTCTCACTGGATGTTCCGTCCAATGGGAAAACGCTTGTTGTGTCTTATATAGGATATGATAATCAGGAAGTTCCTATTACAAGCAGTTCGCAATACAAAATAACCTTGAGCGGAACGAATTATGCGCTGGATGAAGTCGTGGTTACTGCTTTGGGTATGAAACGCGAGAAGAAAGCGCTCGGTTATTCCGTGCAGGATGTAAAGGGGGATGCTCTTATCGAGAACCGTACTGCAAATATCGCTACTTCACTGAATGGTAAGGTTGCCGGTATGAATATTTCCGCAACTTCTATTCCCGGCGGTTCCAATCGTATCGTTATCCGCGGTAACAACTCTATTTCCGGTAATAACATGCCTTTGGTCGTAGTGGACGGTGTGCCGTTCGATAATACTCAGGGTGTGGACGATGCCACTACCAACTCTTGGGGTACAGGATTCTCGGATACCGGTGACGGATTGTCAATGCTGAATCCCGATGATGTTGAATCCATCTCTGTATTGAAAGGCCCTTCGGCTACCGCTCTGTATGGTTCACGCGGTGGTAACGGTGTTATCCTGGTTACTACCAAGAAGGGACAAGGTGGTAAAACGCTGGTTTCTTACAATAGCAATTTCACTTTTGAGAATGTGATGATTCAGCCTGAGTTCCAGAATGAATACGGTCAGGGTACGGGAGGAGCGTTCGATATTACTTCCCGTAACTCTTGGGGTCCGAAAATGGGTACGGTTGTTACCGACTGGACAGGGCAGACCCGTCCTTTGGAAGCTAAGAACAATGATTTCTCGGATTTCATGAATACGGGTACATCCTGGACGAACTCCGTAGATGTAACGGGTTCGGCGGCCAAGATGAATTATCGCGTAGGACTTTCCAATACGACACGTAAAGGGGTTATTCCCAATAACAGTTTGAGTAAGAATAATTTCTCGGTTCGTGCCGGCGGTGAAATTATCAAGAACCTTACTCTTGATGCCAAGGTGAACTATACTTATCAAAAAGGTAAAGGAAGACCGGAATTCTCCGCATCCGGTTTTAACCCTATTTTTGCATTGATTTATACTCCCCGCAGCATTAATCTGCACGAGATGAAAAATATTTTCGATGAAGAGGGCAATATTCTGGATTGGTATTCCAAGCCGCTTACAGTCGTAAATAACCCGTATGCCGCTACTTCACTTACCGGTAACCAGGATGTTACGAACCGCGTCAACGGTTTTGCTTCCTTGACGTATGATATCAGCAGTTGGTTAAAGGCTATGGTACGTTTCGGTGGCGATACTTATGGCAAGAAAACAGAAAAATGGATACGTCACGGATTGATTTCAAGTTCCGGTTATAGCGATGGCCGTTTCTCTACGGGACAATATAATATGACCGAATATAATGTGGATTTCCTGGTAACGGCCCAGAAAGACAATATCGCCGATTCTAAATTCTCCGGTTCTCTTTCGGTAGGCGGTAATAAGATGAACCGTAAATACAATACTTTTGTTGCTACGGCCGAAGGCTTGAATATTCCGGAGCTCTATACTATCCAGAATGGCATATCGCAAACAACGTCGACTTATAATTCACAGAAGGAAGTTCAATCCCTGTATGCATTGGGACAGTTGTCTTGGGATAATTATTTGTTCTTCGATGTGACGGTACGTAACGACTGGTCTTCCACTCTTCCGAAGAATAACCGCTCGTTCTTATATCCGTCATTCTCTTTGGGTTGGGCTGTAACCGACATGTTGACTAAGTTCAAGGTGAATGTTCCCGAATGGATTTCTTTCGGTAAGTTGCGTGCATCTTATGCCGAAGCCGGAAATGATACGGATCCTTATCAGTTATTGTCTGTACTGTCTACCGTTTCCAACATGGCAGGTGGGCAGATGGGTGTAGCGGAACCTTCGACAAAGACCAATGCTAATTTGAAACCGGAGATTATCAAATCCATGGAATTCGGTGCCGATGTCCGTTTCTTTGATAACCGTTTGGGCTTTGACGTTACTTATTATGACAAACGCGCATACAATCAAATCATCTCCATGCCTTCGTCCATTACATCCGGATACAGTGCTAAGTATATCAATGCCGGACGCGTAGACAACTGGGGCTGGGAACTTCAGGTGAATGCCGTACCTGTCCGTACGAAGGACTGGGATTGGAACGTATGGGTGAATTTTGCAAAGAACTCTTCCAAGATTGTTGAGCTTACCGAAGGGGTAGAGTCTATCACTTTGGCTCAACCTATGGGACAGAACTGTTATGTAAGAGCTACGGTTGGCGAACCTTACGGACAGATTTATACGAACGGATTTAAGTATGACGATAACGGAAACCGTTTGGTAGGTGACGACGGTAAGTATATCGTTGATAACACATTACGCGTATCGGGTAATATGAATCCGGATTGGACGGCCGGTATCGGTTCTACATTACGCTGGAAAAACTTGTCATTCGGTTTCTTGATTGATGTGCGTTACGGCGGCGATGTATATCTGCAATCCATGATGCGTTTGCAATCCAACGGTCAGACCAAAGAAACGGTTGCCGGACGTGAGGAATACTATACTACCGGTAAGGGACTTATTTCCCAAGGCGTGAATGTAAATACCGGACTGCCGAATACGGTTGAACTTGACCCTACTACTTATTGGGGACAGTTCTACGGCAATATCGGGAATTATATCTATGATACAACGAACGTACGTTTGCGCGAGCTGAATCTGACTTGGACATTACCCGACAAATGGTTTGCAAAAACCATTATCAGAGGTCTCAAGCTCAGTGCCGTGGCTAACAATGTATGCTTCCTGTACAATAATCTTCCGGGATTTGACCCTGAATGTACATACTCTACTGGCAACGGACAGGGTATAGAAACGGCATCTCTGCCTTCTACCCGTTCATTTGGTTTCAATCTTAATGTTACATTCTAACCCATAAAAGGATAATAATATGAATAAGTTATTTAAAACAATTATAAGCATCGTTGGTATCTCAATGGCCTTCGCGGGTTGTACCGGCGATTTCGACAACATGAATACCGACCCTAACAATCCTACTCCGGGTTCGGTCGATCCTAAGTTCCAGTTGATATTTATCCAGGGACGCGGTATTCCGTATGCCAATCAGTGGCAGCAGATAGACCAGCTGATGATCAGTACGCTCTGCGAATATTCGGCAAACGACGGTCTGTCGGCCTCCGACTATAACATTGACTCCCGATACATTGACGATTTGTGGAATTTGAGCTATACGGTACTCACAAACGCCAACTCTCTGATTAGCGCCAATGAGGACAAACCTATTTATAATAATGTGGTTCAGATGGCACGCATCTGGAAGGCTTATGTAATGTTGCGTCTGACCAATTGTATCGGTGATGTTCCTTATTCGGAAGCTGCCGATGATATAGACCAGCCTAAATATGATACGCAAAAAGATATCTACTACACGATATTCGATGAATTGAAAGATGCGGTAAGTAAGCTGGACGAATCGGCCGCTAACAATGTAGGTTCTTATGACCTTATTTATGGCGGTGATGCCGCAAAATGGAAAAAGTTTGCCAATTCTATCCGTTTGCGTATGGCCGTCCGTATCTCCGATGTGGATGCCGCTAAGGCGAAAACGGAAGCGGAAGCCGCCATTACGGCCGGAGTATTTGCCGGTGAAGATGATGCCGCTTATATGAAACAAGGCGAAGATAAGTTCTCGCAGAATCCTATTTACTATCATAAGGGCTCTGCCGTAATGCACATGTCGACTGCCTACAAGCGTCTTGTAACGGGTATCGGCGGACAAGCGTGGCCTACGGCTGCCGACCGTGTCAACAATGCAAATATAACCGAAGCGATTATCGCTGCCAAAAATGCTCCTGCTACGGTTGACCCCCGCGCTCCGATTCAGTTTGAGCCTGCCGGTATGATTGACGATCCTCAGGACCCGGCAATGAAAGGCAATTGGGACGGAACAGACCCGGGACACGTAACATCCGCAGTGGGTGCTGCGATGGATAACGGACAGTTCGTCAGCAACTTTGCAAAAATCGGTCCTTGGTACTATGGTACGATCGACAGAAAATATCAATTATTCAAATATAGTGAATTGTGCTTCCTGAAAGCGATTGCCATTGAGCGCGGCCTTATCGCCGGTAATGCCAAGGATGCCTATGAAGCAGGCGTACGCTCAAATATGGCTGAGTTTGATATTCCGGAAGCGGTGATTACGGACTATCTGGCCTCTACCGCTCCTAATTATTATGGGACTACCGCCAAATATGATGATACAACAGGCGATTGCAATACGCATATGGATAAGATTCTTACCCAAAAATATATTGCCCAATTCCAGGAATGTTCTTTTGAAACTTGGGCCGATCATCGCCAGTTCCATAAGCCTACGCTCATGCCGTTTGCAAGTGTAAGTTCAAGTGTGTTCACTATGAATCCTGCCGACCAGGCCAACAATACTCCGAACGCGTATGTTAAGCGTATCTATTATCCGTCTTCAGAGTATACGGTCAATGCGGCTAACGTAAAAGAGGCCGAAAGCCGTATGGGTGGAACGAACAGCATACAGAATAATGTATGGTGGGATGTTGATTAATTAAGATTGAATCATTTGATGCGTAGCCGGCTTGTCATATCCGGCTACGCATTTTTCTTATATACATGATATGAAGCGTTTGTTTTCTTTAGTTTTTATCGGATGTTTCCTGTTTTGTATCCAAGCGAACGGTCAGGGTACATTGTTGCAAGAAAAGGCGGAGCCTGGTAACCGGTTACCCGGATTTGCCGTAAATCCCATTTCCGGCGAGCAGGAAAAGATTTTTGTTTATGCTCCGGGAGTCAATATCCATATCAATGCGCCTTCGGAATCTTTATTTGACGGGAATAAACCGACCAAACTCGTACTATATGCCTTGCCTAATGGCAACAGTACGGCATGGACGATAGGCAAAGCGCCGGAAGAGGGAGATGACTGGCACTTCCATATACAGAATATCGGGGCCCAAACACGCTATCTTAGGGCTACGGCCCGTGATTGTAACTGGGTAACCGTCTATTTGGAAGCCGATTCCAAAAGTTGGGGACGCTGGAGAAAGGCCGGGCCGATGCGTGATTACAAAATCAAGGAAACGGTAGAATATCTCCTCGCTCTCTTTTCAGAATATAATCCGCATATAGAGCTGAACAGTCATAGCGGCGGTGGAAACTTCATATTCGGCTTTATGGATGCCAATACTGAAATACCCGGGTATGTGAAAAGGATTTCCTTTATCGATAGCAATTACAATTGGGATGATAAACGGTATGGCAATAAGTTGAAACAATGGCTGGCGGCTTCTCCGGATAACCATCTTTTCGTTGCTTGCTATGATGATGCCAACGCTTTGCTGGACGGTAAGCCTTTTGTTTCCAAAAAGGGAGGGACGTGGCATCGTACCTATTTGATGCAACGCTACTTGAGGCGGAAGCTGAAAGGACTGAAATGGGAGAAAACGGAGACTGACAGTATTATTTCTTATACAGCGGATAATCGGCGCATTCTGTTTTATTCCAGAAAGAATCCGGAACGGGCTATCTATCATACGATACTCGTGGAAAGAAACGGTTATATTCATTCCGAGCTTTCAGGAACAAAGTATGAGGGAACGGGATATGTGTTTATGGGTAAGAAAGTTTACGATGGTTATCAATAAAAAAACGGGGTTTTCCCCGTCTTTTTATTGATATAAGTTGCTCTTTTAAAGAGCGTTTTCTTTAACCAGATATTCTGCAATCTGAACGGCGTTCAATGCGGCGCCTTTCTTGATTTGGTCTCCTACAATCCAGAAGGTCAGTCCGTTCTCGTTGCTGAGGTCCTTACGGATACGGCCTACGTATACAGGGTCTTTTCCAGCGAGGAACAACGGCATCGGGTATTCTTTTTCTGCCGGGTTGTCCATTAATACCAGTCCGTCGCCCTTGGCAAACGCTTCGCGCGCTTCCTCGATGGAGATAGGGCGTTCTGTTTCCACCCAGATGCTTTCCGAGTGGGAGCGGAGAGCGGGTACACGAACGCAGGTTGCACTGACTTTGATGTCGGAATGCATAATCTTACGCGTTTCATTGTACATCTTCATTTCCTCTTTGGTGTATCCGTTTTCGGTGAACACATCAATCTGGGGAATCAGGTTGAAGGCCAACTGATAGGCAAATTTCTCGACCGTGACAGGTTCACCGGCCAATACTTGGCGATATTGCTCGTACAACTCATCCATGGCGGCGGCGCCTGCACCGCTGGCAGCCTGATACGTAGATACGTGTACTGTCTTTATATGAGAAAGCTGTTCGATGGCTTTCAGCGCCACTACCATTTGGATAGTAGTACAGTTAGGGTTGGCGATAACACCGCGCGGACGGTCTTTGGCGTCAGCGGCATTTACCTCGGGTACAACCAAAGGCACATCGGCGTCCATACGGAAAGCGCTGGAATTGTCGATCATCACGGCTCCGTACTTGGTAATGGTTTCGGCGAACTCTTTAGAGGTGCCTGCGCCTGCGGAAGTGAAAGCGATATCAACCCCTTTAAAGTCATCGTTGTGTTGCAAGAGTTTAACCTCGATCTGTTTACCGCGGAAGGTGTATTTAGTGCCGGCACTGCGTTTAGAACCGAACAACACTAACTCGTCCAACGGGAAATTCCTTTCATCGAGCACTCGCAGGAACTCTTGTCCCACGGCTCCGCTTGCTCCAACAATAGCTACTTTCATTTTTCTTTTGTTTTTAATATAGTTTATAAAATAGTTCCAATCTATCTATAAATGATAGAATTGGTTGCAAATTTATAACAAATTGCTGTATGGCACCGCATAAAGTGAAAACTTTTTCGTTATTTTGCAGTTAAAACCTAAAACTCGCTGCGTATGGACTGGTTCAATCTCAGTTTAACACTTCCTATAACAGACCCTACATGGATATTCCTCCTTGTACTCCTTATTATATTGTTTGCGCCCATATTGCTGAATAAACTGCGTATACCGCACATTATCGGCATGATTCTGGCCGGTTTGGTGATTGGAGAACATGGTTTTAATATCTTGGTGCGCGACAGCAGTTTTGAGTTGTTCGGCAAGGTCGGGCTTTATTATATCATGTTTCTGGCGGGTCTGGAAATGAATATGGGCGACTTCAAGAAGAACCGCGGAAAGGCTGTAATGCTGGGATTGCTGGCTTTTGTCATTCCGATAGGTATTGGCTTGGTCACCAATATGATGTTGCTGAAGTACAGCCTCGTGACGTCCATATTGTTGGCGAGTATGTATGCTTCGCACACGCTGGTGGCGTATCCGATTGTAATTCGTTACGGCGTGTCCCGCCATCGCAGTGTAAGCATTGCTGTGGGAGGTACGGCGGTGACGGATACGCTTACATTGTTGGTACTGGCTGTGGTGGGCGGTCTGTTCAAGGGGGAGTCCGGTGGTCTGTTCTGGCTGTGGCTGGTGATTAAGGTTGTCTTTCTCGGAGCTTTGATTATGTATTCGTTCCCGCGTATCGGACGTTGGTTTTTCCGCCGCTACGACGATAATGTGATGCAATTTATTTTCGTGCTTGCCATGGTCTTTCTGGGAGCGGGCCTGATGGAGTTCGTGGGTATGGAAGGCATCTTGGGAGCGTTCTTGGCAGGATTGGTGCTGAACCGTCTCATACCGCATGTGTCACCGTTGATGAATCATCTGGAGTTTGTGGGTAACGCTCTGTTTATCCCTTATTTCCTGATAGGAGTGGGTATGCTGATTGATATTCATGTCATCTTCGGGCAGGGAGACGCCTTGAAGGTGGCTGCAGTTATGATTATTGTGGCGCTGGTGGGCAAGTGGATCGCTTCCTGGCTGACGCAGAAAATCTATAAAATGGCTCCCATAGAGCGTGAGTTGATGTTCGGTTTGAGTAATGCACAGGCTGCGGCTACGCTGGCGGCGGTATTGGTGGGGTATAATATCATCTTGCCGAACGGTGAGCGCTTGCTGAATGAGGATGTGCTGAACGGTACGGTATTGCTGATTCTCGTTACGTGTGTGGTGAGTTCCTTTATTACGGAAAGGGCCGCGCGTAAGATTGCCATGTGCGAGGCGCATCTGGAGGAAGAACGTACGGTTGAGGCGGAAAGGATTCTTATTCCGGTGGCGAATCCGGATACGATTGAATATCTGATGAACCTCTCCTTGCTGATACGTGATACCAAACAGAAAGATAATCTGTTGGCATTGAACGTAATCAATGACAACAATACTTCCGAGGGCTTGGAGCTTCGCGGCAAGAGGTATTTGGAGAAGGCAGCCATGATTACGGCCTCCGCCGATGTGCCGTTGCGCCAGATTACCCGGTATGACTTGAATATTGCTGCGGGTATTATCCATACGGCGAAAGAATATGAGGTGACCGACGTGATTATCGGTCTGCACCGCAAGGTCAATATTGTGGACTCTTTCTTCGGTATGCTTGCCGAGAACTTGCTGAAAGGTCTGCACCGTGAGGTTATGATTGCTAAGTTCCTGATTCCGATTAATACGATACGGCGAATTATCATAGCGGTTCCGCCTAAAGCGGAATACGAAGCCGGATTCCAAAAATGGGTGGAGCATTTTTGCCGGATGGGCGGCACGCTGGGTTGCCGGGTACATTTCTTTGCAAATGAGGAAACGACTGTGCGGTTGCAGGCATTGGTAAAGAAAAAGTACGGACAGACCTTGACGGACTTCTCCCGCCTGGATGATTGGGGGGACTTGCTGATATTGACCGGACAAGTGAATTACGACCATTTGCTGGTAGTGATAAGCGCGCGTAGGGGTTCTATCTCCTACGACAGTTCTTTCGAGAAACTTCCGGCGCAGTTGGGCAAATATTTCTCCAATAACAGCTTGATTGTGCTTTATCCCGATCAGTTGGGTGAACCTCAGGATGCCGTTTCTTTCTCTAATCCGCGCAATGAGGCGCAGCATTATGAGAAGGTGGGAAAGTGGGTTTATAAATGGTTTAAGGAAGATTAGTAAGTGATAAGTGATTAGTGATAAGGGGTTAATGATTGGCGGTTGGCGATGATGGAGGATTGGAAACAGAGAACTCGGCTTTTGCTGGGAGAGGAGAAAATGGAACGGCTGCAACAGGCGCATGTGCTGGTTGTCGGTCTTGGCGGAGTAGGCGCTTATGCGGCCGAAATGATATGCCGTGCCGGTGTGGGGCGAATGACGATTGTGGACGCGGACACGGTGCAGCTTACCAATATAAATCGTCAGCTGCCTGCTTTACACTCTACTATGGGTAGGGAGAAAGCGGAGGTTTTGGCGGAACGTTTCAAAGATATCAATCCGGATATACAGCTGACGGTGTTGCCTGTATTTCTGAAAGACGATAATATACCCGGACTGCTTGATGCTGCCCGGTACGACTTTGTGGTGGATGCTATCGATACGCTTGCTCCCAAGTGCTATTTGATAGCGGAAACGCTGAAGCGGCATATCAAGATTGTGTCGAGTATGGGGGCGGGGGCCAAGAGTGATATTACTCAAATACGGTTTGCCGATATATGGGACACTTATCATTGCGGACTGAGCAAGGCGGTAAGAAAACGCTTGCAGAAACTGGGGATTAAACGGAAGCTCCCGGTTGTATTCAGTACCGAGCAAGCCGACCCGAAGGCGGTGCTGTTGACGGAAGATGAACAGAATAAAAAGTCCACTTGCGGAACTGTAAGCTATATGCCGGCCGTATTTGGCTGCTATCTGGCGGAGTATGTCATTAAAAGATTGTAACAGTAACTAAAACAATGATACGATTAGAAGGAATCACGAAGAGTTTCGGTAATTTGCAGGTATTGCGTGGCATCGACCTGGAGATAAAAAAAGGGGAAATTGTCAGTATTGTCGGTCCCAGCGGTGCGGGAAAGACTACCTTATTGCAGATTATGGGGACGCTGGATATGCCCGACAGCGGTTCGGTAACGATTGACGGTACATTGGTGAACCGTTTGAATGAAAAAGAACTCTCCGCTTTCCGTAACAGGCATATAGGTTTTGTCTTTCAGTTTCACCAATTACTGCCGGAATTCACGGCTTTGGAGAATGTGATGATACCTGCCTTCATTGCCGGAGTAGGGCAGCAGGAAGCGAGAGTGGCGGCTACCGAAATATTGGATTTCATGGGATTGGCGGAACGCGCCTCGCATAAACCCAATGAGCTGTCCGGTGGCGAGAAACAAAGGGTTGCTGTCGCACGTGCGCTCATCAATCATCCTGCGGTGGTGTTGGCGGATGAACCGTCCGGAAGTCTGGACACCCATAACAAAGAGGAGCTGCATCAGTTGTTCTTTGATTTGCGCAACCGTTTAGGGCAGACGTTTGTGATTGTGACGCACGATGAGGGGCTGGCGCAAATTACCGACCGCACCATTCATCTGAAAGACGGTGAAGTTTGCAAAGAATAGCTGTCTGTTCTTTTCTTATTCAAAGCAGACATAGGGGTTCAGCCGTTCCAAATCACTTTCGGTGAATTCTTCATAGAGGGTAAACGGCTTGAGGCTATGGAGCGTTCCTTTCTTCTTGCGGTATTCCACAAGGGCTTTTGCCTGATAAAAATTTATATAGGGATGGTGGCGAAGACGTTCTATGCCGACGCGGTTCAGATTGATGCGCCGGATTTCAGAGGGCGTAACGGTGAACCATGCTTGCAGTTGGCGATAATCCAAATGAATCTCCTGCAATTGCTCTATTTGGTAAAAACCGCCTAAACGTTGCCGGTAGTTTACTATTAACCGGGCTATACCGCTGCCTATGCCGGGAATCTTTTTCAATTCGGCGGTATCTGCGCGGTTTAAGTCGAGCATTGTGCCTGCCGGATATTTATAAGTACTGTCTTTCCCGGCCTGCCGAAGGGTGAGTAAAGAGGTCGCCTTTCTTATAGTGTCTTCTGCCGTAAAATAGATGTAGGGAGAGAGCGTTTGGTACTGTTCTTCTGTCAACCCATATACTTTTTTGAAGTCTTCGGCCTTGCGGAACTTTCCTCCTTTGCTTCGATAGCGTAAGATGTTCTTTGCCATCCATGCGGGAAGGCCTAAGCGGCAGAAGGTGACGGAGTCCGTACGGTTAGGGTCGAAAGGAGCCAATACAACTGTTCTCTTTTTATATCTCTCCGATTTCTTGAAACGGCTGTTCTCGTTTCTTTCTTGTTCCCGCACAGAGCTGATAAAGTTGTCGTATTCTTTCAAGGCGGCAGCCTGTATCCTGGCTTCTTCCTCAGAAAGCTGCCTGTTGTTTTGCCGGAAAGAATAAATATATCCGGAGAGAAAGATGAGGATTATCCCAATGATGAGAACAAGGATACCTCGCCTTTCTCCCCGGGAGAAGTATAAGAAGTCTTTAAACGGATTCTTCATTACTGTTTATTTGAAGAAACCCAACTCGTTGATGAAAATAAGTCCGATTCCTATTGGGGCGATATATTTCAGAATGAAGATAAGTAATCTGTATATATGTATATTTAAAGTTCCGTTATTGCTGACTTCTTCCCATACAATCTTTTTATCCAGATACCAGCCGGTGAAGAGAGAGATAAAGAAACCGCCTAAAGGCAACATGATTTTGGCGGTGACGAAGTCGAACAAATCGAACAGGTTAAGGCCGAAAATCGTGTAATCCTTTCCTACGCCTAATGACAGCGAACATAATACTCCCAGTATGATACAACCGGCTGTAACTAATCTTGCGGCTTTACCACGCGTGAATTTGAATTCCTCATGCAGGTATGCCGTTACCACTTCGTGTAAGGAAATCGTTGAAGTCAATGCTGCAAGCGCCAGTAAAACGTAGAACATGATGGACAAGACAATTGCCAGCCAAGGTATGTTGCCGAATGCCTGTTGAAATACATTGGGCAATGTGATGAACAGTAAACTCGGTCCTGCATCCGGCTGAATGCCGACTGAAAACGCAGCGGGGAAGATGATGAACCCGGCGAGAATGGCTACTAACGTGTCTATACCTGCTACATTGAGCGCTGTTTTAGGCAGGTTGGTATCGTTTCTGAAATAGGACGCGTATGTACAGAGACATCCCATGCCAAGACTGAGTGAAAAGAACGCTTGTCCCATCGCGCCTAAAAATACATTACCGTCCACTTTACTGAAGTCTGGTTTCAGCAGGAATTCGATACCCTCACCGGCACCGGGTAATGATACGGAACAAATGGCAAGTACTATCAGCAGGATGAACAGCATGGGCATCATTATTTTGGCTGATTTCTCAATGCCTTTTTCCACTCCCTTTATGATGATGAAGTGGGTGACCAACAGGAATACTATCAGCCAGATAACAGGGCGCCACGGATTACTGACAAAACCGTTGAAGGAGGCGATGAATTCTGCGGCGGACTTGCCGGCAAAACTGTTGGTAGCGGCCTCTCCTATAAATTCCAGAGTCCAGCCCGCTACTACCGAGTAGTAGCCCAAAATCAGGAATCCGGCTAATACGCCCATTCGTCCCACCCAACGCCATTGGGTTCCCGGAGCCAGTTTTTGATACGCTCCGGCAGTATTGGCGCGTGAACGGCGTCCGATAAGAAATTCGGCTATCATGATAGGAATACCTAATATCAGTACGCATACCAGGTAAATCAGAATGAAGGCTGCGCCGCCATGATTACCTGTCTCGAAAGGGAATCTCCATATATTACCCAGACCAACTGCGGAACCGGCTGAAGCAAGTATCACCCCCAGTTTACTTCCAAAGTTAGCTCTTTCATTTCTTGTCATAAAACGTGGATTTTTCTTACAATTCGTTATTAATACCTCTTAAAACGTGCAAATATAGAAAATGTTCCATACTTTTGCGCACAGATTGTTCATAATTTGAGATATGCTATATTATATTAAGAAATATCCGGTATCGCTGACAGTAATACTTGCTGTAATCTATTTGTCGTTCTTCAAACCGCCTGCTACCGAGCTGGGCACTATCCCTAATCTTGACAAGGTGGTACATATTTGTATGTATTTCGGTATGTCGGGCATGTTATGGTTGGAGTTCTTGAGGGCGCATAGGAGAGACCGTACTCCTATATGGCACGCATGGTTGGGAGCGTTTGTCTGCCCGGTATTGTTTAGCGGGGCGGTGGAACTTTTGCAGGAGTATTGCACTACCTACCGTGGCGGCGATTGGCTGGATTTTGCAGCCAATACCACGGGGGCTGTGCTGGCGTCATTGGTAGCCTATTTCGTGTTGAAACCTAAAATGATGCGCCAGTCTTAAAGATAATCCACTACCGTATTCAGTTTTATGCCGTTTGAACCTTTTATCAGGATGGTCTTTCCGCAAGGTTTATTCTTTTGGAGTTCGGCTATTAAAGCCGGAGCGTCGGGATAGGTGGGATAGGTGTGACGGGTCGCCGCGAATAGTTCACCTACCAGCGCCACGTCTTTAAAACCGTATTCTTCCAGACAGTCCACTATCTTCTGATGTTCCCCGGGACTGTCTTTCCCCAATTCACGCATATCTCCCAATATCAGCATTTTGCCTCCTGCCTGCATGTTGTGGAAATTACCGATGGCCGCCAGCATGCTTGTAGGGTTGGCATTGTAGGCATCGATAATCAGTGTGTTGTCCGCGGTCTTTTTCAGTTGCGAGCGGTTGTTTCGAGGTTCGTATTCATGCAGTGCCTTGTCTATTTTTGCCGCTTCCACTCCGAAGAAATGTCCGATAGTGATGGCTGCCAAGGCATTGGGGAAGTTATAGTCGCCAATCAGTTGGGTTTGCACTTCATGACGTTCTCCTGCTTTTCCGGCTTTCCATTCGAAAGTAAGGTAAGGAGAGTTGCCGGTGACGTGACCGTTGATATAGAGATTGTCTTCCTCTCCGTAAGTTACCGGATTCAGCCCCCATGCTATTTGGGTGAGGTAAGGATTGTCCTGATGGATAAAGATGGTGGGGTTACCCTGCCGGCGCAGATAGTCGTACAGTTCGCCTTTAGTCCGGATGACACCTTCGAAAGAGCCGAATCCTTCCAAATGCGCTTTTCCTACATTGGTGATAATTCCATAATCGGGTTCGGCTATTTCCACCAGTTCCTTAATGTCGCCGGGATGGCTGGCGCCCATTTCCACTACACCGAGTTCGTGCTCTGCTTTCAGGCGGAGAAGGGTGAGCGGCACGCCGATCGGGTTATTCAGATTTCCCAGCGTGTACAGTATGTTGTACTTTTGGGACAATACGGCGGATATAAGTTCTTTTGTTGTGGTTTTACCATTGGTTCCTGTAATGCCGATGATGCGCGTGCCCAGTTGGCGGCGGTGATAATTGGCAAGCTGTTGCAGGGTGCGAAGGCAATTGTCCACTAATATGTAATGTGTGTCTCCGGCAGGAACATAGGCGGCTTCGTCCACGACGGCATAGGCGCTTCCCGTTTCCAGCGCTTTGGAGGCAAAGGCATTGCCGTTGAACGTATCGCCTTTCAAGGCGATAAACAGTGAGCCTTCCGGACAGTTGCGGCTGTCGGTGGTTACGCCGGTACAGCTAAGAAATATCTGATAAAGAGCAGTTATATCCATGGTTTCCCCTTCTTTTGAAGTACGGTTGAAAAATCTGTTTATACGGCTGCAAAGATATGGTTTAATTTGCTACATTGCATGGGGCGGCGTGGAAAAAAAAGACTGTTATATTTCCTTAGCCTTTTAGCGGCAAAGTTAATAGGAAGCGGCAACCGTTGGTGTAGTCGGGGTCGAGCACCAGGCTTCCACCCATCTTTTCTGCGCAGATACGCCCTATGGGCAGTCCCAGACCGGTGCCTTGCACGAAAGTATCCACTTTGGCAAACCGTTCGAATACGAATTCCTGCTTATCGGCGGAAATTCCTGTTCCGGTATCCGATACACTGAAAATAATGCGCCGCCGCTCTTTGTCCGTA
The DNA here is from genome assembly GCF_001915465.1 of Bacteroides sp. 44_46. NCBI lineage: Bacteria > Pseudomonadati > Bacteroidota > Bacteroidia > Bacteroidales > Bacteroidaceae > Bacteroides > Bacteroides sp. 44_46. The sequence continues at coordinate 110,704 of NZ_MNQO01000001.1, read as the reverse complement.
TGCCATTCAAGAAGAATATGTCCGTTCGTGGTGAACTTCGTTGCATTTTTCAGTAAATGTGAGAGTATCTGGCTGACACGCTCCGGATTGGTATGAAAATGGAATTCGCTTTGTTCGGCCTGCAATTCGAGACTGACTCCCGGCTTCAGGTCTTGCCGGGCTTTGGTTATACATTTCCGGCATAACTCTGTGGCGTCGGCCATGATATGGGTCGGAATTTCCGTTCCGCTGTCTAAACTCGAAATGTCCAGCACGTCTTCTACCAATTGCAGCAGGTTGTTACTGCCTTGCTCTATGATTCCGGCATATTCCTGCGCTTCCGTACTGTCACCGCTGATGCTGCTTAATATTTGGGAGAAACCTACAATGGAATTTAACGGGGTACGAATCTCATGGCTCATATTCTGTATGAACTCGGTTTTCATCATGCTCGCTTTCTCGGCACGCTCTTTGGCGACGAGCAGTTCCTGTTCGGAGATGAGCAATTGTTTGTTCTTTTCGGAGACGGCTTTTTGCGATGCCCTGAGTTTTCCGTTGAGCAGATGTTCACGATAGAAAAATATGGCGCCGAGAACCAACAATACAACAAGCAGGATGATGATGCGCTGTTTGTTGGCTAAATCCCGTTGTTGGGCTTCTTGCTGAAGTTCTGCTTTCTCGATGTTGAGTTTCTCCACTCCTAATATGGCCGAGAATTCTCCGGCGGCGATATCTTCGTAAATCCGGTTCGCGGAATCTGTTTTCTGGATATACGCCTGATAATACTCTACTGCTTTGGCATTATTTCCCATTTCCTGATAGATGATTGCCGTGTTCCGCAAGGCGTCTCCCCGATTGATTTTGTCCATATAGTTTTGAGAGATATACTCTTGAACGGATAATGCTTTGGAATATTGGCGTGTGGCCATATAATAATTCCTTTCATTCAGATAATAATCGCTTGCCATCCGTTTCACTTCTTTCTTCTCGTCCAACAGCTTTTTGGCTTTTTGCAAGCATCCTTTCATTTGGGGATAGTCCTTAAGGGCCTGGTAATAATCGGCGGATCTCAAATAAAAATAGAACTCCTGCGAATCGCTGTATATGTTTTCCTTGGCCTTGTCCAGTTTTTCTTTGGCTTTCTCCATTTCTCCCAGGGAACAATAGAAAGAGGCCAGTAAGGAATAAGTGTTTGATAAATTATAGGTGTCTATTTTATATTTCAGGATTATCTCGATTTCCTTTTCCCGATTCTCGGCTGCCAATTTGAAAAGCCTTTTGACTTGATAGATGGAGCTTAATATATTATAGGCGTTTGCCATGCCGGCGGGGTAGTTGTCCGCTTCGGCTTGCTTCATCATTTTATCGGCTTCGTAAAGAGCGGTATTGTATTGCTGCTGTTTGATGTGGTAGTTGATAAGTCTTTTGCTCCAGGCAAAGTAGTAGTATTTGGGTTGCCGGGTTTCTGTGGCAAACTGCTTCACAAGTTCCACATAGTATAAAATACTGTCTTTGTCGGTACCTCGAAAGTAATGGTAATCCAGTTTGTTGGTCAGGGCTACTGCCTGCATACGCAAATCATGCTTTTCGCCAGCCATTTGGAACAGCGTGTCAGCCATCTGCATAATGACGGGGGACGATATTTCGGCTTTGCAACGGAGATAGTATTTGTATAAAATACTGTCTACACGGTATTCTTCCATCGCGTTTTTCTGTTGTCCCCAAACCGATACGTTATGTGGCATAAGCAGGAAATGCAAAATGCAGAATAACGTGGGAAAAATATATTTTGAACTTACCTTCATGATAAATACTTGTATATTCTAAACAAAGATACTTTATTTTTTGGACTTGGTGTACCAGCAACGCCTTTTTTGTTTACATTTGCAGATATATAAGTAAAAAAGAACTGTCCATGAAAGCTCTGCAATCCAAATATATAAATGTCAATGGTTTCTTGTTAGACCTTTCCTCTCCCTGCGTCATGGGAATTCTTAATGTCACTCCCGATTCTTTTTATGCAGGCAGCCGTATGCAGACGGAAATCGACATAACACACCGCATAGAACAGATAGTGGGCGAGGGAGCCGGTATTATTGATGTCGGCGCTTACTCTTCGCGCCCCAATGCGGAGAATGTGTCGCCTGCGGAAGAGATGGAACGTTTGCGTATGGGGCTGGGTATTCTAAGAAAGGTGCAGCCCGACGCCGTTGTTTCGGTAGATACCTTTAGGGCGGATGTGGCAAGGATGTGCGTTGAGGAGTACGGTGTGGCAATCATTAATGACATAGCCGCCGGAGAAATGGACGGTGATATGTTCCGTACGGTTGCCGACTTGAATGTTCCTTATATCATGATGCATATGCAGGGCACGCCGCAAAATATGCAGCAAAACCCTCATTATGATAATTTACTGAAAGAGGTGTTTATGTACTTTGCCCGCAAGGTTCAGCAGCTGCGCGATTTAGGAGTAAAGGATATTATATTGGATCCGGGATTCGGCTTTGGCAAGACTGTTGAACATAATTACGAGTTGCTGGCCCATCTGGAAGAGTTCCGTATTTTTGAACTTCCCTTGCTGGCCGGCGTTTCCCGTAAGTCTATGATTTATCGCTTGTTGGGAACTACTCCGCAAGAGGCGCTGAACGGTACAACCGTATTGGATACCATTTGTTTATTGAAGGGTGCCGATATCCTTCGCGTGCACGATGTGCGCGAAGCGGTGGAAACGGTGAAAATCGTTGAGGCTATGAAGAAAGAGGGTGCAAAGCCTATGGAATGAGAATTGATAGCTGATTAGTTAATACTTAATATTTAGAGAACCGTGTTTTTTGAATTTGGCATAAAAGACTTTATAGATATATTGCTGGTGGCTTTCCTGCTTTACTATACGTACAAGCTGATGAAAGCTTCCGGGTCCATCAACGTGTTTACGGGTATTCTGGTATTTATCTTGATTTGGCTGGTGGTTTCGCAGGTGTTGGAGATGAAACTGCTGGGTTCTATTTTTGATAAGCTGGTCAGTGTAGGAGTGTTAGCGCTGATTATTTTGTTTCAGGACGAAATACGGCGTTTTCTGCTTACGCTCGGTTCGCATCAACATGCCAGTGCACTGGTGCGTTTCTTTACGGGAAACAAGAAGGAGAGTATGGAGCACGATGAAATTATGCCCGTTGTAATGGCTTGCATCAGTATGGGCAAGCAGAAAGTCGGTGCGTTGATTGTCATTGAACATAATATGCCGTTGGACGATGTGGTGCGTACGGGCGAAATTATCAATGCCAATATAAACCAGCGTTTGATAGAGAATATCTTTTTCAAGAATAGTCCGTTGCACGACGGGGCTATGGTTATCAGCAAGAAACGTATCAAGGCGGCGGGATGCATCCTTCCTGTATCGCACAATCTGGATATTCCGAAAGAATTGGGCTTGCGGCATCGTGCTGCCATGGGAATCTCTCAGGTATCGGACGCTCATGCCATCATTGTGTCAGAGGAGACAGGGGCCATTTCGGTTGCCTATAAAGGGCAGTTCTATCTGCGTTTGAACGCGGAAGAACTGGAGAGTCTTTTGACAAAAGATATTTAAATGGATTGACTTTGTTTTGCTGATTTATAACAATCTGATAATCAATAGTAATTGTATAAAGCAGTCTCTGTCGTATACTGAGATACCCTAAGTGTGCGACAGAGGTACCCTAAGTATGCGACTGAGGCTATCTCGATATGCGGCTTATTTCCCAAGATTCTCTCTCTGTAAAGATAAGTAACTTATAATTCATAATTTATAACTGGATAAAATGGATGGACGAAACTTTTTACGAACCGGCGGGATGACCGCTCCGGACGGGGCGGATAACAAATCCGCTGTCGCTGCTGCCATCAATCATTTTGGTGTGACGGAAGCCGATTTAAGGAAAGTAATGGCGACTGCTTTGGAAAAAGGCGGGGATTACGCAGACCTTTATTTTGAGCATACGTTCAATAACAATGTGAGTTTGATGGATGGTAAGGTAAACAATTGCGGCTCCAACATAGATTTTGGTATGGGAGTGCGCGTACTGGCCGGAGATAGGAGCGGTTATGCGTACGTAGAAGGTGTTACTTTGGAAGAAATGTTGCGTGCCGCACGCACTGCCGCCCGTATTGCGTCTTCGGGTAAGGCGGGTGTGCCTGTTGGGCTGACGGAGCGGACGATATCTCAAAACCGTTATGCTGTGACGATTCCCTGGGAAGACGTAAGCGTAAAAGAAAAGATTCCTTATCTGGAAAAGCTGAATGAGAAAATCTTTTCTTTGGATAGTCGCGTTCGGAAGGTGCAGGCATACTTGCAGGACAGTACGTCGCATGTGCTGTTTTGTAATTCGGAAGGTATCAGCTATTACGATTACCGCCCGATGGCGTCTTTCATGGCCGTTTGTATCATGGAAGAAAACGGAAAAATGGAGAACGGTTATGCCGGCAGGTCTTATCGCAGAGGCTTTGAGTTTATGACAGATGATATTATAGACGTGATTGCCCGTGAGGTAGTAGACCGAACAGCCATTCTGTTTAAAGCCATCAAACCTAAAGGTGGTGAAATGCCTGTTGTAATGGGCGCGGGCGGTTCGGGAATCTTGTTGCACGAGGCTATCGGCCACGCTTTTGAGGCGGACTTCAACCGTAAGGACATATCTATATTTTCCGGTCAGCTGAATAAGAAAGTGTGCAGCGAGCATATCAATGTGGTGGACGACGGTACGATTCCCTTTAACCGCGGTGCTGTGAATTTTGACGATGAAGGTGTGGAGGGACAGAAAACGTACATCGTCCGGGAAGGCGTGCTCACCAGCTACCTGCACGACCGTATCAGTGCCAGACATTACGGCGTGAACCCCACCGGAAACGGTCGCCGCGATACATTCCGCAACGTACCTATTCCCCGTATGCGCGCTACGTATATGGAAGCCGGCAATATGAAAGAAGCGGATATTATTTCTACGGTGAAGAACGGTATTTTCGTAGATACGTTTACGAATGGGCAGGTTCAGATTGGGGCCGGTGACTTTACGTTCTTTGTGAAGTCCGGTTACTTGATTGAGGACGGAAAGCTGACGCAGCCCGTTAAGGATATCAATATCATAGGCAATGGGCCGAAAGCATTGGCGGACATCACGATGGTAGCCGACAATGATAGGATTGACAATGGTACATGGACCTGTGGTAAAGACGGGCAGTCTTGCCCGGTGACGTGCGGTATGCCGTCGGCGCTGGTCAGCAAACTCACCGTAGGAGGGGAAAACTAAATACTAACGGATAATTGATAACTGATAATGTTTCTTTGGCTATCAGCTATCCACAGTCAACTAAGAATATGATTACAGACAATAATAAAAAACTGGCGCAGTGGGCAATGGATTATGCCTTGAAAAACGGATGCCGGGCAGTGAAGTTGGCGCTGTACTCCAACTCCAACGCTTCATTTGAATTACGCGATGGCAAAATGGACAGATTGCAGCAAGCCTCGGAAAGCGGGCTTAGTATCAGTTTGTATGTTGATGGCAAATACGGTTCTTATTCAACCAATCGTTTGGATAAAAAGGAACTGGAGTCGTTTATAAAGAATGGCATCGACTCTACGCGTTATCTGGCCGTGGACGAGGCGCGTATACTGCCCGATACTTCCCGTTATTATAAGGGTGGAAAACCTGATTTACAATTATTCGACGAGCGGTTCGAGACTATCAATCCGGATGATAAGGTGGCTGTCGCACGTGCCGCCGCCGAGGAGGTTTTGGGCAAAGACAACCGCGTTATATCCGTAAGCACCTCGTATGGTGACGGTGAAAACTCCTCTTACCGTTTGACGAGCAATGGTTTCGAAGGAGAGTCCAAGTCTACCTGGTTCTCAGTATCTGCCGATGTGGCATTGCGGGGAGAGGGAGAGGCGCGTCCGTCCTCTTACTGGTATGACTCGGCTTTGTTTTACGATGAACTGGTGAAGTCGGGTATAGGCGCAACGGCCTTGGAACGCGCACTGCGCAAACTCGGACAAAAGAAGGTGGCTTCCGGCAAATATACGATGGTGGTAGATTCTGTGAATTCAAGTAGTTTGCTTCGTCCGATGCTGAGCGCGCTGTATGGTTCTGCGTTGCAGCAAAAGAACTCTTTCCTGCTGGATAAGCTGAATGCCAAGGTTGGTGGCGGGCTGTTGAATCTTATGGACGAGCCTCATATCATAGGAGCAAGGGGCGCACGTTATTTCGACAGCGAAGGAGTGGCTACGGAGCCACGCCCTATCTTTGAAAGCGGAGTGCTGAAAACATACTTCATCGACACTTACAATTCCCGGAAGATGGGAGTGGAACCTACTGTTGGCTCTCCTTCCTTATTGGTACTCAAACCGGGAAACAAAGATTTGAACGGTTTGGTGGCGGATGTGCGGAAAGGCATTCTGGTTACCGGATTCAATGGCGGTAACTGTAACAGCAGTTCCGGAGATTTCTCGTACGGCATCGAAGGATTTCTGATTGAGAACGGCAAACCGACCCGGCCAATCAGCGAAATGAATGTCACGGGCAATATGATTACGCTTTGGGCGTCTTTATCGGCTGTGGGTAATGATCCCCGTTTGTCTTCTTCATGGCGTATTCCGTCCTTGGTATTCGAGGACGTGGACTTCAGCGGATTGTAATAACCGCTAATTCAGCATTAAACTCATGTAAGGGTGTAAGGACGATAATATCTTTTCGGTAAGTTCGCCGATAGTGAGTGCCAAGTGACTGCCCGGCAGGCGCTTGGCGCTATTCATGCACTTGCCGTTATTTAGATAGTAGTAACCGTTATTGGCGCTGATTTGCGGATCTGTAAGAGCAATGCTCATTTCCTGTTCCGGGTGCTCGGCGGCATATTGTTGCAGTACCGTTTTGGCATTGATGATGCGCGCCATACCCAATACTTGCGGGTTTTGCCCTGCCGCAGCCGGAGCGATAACTCGAATGGACGGGATATTCAGTTGTCCGCAAATGCGTTGTAGCAATAATGAGTGCATCTCAGGGGTTTCCGCAACGACTTCTCCTGCCTGCCAAGTACTGCCTGCCGGGTATACAATGGCTAATGCCGGAATTTTATCACCTTGCTTCAATATATAGACACATCCTTCCCCCAATTGTAAATCGGCAAGAATCACCCGGAAGTCTGTTTCCGTATGCTGGATGCAATAGGGACGTTCCCGTAATTTCCGGTCCAAATAGCGGTATACCTCTTCTTGATAATCATTTATCTTGTTCAGAACAACTGCTTCGTTAGCGGTAGTAACCTCTGAAGCCGTAAAGATTGTTGAGGAGTACCTGAATACGGGTGCGTAGCCCATGCCGGCATAGTACCCGAATAGCCAAGGCTCCGCCGGAATCAAGGTCGAAACGGCCATGTCATTGTGCAGCATACGGGTAAAGGCCTGCGATAATAGTTCGCGCATAGCCCCGCGATTACGATAATCGGGATGTGTACAGGCGCCCGATACGTATCCTGTCTTGATTTCGTTCTTTCCGAAAGTCATGGGATAGGGCAGCATTTGCAGGGCGGCAATCACTTCTTCACCGCTTTGAATAGCGATGTTGACGTCATTACTGTAACGCAAGCGGAAATACATATCTGTAAATTCATCGCTGTCGTTAAAACATAGCTTCCATAAATTCTTTACTTTTTCCCGCATTGTTTCACCCTTTATCATAATTGTACCATTCTGTCACCTGCCTTATTCCCTGATTTACCACTTGATAGCCTCTACCGGCTGTTCTTTTAAGCAAGCGATATATTTCTCCAGGATAATGGCGGGCTGATAGGAGAGCTTTGCTTTCCGCAGTCCTTCAATGCCCAAGTCCTCTTCCCGGTTGATGTAAATATATTGTTCCGGGATGTGGTTGGCGAATTCGTAATTAATCATGGCATAAGCGCCGTCTATACGGGTGTCGGCCTTTTCTACATGCACTCCGAATGTGTCCTGGTTGATAGGCATGCCGAATGTAAAAGCCGCAATCTTGCCCTCTACATGGAGAATGCCGCCCGTCAGTCCTAACGCGTCAAAGTTATGCAGGGCGTATATCAATGCGCGACGTTCGTTGCCTGTACCTTCATGCTGGTCGCAGTTGTTGACTTTGCACCATTCCGCTTCCAAATCGAGGCACTCTTGAATACGGTCGGCTGTAATAGGAGTATATTCGTAATTATAAGTCTTTTTGAATTTGTTGATATGATTCCGTTTGGCCTGAAACTTTTTGCCGGACAAGGTGGCGAGGTCAGAGCGCAGATATACGTAATCGGCGTAATCCCTGTCCGCTGTGAAGTGGAACCTGCCGGGCATGAAAGTTTCCAGTTCGGAACACATTCCGGCGCAGATCCCCAACAGGCAAAAAGGCTCTCCCTCCTGATTGGCATCCTCTATCAGCGCGTCCAGCACTTTGTTTAAATCGCCGTTACCGATAGGCATCATATATACAAGTTCTCCGTCTGCCCAGAATTTCAATAACAGGAAACCGTCCATAATGGCAAACTTAGTGTTGTATAAGAAACGCCAACTGCACAGGTTGGAGAATGAAAGGTCGCAGTTACGTCGCGGACTGTTCAGAGTAAAGGAAGTAATCAGGTCTTTGTCTTTTAGTTCGATATCTTTAAATGGAATCATAAATAATTTCTATTGGTTAAGAATATAATAACAAAAATAAGAAGATTTTGTTAGAGTAACCCTAACAATCGTAAAATAGTTGGGGTTAACAAGGCCGTAAATATTCCGTTAAGCGTCAGTCCGAGGCTGGCAAACGCACCGTATTTGCTGCTGATGTCCATTGCTGTGGACGTGCCGACAGCATGGGCGGCTGCCCCTAAGGAAAGTCCTTGCGCCATGGGGCTCCCGATATGGGTGAGTTTCATTGTCTTGAAGCCAAGTATTCCGCCCAACAGACCTACGCAAACCACTACGGCGGCGGTCAGTGCGGGAATGCCGCCTATTGATTTCGTAACTTCCATGGCTATCGGGGTGGTAACGGATTTTGGAGCCAGCGAGTAAATAATCTCGTCGGAAGCTCCCATCAGTTTCGCTATCAGGACTACGGAGATAACTCCTACAATACATCCGGCCAATTGTGAAAGCAGGATAGGCAGCAATTGTTTTTTGATGGTCTCCAATTGCAGATACAAAGGAACGCCCAGTGCGACGACGGCCGGTTTGAGCCAGAATTCAATCAGATGTCCGCCTTTGTTATAAGTGTCATAACTGATATTTGTCATTTTCAGGAAAATGATAAGTATGGCGATAGTGAGCAAGATGGGGTTCAGCAACATGATTCCTGTCTTCTTTTGAAGAAGCTTGGCTAAGAAGAATATCCCGAAAGTAATAGCCAGCAGGAAGAATTCGTTTTCTAAAAAGTTCATTTGATTTTACGTGTTAATTGGTGAACCCATCCGGTAACCACGAGTACCAACAGGGTGCTGACTAATGAGGCGATGACAATAGGCCAGAATTCGGCGGCGATAATGTCGAAATAGAGCATGAGGGCTACACCGGGCGGAATGAAGAAGAATCCCAGGTTAGCAACTAAAAAGTCGGACATTCCCTGCACCCAGTGCAGTTTTATCCAACCCAACTTTAAGAAAAGGGTGAGCAGCAGCATGCCGATGATGCTGGACGGAAGTTTGATACCCGTTAAGAATACAATCAATTCACCCAAAGCCAAACATCCGAAAAGGATGGCGCATTGACGGATCATAATACCTGATTATTAAATAATACCTACCTGTTGAAAACATTGAAAACGCTGCAAAGTTAGCTATTTGGAGTGAGGAACTATCCCGTAAATCATCTGTTAGTGTTAAATATTATAATAATTCTCATTTGATGTAGAAAAAGCCTCGAAATTGCAATGTGTATATTGCAAAATTATGTACTTTTGCGGCGTGAATAACACGAACTACCGATTCTTATACACAATTAAAATATCATGCAAAGATTAATTAATGAAATTTTAGAGCGTGCGAAAGCCGATCGTCAACGCATTGTTCTTCCTGAAGGTACGGAAGAACGCACATTGAAAGCTGCCAATCAAATTTTGACAGATGGTATTGCAGACCTGATTCTTTTGGGCAATCCTGCTGAAATCAACGCTTGTGCAACGGAGTGGGGACTTGGAAATATTTCCAAGGCGACCATTATCGATCCGGAAAACAATCCGAGATTGGAAGAATACGCACAGTTGCTGTTCGAGTTACGTAAGAAAAAAGGCATGACCATTGAAGAAGCTCGTAAGCTGGCAACCAATCCGCTTTATCTGGGCTGTTTGATTATCAAGAACGGTGATGCGGACGGTCAGTTGGCCGGTGCGCGCAATACTACCGGCGATGTGCTTCGTCCGGCTTTGCAGATTATCAAGACGGCTCCCGGCATTACTTGTGTTTCCGGTGCGATGCTGTTGCTGACGCATGCTCCCGAATATGGTAAGAATGGTATTCTGGTAATGGGTGATGTTGCCGTAACTCCGGTTCCCGATGCTTCTCAATTGGCTCAAATCGCTGTTTGTACTGCACGTACGGCTAAGGCTGTCGCAGGTCTGGACCCGAAAGTGGCGCTGTTGAGTTTCTCTACGAAAGGTTCTGCAAAACACGAAGTGGTGGACAAAGTAGTGGAAGCTTTGAAGATTGCTAAAGAAATGGCTCCTGATATCGCTATCGACGGCGAATTGCAGGCTGACGCGGCGTTGGTTCCCGAAGTCGGCGCCAGCAAAGCTCCGGGTTCCGCTATCGCGGGTAATGCGAATGTACTCGTTGTTCCGAGCCTTGAAGTGGGTAATATCTCCTACAAATTGGTACAGCGCCTCGGACATGCCGATGCAGTCGGTCCGATTCTGCAAGGTATCGCACGTCCGGTAAACGACTTGTCGCGCGGCTGCTCTATCGAAGATGTTTACCGCATGATTGCGATTACTGCGAACCAGGCTATCGCCGCTAAACACACCAAATAACTTTAAATCTGATATAATATGAAAGTTTTAGTATTGAACTGCGGTAGCTCGTCCATCAAATACAAATTGTTTGATATGGACCACAAAGAGGTTATCGCTCAAGGTGGTATTGAAAAAATCGGGCTGAAAGGCTCCTTCCTGAAATTGACCTTGCCTGATGGCGAGAAAAAGATTCTGGAAAAAGACATACCGGAACACACCGTAGGTGTAGAGTTCATCCTGAATACATTGATCAGCTCCGAATACGGCGCCATCAAGTCTTTGGACGAAATCAATGCGGTAGGCCACCGTATGGTACACGGAGGTGAGAAATTCAGCGAATCCGTATTGCTGACTCAGGAAGTGCTGGACGCGTTTACCGCTTGTAATGATTTGGCTCCGCTTCACAATCCCGCCAACCTGAAGGGTGTAAATGCGGTTTCCGCCATTCTGCCTGATGTTCCGCAGATCGGTGTGTTTGATACCGCTTTCCATCAGACAATGCCTGATTATGCATATATGTATGCCGTTCCTTACGAACTGTATGAAAAATATGGCGTTCGCCGTTATGGCTTCCACGGAACCTCTCATCGTTATGTATCAAAGCGTGTGTGCGAATTCCTGGGTGTACAGCCGGAAGGAAAGAAAATCATTACCTGCCACATCGGTAACGGTGGCTCCGTTTCTGCCATTAAAGACGGCAAATGCATGGATACCAGCATGGGTCTGACTCCGTTGGAAGGTCTGATGATGGGTACTCGTAGCGGTGACATCGATGCCGGTGCCGTTACTTTCATCATGGATAAGGAAAATCTGGATGCAAACGGAGTATCCAATCTGCTGAACAAGAAGAGCGGCGTGATGGGTATTTTCGGTGAGTCAAGCGATATGCGCGACTTGGAGAATGCCGTAGCTGCCGGTAATCCGAGAGCTATTCTGGCGGAAAAGATGTACTTCTACCGCATCAAGAAGTATGTAGGCGCTTATGCCGCTGCTTTGGGCGGTGTGGATATCATCGTATTTACGGGCGGTGTTGGCGAGAACCAGTGCAACTGCCGCAGCGAAGTATGCGAAGGCCTCGGATTTATGGGCGTCAAGGTCGATTTGGAAAAGAACAAGGTTCGCGGTGAAGAAGCTGTAATCTCCACAGACGATTCTAAGGTGAAGGTAGTGGTTATCCCGACCGATGAAGAACTGATGATTGCTTCTGACACAATGGCTATCTTGAGCAAATAACAGTATTGTAATAAGGACTTGATACGAGTGCCGGAAACAGTCTTGACTGTTTCCGGCACTTTCTTTTTCATAACATCGTCATATGTGAATGATTTAAAATTCTTATCTTTGTTTCCCTATAAAGGAAAAACACTGACATTACAGATAATTTTAAATAGAACAGTTTATGAAACGATTAATGTATGTATTGCTCTTTGTATTGCTGACGGGCGTATCCTATGCGCAGCAGGCAAAGTATGTATTCTATTTCATCGGTGATGGAATGGGAGTGAACCAGGTGAACGGTACGGAGATGTACCTGGCTGAACAAGAAGGACGTATCGGTGTAAAACCGCTTTTGTTTACGACCTTCCCGGTTGGTACCGTGGCTACGACTTTTTCCGCCACTAATTCCGTGACCGACTCTTCAGCGGCCGGTACGGCTCTTGCCACCGGTGCAAAGACATACAATGGGGCTATCGGTATGGACGATGATAAAAACGTCTTGCAGACAGTTGCCGAGAAAGCCAAGAAGTCCGGTAAGAAAGTAGGTGTCACTACCAGTGTCAGCGTAGACCACGCTACTCCGGCGGCGTTCTACGCTCACCAGCCCAACCGTAGCATGTATTACGAAATCGCGCTCGACTTGCCGAAAGCCGGTTTTGACTTTTATGCGGGCGGCGGCTTCCTGAAGCCTGCTACGACTGCCGATAAGAAAGAAGCGCCGAGTATCTTCCCCATTATGGAAGAAGCGGGTTATACGATTGCCCGCGGCCTGGACGAATACAAGACCAAAGCAGCGGATGCGAAGAAGATGATACTTATCCAGAAAGAGGGTGCCGTTCCATCTTGCCTTCCTTATGCTATTGACCGTGAAGAAGGCGACCTTACCTTACCGGAAATAACGGAAAGCGCCATTTCGTTCCTGACAAAAGGAAACAATAAAGGTTTCTTCCTTATGGTAGAAGGCGGCAAAATAGACTGGGCTTGCCACGGTAATGACCCTGCCACCGTTTTTGAAGAAGTTATCGATTTGGACAATGCGGTAAAGGTCGCCTATGAGTTCTACAAGAAGCACCCGAAAGAAACTCTGATTGTCGTAACCGCCGACCACGAAACCGGTGGCCTGGGTCTGGGCATCGGAAAGTATGAATTGCACTTGAAATCCCTGTTGAATCAGAAACAATCCCAAGACCTTCTTTCCAAAGCGATTACCGACTTGCGTAAAGAGAAATCCGGTAAGGCTTCATGGGATGAGGTAAAGGCGTTACTTGCCGATAAAATGGGCTTCTGGAAAGAGCTGCCTTTAACCTGGGAACAGGAAAAGATGCTTCGTGATGAATATGAAACGTCTTTCGTAAAGAACAAGATTGTTTTCGAGGAGAGCCTTTATGCCAAGACCGAGCCGTTGGCCGCCGCTGCCAAAAAGGTAATGAGCCAGATAGCCATGGTGGGATGGACCAGTTCCAGCCATACAGCCGGTTATGTTCCTGTTTTTGCAATAGGTGCGGGCTCCGGGCTGTTTGTCGGCAAGATGGATAATACGGAAATTCCGAAACGCATTGCCAAAGCTGCCGGATATAAATGAGAAAAAGGGTCAGATAATAGAAATAGGGTGTCAAAACTATGATTGACACCCTATTTTCATTCTATCTCTTTTTTGATGATCTCATCCATTTCTTTAATGAGTTTTTTCCGTTCTTTGGCGGATTTTACTTTTTGCTCTTTATAGCCGAGGTCTGTCCGTTCGGAAACTTCCTCGCTCCATTCTTCAAATTTATTCTCTGCCGGGCGGCCGTTCGGGTCTATGTTCTCTTCGGCAATCGAATCGTTTCTGTAAATCATATCATCCATAACGCTTTTGTTTTTTTAATGGTTATGATGATACTACAAGATACCGGGCAAAAAGTTCCGGCTTTTTGTCCTTTTTCGTAATCATTTATAAGAATAAACGATTCTTGAAAGTCGAGATGGATGGTTTATAGTTTGGTCTCTCCTTCGATAAACTCCTCCAGGAAAAGATTCTCACCGTCGAATACGGCATAAGAGAAATAATTTATCCAGTCGCCGAGGATAAGGACACGGGCGGTGGCGCTCAACATCAAATCCAGTTCGATGTGCCGGTGACCGTAGATGAAGAAGTTGATGTTCGGGTGGCTTTTCAGGTAATCTTTGGTATAGAGTACCAGATGCTCATTGTTCTCGCCCATGTAGTCGGGCTCTTTCCCGTCTGTTCTTTTCAGACGGCTGTGCTTGGCCCACGTCAGTCCGAGCTCTACGCTCCAACGGGGATGCAGGGCGGAGAACAGAGTTTGAAGCGTACGGCTGTGGAACATGGTACGCAGCAGCTTGAATTTTTTATCCGGATCGCCCAGTCCGTCGCCATGGGCCAGGTAGAATTCTTTTCCGTAGATTTCCGTAGTGAGAGGCTCGCGGTGAATGATGATCCCGCATTCTTTAGTCAGATAATCTCCGCACCAGATGTCGTGATTGCCGGTGAAGAAGTGTACTTCCACGCCCATATCCGTCAGTTCGGACAACTTGCCGAGAAAGCGGGTGTAACCTTTGGGTACGACCGTACGGAATTCGTACCAGAAGTCGAACATGTCGCCCAGCAAATATACGGCAGCCGCCTTATGTTTGATACTGTCGAGGAAGTTGACTAACCGTCGTTCCTGTGTCCGTCCGTGCTCGATGGCCCGTGAACCCAGGTGTGCGTCTGATAGGAAATATACGTTCTTCATTTATACACAGTTCCGTTATTCGTTAGAGAAAACCCAATTCCAGTTTGGCTTCTTCGCTCATCATGTCCTTGTCCCATTCGGGTTCGAATACCAGGTTGATGGTGGCGGAATTCACTCCGTCTATCGATTCTATCTTCTGGCGGACATCCTCCATGATGAAGTCTGCGGCGGGGCAGTTGGGAGCCGTCAGGGTCATGTCGATGGTTGCGTCGCCGCTGTCGGCAACATCTATTTTGTAGATGAGCCCCAGGTCGTACACATTTACCGGAATCTCCGGGTCGAATACGGTTTTCAGCATGGCAACTATTTTCTCTTCTATTTCAAATTTGGTCATATTCGTACGGTTTGTTGGTTTAGCGAAGCAAATCTAAAGATTTTAATTGAAACTACAAAGAATGTACACACTACATTACAGCGCTCCTTCGTCATTAAAACTGTAATATCTGCCGTCTGTGACTATAACGTGGTCAATCAGGCGGATGTTCATGGTTTGCGCGCCTTTCTGTATGAACTGCGTCAGCCGGCGGTCGTTCATGCTGGGATGCGGGTTTCCCGAAGGATGGTTGTGTATCAGCGCAATCTGTGTGGCGCGTTGTAGCAATGCTTCGCGCAGGATGCTTCTTACATCGGCGCTGGTTTGGTCGATGCCGCCCCGGCTGATTCGTACCTTATCGATGACACGGGAAGCCTGGTTGAGCAGGAGCACCCAAAATTCTTCTATGGTGAGGTCGCACAACAGCGGATGGAAGATTTCGTAGATGTCGTTGGACGAGTGTATCACGGCGCGTTCCGGATGCTCTTGCTGTCTTCTGCGTTTACCCAGTTCGAGGGCGGCCATGATGGCGATGCTTTTGGCGGGTCCGAGACCTTTGAAGCGGGAGAAGTCGCGTACTTCCCATTTCCCTAATTGGTTCAGGTCGTTGTTGCAGCAGGCAAGTGTCCGCTGCATCAGTGCTACGGCGCTCTCTTCGGTGTTTCCCGAGCCGATAAGTATGGCCAGCAGCTCTGCGTCGCTCAGGGCTTCCGCGCCTTTCAGCATCATTTTCTCCCGCGGACGGTCTTCGGCTGCCCACCGGTTGATTGTTAATTTCTCCATGCCTTTTCTTCTTACCGCCTGCAGCTCCTTCACTGCCCGTTATTTATAAAAGTTCTTTTTGAATGCCTCAAACTCGTCTTTACCGAGTATGCAGCGGTTCCACCAGGCACGCCAGAAACCGGTTCCGTATCCGATAAGCTGGATGAAAGATGCGGCGATGGAATAGATGCCGATGCGCAGGCTCTTGTTCCGGATAGCGGAATCCGTGCAGACAAGTAACGCATACAATGCGATCGGAAGCAGGCTGTACGGACAGAAGAGCGCGCCTGCCAGCAGTACGGCTACTCCTAATGTGAATACGGCTGGTAGCAGGTGAACTATTTTTAGAGATTCGGGATATTTCTTGTAGAGGTTGATGCGGGCAATGCCGGAGTTGTGTACCTGCTTGAAGAACTTCTTCAAGTCCGTCCGCCGTTTATGATATACCCATGCTCCGGGAAATAGCCTGCATTGATATCCGCCTTTGAAGATGCGGATGCTGAAATCGATGTCTTCTCCGAAACGCATCCGTGAAAAGCCGCCGAGCGTTTCGTAAACCTCACGGCGTACGCCCATATTGAAGCTTCGCGGATAGAACTTGTCCATCTTCTTCTTCCCGCCGCGGATGCCGCCGGTAGTGAAGAACGAAGTCATGGAGTAGTTGATGGCTTTCTGTATATCGGTAAACGATGCATGCGCCCGGTCCGGTCCGCCAAAAGCGTCGGCGGGGGCTTTCCGCAACTCTTCTTCCACCGCCGCAAAATAGCCTTCGGGAAGGATGCAGTCGGAGTCGAGTATAATCAGGTATTCCCCCCGGCTGCGTTCGGCGCCGTAATTGCGCGTTTGCCCCGGCCCGGAATTGGGTTTGGCGTAATAATGGATATCCAGCATGTTCTGATAACGGTCTGCGATGTCCTTGCAAGGAACGGAAGAGCCGTCCTCTGCAATGATGACTTCAAAATCCTTAAAGCTTTGCCGGGTAAGGCTTTGCAGGAGTTCGTCCACTTCATCGGGGCGGTTGTATACGGGGATGATAACGGAGTATCGCATATCTCTGTGTCTTTTTCTTTATCGGGTTGCGGAAGTTGATGTTGCAAAGATACGCTTTTATTTGGTGATAGATAGGGGATGGTACAATAAATAACAAGAGGCCGCATCGTCAGTCATAATTCGTCAGACGGATGTCATTCTTTCGTTCAACAACTGTTGCCCGTTCGTTAGACAGCTGTCTAACGAACGGGCAACGGCTGTCTAACGAATTAGCATGTAGTATTAAAGATACTGATAAGTCCGATGGGAACGCATAAATCCTGCGAATGCCGTTATTAGGAACTAAATCCGATGGACACGACAAATTCCGGTTCCGGCATTCCTCAGGCATGTCGGTTATGGCCTTACATTGCTCGGTTCGTGGCGGCGTTTTTATCGCCATGTGCTGTAAAAAGAAAAAGCCTGTCGTGGCGAACTGTCCCGACAGGCTTCCAACTATTTAAAGAAGGAGTTTTATACTTTTACGCGACCTACGTAAGAACCGTCACGAGTATCGATTTCGATGGTTTCGCCTTCGTTGATGAACAACGGTACGCGTACTGTCGCGCCTGATTCTACTGTTGCGGGTTTCAGGGTGTTGGTAGCTGTATCGCCTTTCAATCCCGGTTCGGTGTATGTAATCTTCTGCTGAATCTTCACAGGTACGTCGGCATACAGAACCGTTTCGGTAGAAGCGTCGGATACCACGTCTACAACCATTCCTTCCAACAGGAAGTCTACGCCGTTAATCAAGTCGTGAGCGATAGGAATTTGGTCGAAAGTTTCCTGGTTCATAAACTGGTAGTTGTCGCCGTCATGATAGAGATATTGATGAGGACGACGCTCTACGCGTACGTCTTCCAGCTTTTCGCCGATGTTGAAGCGGCGTTCAAGAACATAGCCGTTGACTACATCTTTCAGCTTGGTACGCATGAAAGTATTACCTTTTCCCGGTTTTACATGCAGGAATTCGATGCAGAAATACAGTTTGCCGTCCATGCGGATGCAAGTTCCGTTTTTAATGTCTTGGGCATTAATCATACTTTTATAGTCTTTATTATTATTATGTTATTAAGATGTTTCCCTTGATTTGCGGGTGCAAAAGTAATGGAAATCGGTAAAAAACACAAAAAGTTTTGAGATAAAATGAGTTATCTCTTGGTTATTTTAGAAAAAGTCTCTATTTTTGCAGCCCGATTACGTAGAATAATAACATAAAACAAGATAAGTAATGAAAAGAACATTTCAACCTTCTAACAGAAAGAGAAAAAACAAACACGGATTCCGTGAGAGAATGGCTACAGCCAATGGTCGTAGAGTATTGGCCGCACGTCGTGCCAAAGGCAGAAAGAAACTGACTGTTTCTGACGAATACAACGGAGTGAAGGCGTAAGTCATTCCTTTTGATAGAGAAATAAGAAAGCCGCAAAGGACTGGTGACAGTGTTTTGCGGCTTTTCTTTTGTGAAACTTTCAAGAAAACATCATTGCAATGCGCCTAAATTGCATTATCTTTGCAACAAAAGCGAAGATAAACCGCACCTCGGCATAAAAAATGAACAAGTTCTTTTATTCTGCTCTCTGTTTGCATTATCTTTGCACCAAATTGTAGTGATTATGACTATAAAGGAATTTTTTTCTTTCCGGCAGAACAAATACTTCTGGATAAACGTCATGGCAATGATTGTTGTGGTAGCCTTGTTGCTGTTCGGAACTTTAAAAGGAATAGATATATATACCCGCCACGGTGAGGCTGTGGTAGTACCTGATGTGAAGGGCATGACGGTAGCGGAAGCCGGAACGGTGTTCGGTAACCGGGGGCTGGCCTGTGTCGTTTCCGATTCCACTTACGTCAAGGACAAACCTGCCGGCTGCATTTGGGACTATAATCCGGCCGCCGGACAAAAGGTGAAAGAAGGCCGCATCATTTATCTGACAATCAATGCCATCAATATACCTTTGCAGGCTGTTCCCGATGTGGCGGATAACAGTTCCTTGCGTCAGGCCGAAGCGCGTATTCTGGCTTCGGGCTTCAAGCTGAACGACATCGAATACATGGCAGGTGAAAAGGACTGGGTATATGGCGTGAAGTATCAGGGGCGCATGCTCGCCATCGATGAAAAAGTGCCTATGGGCGCAACGCTGACTTTGATGGTGGGCAATGGTGACAGAGAGGTACTGGAAAGCGATTCTTTGTCCGCGAATAACGGAACGGAGACTCAGGAGCCGGTTGGTTCCGAAGGTTCTGCGGCCGATGAGTCTTGGTTTTGAATTTAACGCAGGTAGGTGTACGGGAATGAAGCTGTCTTTAATTCTTAAAAAGGACAAACGATGATCGAAGAGTTACCGGACGACATAGAAAATGATGTACTGGACGATATAGAACCTGTCGGTGATGAGTCGCAGCTTTATGAGCACTTCCGCGTGGTAGTGGATAAAGGGCAGGAGATGATGCGTGTGGACAAATATCTGTTCGACCGTCTGACCAATGCTTCGCGTAACCGTATACAGAAAGCCGCCGATGCCGGATTTGTGATGGCGAACGATAAGCCGGTCAAGAGCAGTTACAAAGTGAAACCTTTGGACGTGATAACGGTGATGATGAACCGTCCCCGTTACGAAAACGAGGTTATCCCCGAAGATATTCCCCTGGATATAGTGTATGAAGACAAGTACCTGATGGTTGTCAATAAGCCGGCGGGGCTGGTGGTACATCCCGGGCACGGGAATTATCACGGTACGCTCGTCAATGCCATCGCCTGGCACATGAAAGATATTCCCGATTACGATGCCAACGACCCGCATGTGGGGCTTGTGCACCGTATCGACAAAGATACGTCCGGTTTGCTGGTGATTGCCAAAACACCGGATGCCAAGACCAATCTCGGTCTGCAATTCTTCAATAAAACCACCAAACGCCGTTACCGCGCCCTCGTCTGGGGAAATGTGGAACAAGACGAAGGTACAATCATCGGTAATGTGGGGCGTAATCCTAAAGACCGTATGCAGATGACCGTTCTGCCCGATGACCAGGGTAAGCATGCCGTTACCCATTATCGTGTGCTGGAACGCCTGGGGTATGTGACGCTTGTGGAGTGTATCCTCGAAACAGGCCGTACCCATCAAATCCGTGTGCACATGAAGCATATCGGACATATCCTCTTTAATGATGAACGCTATGGCGGCCATGAGATTCTGAAAGGGACCCATTTTGCCAAATACAAACAGTTTGTAAACAATTGCTTTGATACTTGTCCGCGGCAGGCGCTTCATGCCATGACGCTGGGGTTCGTACATCCCGTCACCGGGGAGGAAATGTACTTTACCTCGGAGTTGCCGGATGATATGAGTCGGCTGATTGATAAGTGGAGAGGCTATATTAGTAATAGAGAATTAGAATGAAACGCACAATTGCTATTGTATGCGGAGGAGACACTTCCGAATTCGAAGTTTCCCTGCGTAGTGCACAAGGAATCTACTCCTTCATCGATAAGGAGAGGTACACATTATATATAGTAGAGATGCAGGGGTCGGACTGGCACGTGCAGCTTCCCGACGGTACGAAAGCTCCGGTAGACCGTAATGATTTCAGCTTCCGGCTGAACGGCGCGAAGGTTGTATTCGATTTTGCATATATCACCATTCACGGAACTCCGGGTGAGGACGGGCGTTTGCAGGGATATTTCGATATGCTTCATATACCTTATTCCTGTTGCGGAGTGCTTGCGGCCGCACTGACGTATGATAAGTTTGCCTGCAATCAATATCTGAAAACGTTCGGTGTGCGTATCGCCGACTCTTTGCTGCTTCGCCAGGGGCAGTCTGTTTCCGACGAAGATGTGATTGAGAAGATAGGCTTGCCTTGTTTCATCAAGCCCAGTCTGGGCGGTTCCAGCTTCGGGGTGACGAAGGTGAATACGAAAGAGCAGATACAACCTGCCGTTGCAAAGGCTTTCGCTGAAGCGAAAGAAGTCTTGGTAGAGGCTTTTATGGAAGGTATGGAGATTACTTGCGGTTGCTACAAGACCAAAGAAAAGTCTGTGGTGTTCCCTATTACGGAAGTAGTATCGCATAATGAGTATTTTGACTATAAAGCCAAATATAACGGTGAGTCGGACGAAATAACTCCGGCGCGCATTCCCGATGAACTGCGCGACCGCGTGCAGAAACTTACTTCCGCCATTTATGATATCCTCGGAGCTTCCGGAATTATCCGCGTAGACTATATCATTACCGAAGGAGAGAAGATAAATCTGCTGGAAGTAAACACTACTCCGGGTATGACCGCTACCAGTTTTATCCCGCAGCAGGTACGCGCGGCGAACCTGGATATTAAAGATGTAATGACAGATATAATAGAAAACCAATTTTAGATATTAACTATTAGGTATCAACCGACTATTAGATGCCCGTTTATTAGTCTTGAAACCAAATGCTTATTGTTTAAAATTTAAAATTGCATATCATGGAATTTGAAGAAATCCGCCCTTATCATGACGAAGAACTACCTCAGATTTTTGAGGAATTAATTGCTGACCCGGCCTTCCAACAAGTGGCTTGCGCCGTTATGCCGGGTGTTCCTTTTGAGGCTATCGCGCAGAAAATGCGTGCGAGCAAGACCAAGCAGGAGTTCCAGGAAAACCTTTGCTACGGCATCTTGCATAAATTAGCCAAAGATACTACAGACGGACTGATACTGGAAAGTATGGCTGTGTTGAACAAGCAGTCTGCCTATACCTATGTGTCCAATCACAGGGACATCATTCTCGACTCCGGTTTCTTGTCTGTTCTTCTGGTGGAGCAGGGGTTGGATACCGTAGAAATCGCTATCGGTGATAATCTGCTGATTTATCCCTGGATTAAGAAATTGGTGCGTATCAATAAATGTTTCACCGTGCAGCGCGCGCTTACCATGCGCCAGATGTTGGAGTCGTCCATTCGTATGTCGCGTTATATGCACTACACGATTGCGGAAAAGAAGCAGTCCATCTGGATAGCCCAACGCGAGGGACGTGCCAAGGACTCTAATGACATCACGCAGGATAGCGTTCTGAAAATGTTGGCGATGGGCGGCGACGGAGACATCATCACCAATCTTCAGGAACTGAATATCGTTCCGCTTTCCATTTCGTACGAATATGATCCTTGCGACTATCTGAAAGCGCAGGAATTCCAGCTGAAGCGTGATATACCCGACTTTAAGAAAACCACGGATGACGACTTGCTGAACATGCAGACCGGACTTCTGGGATACAAAGGCCGTGTATGTTTCCGTATGGCATCTTGTATCAATGAAGATTTGAGCGAATTGGACAGAACATTGCCGAAACCGGAGTTGTTCGTTGCCATATCCGCTTTGATTGATAAGCGTATTCATGCCAACTATCGTATTTTTGCCAATAATTATGTGGCTCACGACTTGCTGCACAATGCCGAGGAGTTTGTCGAACATTATACGGCAGAGGATAAGAAGCGCTTTACAAGTTATATTGACGGTCAGCTGGAGCGTATCACTATTCCTGACAAGGATGTGGATTTCTTGCGTGAGAAGTTGTTGTTGATGTATGCCAATCCGTTGACGAATTATTTGGCTGCGACCAAGTAAGGGCTTGTCGATTGATTGCGTAAAGAGGAATCGTAACAGTGTGTAGTAAGTGGGTATGAAAAAGTACTGCTGTGGCCTGTTTGTCGCTGTTGTGTCGTGCCTGTCGGTATCATGCGGCGATGATGACTATCATTATCCTTCCGTGAAGCAGGATTTTATGACTGCGTTTTCCGGAGCGGACGGACGGTTGGAGTCGGTGTTGACCGATGAGGGCGAGACGTTTCAAATTCTTGAGGATGCGTCAGGCCTGCGTACGAACGCGGATGCATCCGTTCGTATTGTCGCCAATTATGAGACGTCGGTCGCCGGTGACGGTCGGGTTTCAGGCGTAAAACTGTATGCTCTGTTGCAAACGATTTCTCCCCTGCCTCTGACTGCCGGTGAATTTGAAGGGGGAGTGAAAACGGAACCTTCTGAAATACGGAGTATTTGGTTGGGATATGATTATCTGAATGTTGTTTTAGAGGTGAAGCAGCAGGGCAAACATCTTTTTCATTTTGTAGAGGATGGAGTTTCGATAGATGAAGATAGCGGACGTGCCAAAGTGCGGTTGACTTTATATCACGATGTGAGTAGCGATGTGCAAGATTACGGTAAGCGTGCCTATCTGTCCGTTCCCTTAAAACAATATATGACTGAAGGTGTGCAGGGCGTGGATGTTTATTTCAGTATTTATACTTATTCCGATAGCTTCAAAACCTATGTCCTGGATGAAACGGGGCTTCATGTAGAGGGGAATTGATTTCATATACATTATAAATAGATATGAAACAGGTGTCATAAGGACTTTATGGCACCTGTTTTCTTTTTACATGTTATTGTGATAACCGGCATCGGCAATTGTCAGTTCGATGCCCATCTCCTCTAAGCGTAAAGCGGTGGAAGGGGGGATGCGGGAGTCGGTGATGATATGGTCGACATCCTCCATGTCGGAAATCTTGCTGAAACCGCGCCGCCCGAATTTGGAAGAATCTGCAAGCACAATCGTTTTCTGGGCGGTTTGCATCATGACGCGGTTAAGACTTGCTTCCATCATGTTGGTGGTGGTGATACCGAAATCGAGGTCGATACCGTCTACACCGATGAATAACTTGCTGCACGAGAAATCCGCCAATATATTCTCTGCATATTTTCCTACTACGGACAGGCTGCTATGCCGTAATATACCGCCCAGTTGGATGATATATATGTTCTTTTCGCTTGCCAGGATATTCGATACTTCCATGGAAGCGGTAATGACGGTCAATTCGTCCACCGGAACTATGCTGCGCGCGAGTGCGTGCATGGTTGTTCCCGATGCTATAAGTATAGAATCTTTGGGAGCGATGAGGCTTGCGGCTTTCATTCCGATCAGTCTCTTCTCCTCGACATACAGCTTTTCCTTCTCGCTAACATTCCTGTTGTCGATATAGGGGTCTATTAAAATCGCTTTTCCGTGATTTCGGTATAGTTTCTTTTCTCTTTCGAGATCGGTTAAGTCCTTGCGTATCGTAACTGACGAAACGTTAAGGTGTGTGGCTAAGTCCGTTACCAGAATCGAATTATGCTGTATCAACAATTCTAATATGATAGATTGTCTCTCTTCTTTTGTCATAATAAGCTTGAAAATCGTATTTAATGCGCTAATATACTTGAAAAAAACAGTATGGGAAAACTCATAATGCTAAGAAATTATAAAACAGTAGTTCTGTTATCTTTTCTTTTGAAACGTAAGTCTTGTTGTTGCTTTTTTATATAAAACTTCCTATCTGAAGATCTTTTTTCTGCTTTTCAGTAAAAAAACAAAGGAAATGTTTCGTTATTATAAAAATAGAATTTATATTTGTTGCGAAATGAAACCTAAGTCGTTTTGATAAGAAAGCAAAAGCGCTGTTATCCTAATCTTGAAATCAAACGACGTTAACTAATATTATAAGAGACATGGTACTTAATGGCGAAATTAACGAATTTGACATCATTATTATTGGTGGAGGTGCGACCGGAGCGGGTACGGCAAGAGATTGTTCCTTACGTGGAATGCGTGTTTTGCTTGTAGAACGCTTTGATTTTGCTGCTGGTGCCACCGGGCGAAACCACGGATTGCTTCATAGTGGCGCCCGTTATGCGGTGACTGATAGGGAATCGGCTGCCGAATGTATCAAGGAGAATATGATTCTTCGGAAGATAGCGCGCCATTGTGTAGAAGAAAACGGCGGCTTGTTCATCTCTCTTCCGGAAGACGACCTTTCGTATCAAAACTTATTTGTGGAATCGTGTCGGGCCGCAGGTATCAATGCGCAAGTGATAGACCCTGCCGAGGCGAGATTGATAGAACCTTCTGTTAATCCTGCCATAACAGGAGCGGTGAAAGTGCCTGACGGTTCGATAGACCCTTTCAGACTGACTCTGGCAAATGTTATTGATGCCAAAGCTCACGGTGCGAAAGTACTGGTTTATCATGAAGTGACAGCATTGATTCAGGACCGGGGAAGTATCGTCGGAGTCACTGTATTTAATCATAAAACGAAAACAGAACATAATTATTACGCACCTCTGACTATTAATGCGGGAGGTATTTGGGGACATGGCATTGCTGCAAAAGCAGGCATAAGGGTGGACATGTTCCCTGCAAAAGGCTCATTATTGATTTTTGGGCATCGAATCAATAATGTTGTGCTTAACCGTTGCCGCAAGCCTGCCAATGCAGATATTCTTGTTCCTGGAGATACGATCTGCCTGATTGGAACGACATCCAGTCGCGTGGGCTTTGATGAGGTGGATGATGTGCGGGTTACGTCGGAAGAGGTTGATTTGTTGTTGTCGGAGGGGGAGAAGTTGGCTCCTGCTTTGGCTACAACTCGTATTTTGCGCGCATACGCCGGCGTTCGTCCGCTGGTGGCCGCCGATAACGACCCTTCCGGACGTAACATCAGCCGTGGCATCGTGTTGCTGGATCATGAGATACGTGATGGTGTTGCGGGCTTTGTAACTATTACCGGCGGAAAGTTGATGACTTATCGACTGATGGCGGAATGGGCTACGAATCTGGCTTGCAAGAAACTTGGCATTGACAAGCCTTGTACTACGATGAATGAACCCCTTCCCGGTTCGCGTTTGGAAGAGGGACGGTCTGACGGTAAACAAGTGACGACGGATCAACCCAAACGTTCTTCGGTCGGACGTCACGGTGAAATGGCCGCCAGGATTGCGTCGGAAAGCAAGTATGACAACAGTCTGGTCTGCGAATGTGAAGATGTGACCGTAGGTGAGGTAAACTATGCTGTAAACGAACTTGATGTGCATAATCTGATAGACTTGCGTCGTCGCACACGCGTCGGTATGGGAACCTGTCAGGGAGAACTCTGCGCTTGTCGTGCGGCAGGATTGTTGGGTGAGGCGCATAATTGTTCTCAAAAAGCGAAGAATGACCTGGCTTCGTTCCTGAACGAACGCTGGAAAGGATTGTATCCTGTGGCATGGGGCGAAGCATTGCGTGAAAGTGAATATACCCAGTGGGTATACAGTGGAGTTTGTGGAATGGAATAAAATGAATAGAGATGAAATTTGATACTTTAATAATAGGTGGGGGACTTGCCGGTCTGACGTGTGGAATCCGTTTGCAGAAGAATGGCGTGAAATGTGCTATCGTTTCCACCGGGCAAAGTGCGTTGCATTTTTCTTCCGGTTCATTTGATTTGCTTAACGAGCTTGCCGACGGGACAAAGGTGGACAATCCTGTGGCTGCGGCTGACAAGGTTGGTGCGAACCATCCATACGCTAAGTTGGGCGATAATTTTGCCTACTACGTTCGTGAAGCAAAGCAGCAGTTCCTCGATTGCGGCATTGAAGTGAACGGTGACGCCGAGCATAATCATTTACGCATAACTCCGATGGGTACGTTGAAGCCGACGTGGCTGACGTTCTCTGATTTTACGCCGCTTTCCTCGGCAAATGATATAGCCGGTAAGAAGATTCTGGTAGTCAATATGGCCGGATTCCTTGATTTCAACACGAAGTTTGTTGCCGACAGCTTTGAGAAGTATGGCGCCGAATGCCGGATTTCCTCTATTAATCTTCCGGAACTGGAAAGATTACGGATCAGTCCGACGGAAATGCGTTCTACCAATATTGCCAGAGTATTGGAGAATGAAAAAACGCTTGAAGCTTTGATTCTGGAGTTGACCGGAAAGATATCCGGTTTCGACATCGTTGCTTTGCCGGCCGTATTCGGATTGTCGTCCGCGGCGTCGGTAAAGAAGCTGAAAGAATCGTTGGATATTCCGGTGTGGCTGATTCCTACAATGCCGCCTTCCGTTCCGGGTATTCGCGCGCAGCAACAACTCCGCCGTTCTTTTGAAGAGTTGGGAGGAGTTTATATGTTGGGTGATACGGTAGTGAAAGCTGATTTCAGCGGTAATAAAGTGCAGGCGGTATACTCTGTCAATCATGGAGACATCTCATTTGTGGCGGAAAACTTTATCCTTGCTTCGGGCAGCTATTTCAGCAACGGATTGGTTGCGCAGCCGGATAGCGTTATCGAACCTGTTTTCGGCAGTGATGTCGATTTCACTCCCGGACGTGACAGTTGGTATGACAAGGCTTTCTTCAATAAACAGAATTATATGACATTCGGTGTAGCTACCGATGATAAGTTACGGATAAAGATTAAGGGTGATGCGCAACGGAATCTGTTTGCCATTGGGTCGGTGTTGAGCGGGTCCAATACAATACATGAAGGTTGCGGTGCCGGTATTTCCATGCTTACGGCATTATATGTAGCGGATAACTTAATAAAAGGATGATGTCATGAATATGCAGCAGAATAATATAAGCGAAAACAATTTTGAGCAATGTATCAAATGTACGGTTTGTACGGTATATTGTCCGGTTATCCCGGTGAATCCTAAATATCCCGGTCCGAAGCAGGCCGGTCCGGACGAAGAGCGTCTTCGCTTGAAAAGAGGCGAATACTTTGATGAAGCGCTGAAATATTGCTTGAATTGTAAACGTTGTGAAGTGGCTTGTCCTTCGAATGTGAAGATTGGCGACATCATTCAGTTGGCACGTATCAAATATAGTAAGAAGAAACCGGCGTTGCGCGATATTATGCTGGCAAATACGGATTTCGTAGGTACTATGGCGTCTGCCTTTGCTCCCGTAGTGAATACCACATTGTCTCTGAAGCCGGTGAAAATGGTAATGGACGGAGTCTTGAAAATAGACCATCATCGTGTATTTCCGAAGTATTCTTCCCAGACATTCGAGAGCTGGTTCAAAAAGAATGCGATGGCTTCGCAGAATAACTACGGGAAGCATGTAAGTTTCTTCCACGGTTGCTACATCAATTATAATTTCCCCCGGTTGGGTAAAGATATGGTGAGTGTGCTTAACGCAATAGGCTATGGAGTGCATTTGCTTGAAAAAGAGAAATGCTGCGGAGTGGCTTTGATTTCCAACGGTTTGATAAATCAGGCGCGCAAGCAAGCTGAAGCAAATCTCCGCTCTGTCCGTAAGTCGATTTTTGAAGATAAGCGTCCGGTAGTCGGGGCTTCGTCGACTTGTATTTTTACAATGAGGGATGAATATCCGCATTTGCTTGGAATTGATAATGCAGATGTACGCGACAGCATAGAATTGGCTACCCGCTTCATTTTCCGCTTGCTCGAAGAGGGAAATGTAAAACTGAAATTCCGTGATGATGTAAAGATGAAGATAGCCTATCATACGCCTTGCCACATGGAAAAACTCGGTTGGGCGTATTATTCCATCGCTTTGCTGCGCAGTATTCCCAATGTAAATCTCACCGTACTTAATTCCCAATGTTGTGGAATCGCAGGTACATACGGTTTTAAAAAGGAAAACTATGAAACATCACAGGGAATAGGCGCTTCACTGTTCCGTCAGATAGAAGAAGTGGCGGCCGATTTTGTCGCTACCGATTGCGAAACTTGTAAATGGCAGATCGAGATGTCCACTCCGGCAAAAGTAAAACACCCGATTTCGATACTTGCAGAAGCTCTGGACTTAGAAGAAACCAGCAAACTAAATAGTAACAAATAATATTATTCTTAAAATCTTAGTACTATGTGGAATTTTTTAGCACCACCTGCTCATAAGCAGGAATTACCGGCAGAGAAGATTGATTCGACGTATAAAAGTTATCGTTGGCAAGTCTTCCTGGGTATATTTATCGGTTACGCAGGTTTTTATATCGTGCGTAAAAACTTCTCGATGGCCATTCCGGAGCTTGCTCAGTTTGGTTTTGAAAAGGGTGAGTTGAGTATCGTTCTTTCTATGAATGCCGTGGCTTACGCTTTGTCCAAATTCTTGATGGGAAGCGTGTCCGACCGCAGTAATGCACGCGTATTCCTTCCGTTAGGATTGATTTTGGCTGCTGTCTCCATGATGTTTATGATTGTACCGGTGCAGTTCTTCGGTCCGGAACAGAAATCACTGGCTATTATCGTAATGGCTGCTTTAAACTTCCTGGTAGGTTGGTTTAACGGTATGGGCTGGCCTCCTTGCGGACGTGTCATGACTCACTGGTTCTCGGTGACCGAACGCGGAACGATGATGTCCATCTGGAACTGCGCTCATAATGTGGGCGGTGCATTGGTTGGTCCGATGGCTGTTTATGGCGCATTGTGGTTCGGTTCCTGGTTCTATGGCGCTGACTCATCCCGTTACTTCCTCATCGGTACGTATGTATTCCCGGCGGCAGTGGCTATCCTTGTGGCATTAGTGGCATACTGCCTGATACGTGACACTCCTCAATCCTGCGGACTTCCTTCCATTGAGAAGTATCGTAATGATTATCCCAAGAATTATAGCGAGAAGCAGGAAGAAGTGCTTACGGCAAAAGAAATCTTCTTTAAGCATGTATTCAATAACAAGATGCTTTGGTACATCGCTATCGCTAATGCATTTGTCTACATGGTACGTTACGGATGTCTCGATTGGGCTCCTACTTTCCTGAAAGAAGCTCAAGGATATGATATCAAGCAAGCCGGTTGGGCATATTTTGCTTATGAATTTGCGGCAATACCCGGAACATTGGTTTGCGGCTGGTTAAGCGACAAGGTATTTAAGGGCGGACGCGCCATGACTACTATCATCTTCATGGCTATTGTAGCTGTGTTTATTTTCCTTTACTGGCATTTCTCCGATAACTATGTAATTGTAACCTTGTCTCTGATTGCTATCGGTTTCTTCATCTACGGTCCGGTAATGTTGATCGGTGTTCAAGCGCTCGACCTTGCTCCCAAGAATGCCGCCGGTACGGCTGCCGGACTTACCGGGTTCTTCGGGTACTTCTTCGGAACAGCCATCCTTGCCAATGTGGTTCTCGGTTATGTAGCCGAAATGGCAGGCTGGGACTGGACTTTCATACTCCTGCTTATTGCCTGCGCCTTGTCCATTTTGTTGATGTCTTTTACGTATAAAGACGAGAAAGCATTGCTTGCAGAAAGAAACAAACGTTAGAATTTTAAAATCGTCCTTCATGGTAAGCATGGCGCGCTTACTGTATAGTATTAATTAATCACAGGTTGATTGACAGGATTGGAATATGCGCCGAACTAATCCTGTTAATGAACCGCTATCGACAAAAGTATGAAAAAACACTTTTACACACACTTGGGGAAACACTTTGTAAAAATAGCATTTGTTTCCGTGTTAGGTTTGATTTCTGTATCCTGCTCCGATGATATACGGACGGATGGGTTTTCAACCAATGACATCCCAGAACTGCTACCCTTAAGTAATGTACAGAAAGAGATTCTGGCTTATCTTCCAAAAGACTGTATCATCGCCCATCGCGGTACCGAGTTTTGGGCTCCTGAAGAAAGTGAAGCCGCCATGCGCTGGGCGCGTAACATGGGCGCGGACTACCTTGAATGTGACGTACAGCGTACTAAAGATGGAGTTGTACTCGCCCTCCACGATGAAAGCTTACTTCGTACAACCGATGTAGAAGTTATCTACCCCAATCGTCAGAACGATTACGTAAGCGCTTTTACGTACGAAGAACTGTTGAAACTTGATATCGGTTCATGGTTTAAGGATGCTAATCCGGAACAGTGGCGGGAATCATTCAGAGGACTCGAGATTATCACAGTACAAGATGTTATTAAAATTGCGGAAGGTTATCGTTTTAAGCGTTGGGGTAAAGATACCAATGGTGTACTGGATGGTCATCGTTATGGCGAACGCATGTATGACAAAATACAGCTTCCCGATGGAAAAGTTAAATATGACTTTAAGTATGTAGAGGATGAAGCGGACAACGGTAACCGCCCGGGTATCTACGTGGAAACCAAATCACCGTCACTCTTCAGTGGAGTAGAACAGGATTTACATGATATCTTCGTGGAATATGGCTGGTATCACGACGACATCAACCAATTGAAACGGGTTCCTTACAAAAACAATACACCGGGGTTGGTTGATATTGCTAATACACCGGCACGTATCGTTTTGCAGACATTCTCCGATCCCAGTCTCAAAAGTTTCAATTCTGTGTTTAAGCGTACCATTCCTTATGCATACCTCTATGCAGATATGGAATCGACCCCTGCTACTTATGCGCGCCTTATCAACTTTGCTATTGAAAACGGTGCCACGATTATGGCTCCCAATATTGACTATGTTACCGGTTATCCAAGCAGTCTGAAAATATGGCAAGGAGAAATGATACGTCGGGCAGGCATGGATATTCATGCATGGTCATTCAATACCAATGAGCAATATTTGGCTTATACAGGTCCTTGGAGTGATCCAAAGGGAGAAGGCGGTGCAGATAAAAACTATCTGGATATGTCATTTACCAACCTGACAGATTTATGTATCCGGTATTATAACGATACAATGCAAAAATACAAGGACGCAGGTAAGAACTATTTCCGTGACCAGACCCGTAACAGACATGCCGGTAAAGGTACAAAGACCGCACAGCAAGTGCTTGATGAGTTAGGCTACTAAATATCAACCAATTATAATAAAGACAATCATGAAGAAATATATTTTCCCGTTACTGGCTTTCGCTCTGCTGAGTACACAGAGCTGGGGGCAAACGAAGCCCACTGAGGCACAGACAGAACTCAATGCTTATATGGATGACGGTTTAGTGACATTCAAATCTCAGGACGGACAGTATAGTTTCCGCGTCGGCGGACGATTAGCGGTAGACGGTGCATATTACATCGATGACTATACAGACCGCAGTTCAGGTGCCGATCTGTCTTCGGCCCGTATACGTATCTTCTCCAAATTGGGTAGTAAACTTGATGTGAAGTTCGATATTGACTTTGCTTCCGGCGTATCTATCAAAGATGCCTATTTGCGTTGGCACACAGACCGTGCCGGCTTCTTGCGCGTCGGTCATTTTGCCGAACCGTTTTCTGCTGAAAACATAGCCAGTACATTCGACTATAACTTTATCAATAAGTCCGCCACCAACGAAGCCTTCGCACCCGGACGTGCTTTGGGAGTTTCCTACCGTCATTACAGTAACTATCTATGGGGCGAAGGTGGAATTTTCTCTCAGAAAATAGGTAAGTCTCATTCCAATGGTGATATGGGTTGGGGCGTAACAGCTCGTTTGCTGGCTCGTTACACCGGTGAAGATTGGGCTGTTCATGCCGGTGGAGCTTTCAGCTATCGTATTCCTGACGCCAACGGGTTCGCCAATGGCAATGATGACTATAACCGCTCCGTGATACTTGCGTCTTCACTGGAATCCGCCATTGATAAGACAAACATGCTCTATTCTAAAGTCAATAATGTTAAACAGACTTTCAAGTATAACATAGAGGGATTGGCTACTTGGAGAAATCTTTATCTGACAGGCGAATATACACATGGAAAGTATGTACGCGAAAGAGACTGGGATTATAACTTCCAAACATCACTCGGTACACTTATGGGTACCTTTACCCCTACACCGGAAATCTACAAGTCATTTTTCGGTCCTGATACCAACGCGGAATTCAGCGGCTATCAAGTACAGGCAGGTTGGTTGATTCGTGGCGGTAACTACCGTTACAACAAGGTAGATGCCTTGATGAACCGTCCCGGCAGAAATTCTCTCGAACTGATTGCCCGTTACAACCATACCGACCTCAACTATATCGAGCCGGGTAGCATCTTCATGAACGGTAAATTCTACTCCAATGAGATGATGGCGAGTTGGGGTATGGCCAATACCTCCGTCGTAGGTGGTGTAGCCAACACCTTTACAGTAGGAGTAAACTACTATTTCACACACAATATCGCTATGAAAGTCAACTATTCTTATGCGCATCTGGACCAACAGTACAGCGATGCTTTCAGATATGACAAGAATTTACACACATTGCAAATGAGATTGCAGCTCGAATTCTGATGCTGTAATTAATTTAAACTGTCCCCGTCACATGAGCACATGTGATGGGGATACTTAATTAGGAATCTCCTCATGTAAAGTATGAATTAAAGACGGAACGGCAAAAGGTAGAATTGCAGTATCACAAAATTTGTGCAATCCGTGCCCTATCCTCACAAATTACATTATCTTTGCTGCACACTATACTCTTAGCGTCAGAAAGATTGTATGAAACAAAAACTACCATCCAGTCCCGGTCCTATCGGTGTATTCGATTCCGGATACGGTGGGCTTACTATCCTGAGCAAAATACGGGAAGCCCTACCGGAATACGATTATGTCTATCTGGGTGACAATGCCCGCGCTCCCTACGGAACACGTTCGTTTGAAGTTGTCTATGAATTCACATTGCAGGCAGTCACAAAACTGTTTGAAATGGGTTGTCACCTGGTAATTCTTGCCTGTAATACGGCATCCGCCAAAGCTCTGCGTAGTATCCAGATAAACGATTTGCCACATCTCGACCCGGCACGCCGCGTATTGGGCGTTATCCGCCCTACTGTGGAATGTATCGGTAATATAACCCGTAGCCGGCATGTCGGAGTTCTTGCCACAGGCGGAACAATCAAGTCCGAATCCTATCCTTTGGAAATACATAAACTTTTCCCCGACATCAAAGTCAGCGGAGAGGCCTGCCCGCTATGGGTATCACTTGTAGAGAACAACGAAGCGCAAGGAGACGGAACGGATTACTTCATCCGCAAATATATAAACGAACTCCTGGCCAAAGACCGGGAGATAGACACCGCTATTTTGGGTTGTACACATTATCCGATACTATTGCCTAAAATCCGGCAATATATGCCTGATGGTATCACCATAGTATCACAGGGAAAATTAGTGGCGGACAGTTTGAAAGATTATCTCCGCCGTCATCCCGAAATAGATGCAAAATGTACACAAGGCGGCGAATGTACTTATTATACTACAGAGGCGGAAGAGAAATTCGTCGAATCTGCATCTATCTTTCTGAATGAGGCGGTCACGGTACAGCGTATCGAGTTGTAGGCACAAATTGCCTGACATTAAACATTAAACCGAAAAAACTTGTTATATTTGTAAAACAAGAACTCTAAATTCATACCATTATGAAAGAAGAAGATAAAAGCAAGCTCATCGAAGTGTTCAAAGGATCGCTTTGGGAAGCTGAACTTGTAAAAAGTTTGCTGGGAAACAATGACATCGAATCAACCTTGAAAGATGGGATGGTAGTCAACATCGTCCTGCCCGAGACTGCTGTCGATGTAGCAGTGCTCGTCAATGAAGCGAATTATGAAGCAGCCATGGAGGTTGTTCGCTCATACGAAAAGAAAGAAGACGGAGATTAAACTTCCCACACCGGGAAACACACAAATATGGAACAACAACTAACGAGAATTGCTGTCAAAATAGGCAGCAATGTATTGACACGCCGTGATGGCACATTGGACGTAACCCGTATGTCCGCCCTTGTAGACCAAGTGGCAGAACTGCACAAGGCAGGCGTAGAAGTTATCCTCGTTTCTTCCGGAGCCGTAGCATCGGGACGAAGCGAGATACATCCCACCAAAAAGCTGGATAGCGTAGACCAACGCCAGTTATTTTCTGCTGTGGGGCAAGCCAAACTTATCAACCGCTATTACGAACTATTCCGTGAACACGGTATTCCCGTGGGGCAAGTGCTCACCATGAAAGAGAACTTCGCCACCCGCCGCCACTATCTCAATCAGAAGAACTGCATGACCGTAATGTTGGAAAACGGAGTGATTCCTATCGTCAACGAGAACGATACCATTTCCGTCAGCGAACTGATGTTCACCGATAATGACGAGCTTTCCGGACTGATAGCCTCCATGATGGATGTGCAAGCCTTGATAATCCTCAGCAATATCGACGGTATCTACAACGGCTCGCCGGCTGACCCTTCATCAGAAGTCATTCGGGAGATAGAGCATGGTAAAGACCTGTCCTCATACATACAGACTTCCAAATCCAGTTTCGGGCGCGGCGGTATGCTTACCAAGACCAATATTGCCCGTAAGGTGGCCGATGAAGGAATTACAGTTATCATCGCCAACGGCAAACGTGACAATATCCTTGTCAATATCCTGAGAAATGAGGAATCAAGAATGAAAGATGAAGAACCTTCATCAGATATGACAGCACAGCACAATTCTTCATCCTTCGTTCCTCATTCCTCATTGAAATACACCCGCTTCATTCCCTCTCCCCAGCCTGTGTCCAGTGTAAAAAAGTGGATAGCTCACAGCGAGGGTTTTGCCAAAGGAGAGTTGCACATCAACGATTGCGCCACACAGGTGCTTACTTCCGACAAGGCTGTCAGTATTCTTCCCATAGGCATCATTGATGTGCGGGGCGAATTTGAAAAGGACGACATTGTGCGTATCATAGACTTTGAAGGGAATCCGGTGGGCGTGGGCAAAGCCAATTGCAGTTCGGAGCAAGCTCGCGAGGCTATGGGAAAACATGGTAAGAAGCCTGTGGTGCATTATGACTATCTTTATATAGAATAACTTATAATAAATAATTAAAACATTCTCTCGTGATCTTTATGGTCTAAAAAGTTCAATTGATATATACCACAAGATTCAATACCACCATAGTGAGTTTTTAGTACTCATAAACTTAATACTCACTAAGTTTGATATTTGACTAATAATCCTTAAAGCTCTTTAGCATGAATATTATAATCATTTCATTCTAAAAGGCAAAGTTCGTCATATATCTCCCTAAAAATAGTGTCTGTCTCACATTCAAGACAAGAAAATCTCTATAACTTACCTCTTGCTCCATATTATTCAGCTTGAAATAACATAGCTACAAGGAAAATAAATGTATTTCCTTATGAATATATTTATACATACTTTCAAAATACTGAGTGAATTATCAGATTATAATTCTACATAAGTAGACCATCCTAATAGATGATGTGGTCAAAATATAATATGAAAGAATACCCATTATGTACCAGTAATCTTGAGTTTGTCTAACCGGATTTCACATACACGGAACATATCCATAATAAAAGGAGGTGTGGTAGAGAAAGAATAACTGTTACTTTACACAGAAATTAAACTCTGGCTGTATACAAGTTATGTAGAGTATAATTTGAATAGTATTCAAATTAGTATATGAGAAAACATAAGAATAGGAATTTACTCCCAATGAAGAGCGAAAGATATGGATATTTCCGAGCTTAGTACTACAATAGGGCCTTTATCAGTGATATGAAAAAATACCATAGTATCAAAAAAATGATTCAGTGCTATTAATCCGGTTTTGAGGGTGCGGTGTTCCTTATGACTGATGGGCTCACATTTTTAGAATAGCCCACAAAAATAATCATATAATAATTGAGTTTACATAATGGAGGTGGTCAAGATATTTTCAGCCAAAGCACACTACATCAATATTTTGTACTACAAAGTATCCTATATATTAAAAACACTAGCATTAAATATATCCAAATAATCTTTTTATTATAGCTACCTAATAATAACATAACTTATTCATTAAAGCAATATATTCGCAATTAAACAATAAAAAGCCGCTTTTTATCGCATATAGACAAACAAAAACAGCATACATTTACACCAAATAAATAAAAAGCGAATAATGCCTAATACTAATATTATGATTAAAGTCTTATTATTATCTGATTTTACTAGTGCTTACAGCCGATTATTATTAAAAGGTTTCCTAAATTATTCTATGGAAGTAGGTAATTGGCGTTTCTATCGTATACCTCTGACTCGAGAAGACCTAAAAGATGAGAAAGCTATAGAAACAGTGATCGAAATAGCGCAACGTTGGGGAGCAAATGCTATTTTAGGACAATTATCTGAAAATAATGCAATACGTTTACGCGAGATTGGCATTCCAATTATTTTACAGAACTATACCAATCGAGTAAAAGGAATATCCAACATTACTGGTGATTACTACAGTACAGGTGAGATTGCTGCTAGTTATTTTCTACGAAAGGGATTCACTAATTTCGCTTTTTATGGCACTAGTGCTACAATTTGGTCACGTGAACGTGAAGATGGATTCCGTACAAAACTTGCTGCAGTAGGACAAAAAGTATACACTTACAACGAAGAAAAAAATATACGATACGGTTCAACCGCCAATTTGCAAGCCCTACAAACCTGGTTACAACAATTGCCCCGTCCAACTGCCTTATTCGCTTGTGATGACATATTCGCACTTCGAATAACTGAGGTCTGTGGTATTTGTGGCATTCAAGTTCCACATGAACTTGCAGTTTTAGGAGTAGATAATGACGAAATTTTATGTAACATGTCTGACCCTCCCCTATCTTCTATTGTATTGGATGTAAAAAATGGGGGGTATCAAGCGGCCAAACAATTACATGCTATTATTAAAGATAATTCTTTACCACAGTTCAACATCATCATTAATCCAATACGTATTGAACGACGGAAATCTACAGAAGGATATTCCGTTAATGATAAGTTAGTAGTTAATGTACTAAAACTCATCGAGAATGAGAAAAACGGGCTTATCAATATCAAAGAAATTTTAAATCGCTTATATGTGTCCCGACGTGTTCTAGAGAAACATTTCCGAAAGGAGATTGGTATCTCTATCTATCAATATATTTTAGAAGTTCGCACTTCTTGTTTCGCT
Organism: Bacteroides sp. 44_46; assembly: GCF_001915465.1. Lineage (NCBI taxonomy): Bacteria > Pseudomonadati > Bacteroidota > Bacteroidia > Bacteroidales > Bacteroidaceae > Bacteroides > Bacteroides sp. 44_46. Next base: position 73,036 of record NZ_MNQO01000001.1, on the reverse strand, counting down.
GAAAAATTATTAACATCTGATCAACCGATTATGGATATTGCTTTTGAATTAGGCTATGAAGATTATATTAATTTGAATAAATCATTCAAACGAATTTATAAAATGACACCAACGCAATATAGAAATTATTATAAATATGGAAAAATAAATTTGAGTATTAACCTTAATAAAAACGAGAAACAATGAGAATCTGTATTCATTCATCAGGAAACAGTACTTTCTTACGACGAGGTATTTTCCTTACTGTATGTATGTGTTGTAATCTTATTATGTTTGCCCAAAACAGTTTCACTGTAAACGGCAAGGTAATCGGGATTGACAAAGAACCAATCATCGGTGCTACTGTACAAGATCCAAACAGTAAAACCGGTGTAATTACTGATGTAGACGGTAAGTTTACCATTAAAGTAACTTCCAGAGATGCTGTACTACAAATTGATTACATAGGAATGAAAAGTGAAACTGTTCTTCTAAATGGACGTACAGAATTAACAATTACTCTACAAGAAGTAACAGAACTATTAGACGAAGTTGTAGTCGTAGGATATGGTGTACAAAAGAAAAAACTAATTACAGGAGCTACTGTACAGGTCAAAGGTGATAATATCGCTAAATTAAACACTGTAAATGTATTAGGAGCATTACAAAGCCAGACTCCAGGCGTTAATATTACTCAAAGTTCCGGAATGCCGGGTGAAGGCTTCAAAGTTACAATCCGTGGCCTCGGTACTACCGGTTCAGCAACCCCCTTATACATTATTGATGGCGTAGCCGGTGGAGATATAAACAGTCTTAATCCCTCCGATATAGAGTCCATTGATGTACTAAAAGATGCAGCTTCCGCAGCAATCTATGGTTCACGAGCAGCAAATGGTGTAATTCTAGTTACAACCAAGCAAGGACGTATAGGTAAGCCTGAAATCTCATACGACGGTTACTATGGAGTACAAAATGTATATCGAATGCCCGATATATTAAATGCACAAGAATATGCGATGATTATGAGTGAAGCCCGAATGATGGATGGCTTACCCGATTATGATTATGAAACATTAGTACCTAACTGGAAAACCATCAAGAATGGTACATGGAAAGGGACTAATTGGTTAGAAGAGGCAAGAAACGAGAATGCCCCTATCCAAAATCATGCTTTGAATATTACAGGTGGTACAGAACAGTCTGTTTATTCTATAGGTTTAGCTTATACCTCACAAGAAGGAACGATAGGAAAACCTGTTGAGCCTCAATATAAACGTTATACTGCACGTATCAATTCAGAACACACGCTGTATAAAAAGGGTAAATTAGATATAATAAAAATAGGTGAGAACCTATCTTATTCTTATAGTGAGAAAAACGGTATTGCTATTGGTGACACATGGAGCAATGATATACGAGATATGCTAAATGCCAGCCCTTTTCTGCCTAATAAAGACGAAAATGGGGATTATCATTATGCTATACCCTGGGAGGGACGCGAAGCAAATCCTATAGGAAAAATGGATTATGTTAATGGTAATAACCTATCCAAGTCTCATACTCTCCAAGGAAATATTTTTGCAACCATTCAACCTATATCAGGTTTAAAAATACGTAGTAGTTTCGGATACACATTCAGTGCCAATAATTATAGACGCTTCGTGCCAGCTTATCGATTAGCAAGTAATGTTTTTGAAGATAGTAATACTGTCTCCCAGGAAATGTCTATGGGTGGCAACCTAATGTGGGAAAATACACTTACTTACGATTTCAAAATCAAACAAAATTCAATCAATGTTTTAGTAGGACAATCTATAGAGAAACACGGATTAGGCGACAGTATGAATGGAAGTAATATAAACTCTATTTTCGATGACTTCAAACATGCTTATCTCAATAATACGACTTTAATTACAAATAGAACAACTTTAGGAGGAAGTCCTTGGGAAGAAAATAAATTAGCCTCATTTTTTGGACGTGTAAATTATGACTACGCAAACAAGTATATGGCAACCGTTGTAATGCGTATGGATGGTTCTTCCAATTTTGCACGGGGACACAGGTGGGGCTACTTTCCTTCTGTATCAGCTGGTTGGGTCATTTCCGAAGAGAGTTTCATGGCACCGAGTAAAAAATGGCTGGATTTTCTTAAGATTCGTGCAAGTTGGGGACAAAATGGTAATCAGAATATAGACCCGTTCCAATATTTAGCCACAATTCGTTTTAAAGATGCCGACTACAGCTTCGGACCTGACAAATCTATCTTGTCTTCCGGTTCTTACCCGGATATTTTACCCAACGAAGAGGTTACTTGGGAGACATCAGAACAAATCGACTTAGGCTTCGATGCATATTTATTTAATAACAGACTCGGAATCAATTTCGACTATTATATTAAAAACACGAAAGACTGGTTAGTCGAAGCACCAGTACTTGATATCTATGGAACCCAGGCTCCCTTTATTAACGGTGGAGACGTTCAAAACAAAGGATTCGAATTCTCATTTAATTGGAACGATAATATCGGTGACTTTCAATATGGAGCAACAATAAACATTGCCCACAATAAAAACGAAGTTACGCGCATAGCTAACTCAGAAAGAATTATTCATGGAGACCCGGATATTTTAAGTAATCTGACAACAGAAGTTTACCGGGCACAAGTTGGCTATCCAATCGGCTATTTTTATGGCTACTCAACAGCCGGTATCTTTCAAACTGAAGAAGAAATCGCCAACTATCAAGGAGCAAAACTTGAAGGAACACAACCTGGAGATGTCATTTGGGTAGACCGTAATGGAAACGGCGTGATTGACGAAAACGACCAAGGCATGATAGGTAACCCTCATCCTGATGTAAACTTAGGATTAAGTTTGAATGTTTCTTATAAAGGATTTGACATAAACATGGCAATGACGGGAACATTTGGCAATCAAATAATGAAATCTTACCGCTCATATGTAGATTTGACACGCCAGAATTATACATCCGATATTTTTGGACGTTGGTACGGAGAAGGAACATCCAATAAACTGCCACGGCTAACATCTGGTACACACACTAATTGGCAATACAATTCCGATTTGTATATGGAAAATGGAGATTATTTACGCATGCAAAATATCACCATAGGATATGATTTCAAGAAACTGTTCAGATCTTTACCATTAAAGCAACTTCGCCTCTATATAACGGCCCAAAATTTATTCACCATTACCGGCTATTCCGGTATGGATCCTGAAATCGGTTACGGAGGGCATCACAACTGGGCTTCCGGTATTGACTTAGGATTCTATCCCAGTCCAAGAACTTATATGGTAGGCGCAAATATAAAATTCTAAATAAAAAATATTATGAAAAAGATATTAATATACTTCCTGGTATTATTGACATTCTCCAATTGTGAGGACTTTCTTGATACAGAGAACCTTGTCAAAAAAGACAATTCCAATTTCCCTCAAACCGCTGCAGATGCGGAAATTGCATTAACAGGAGCCTATGCCTCGCTACGCGAAATGACTCCCGGCTCGGACAGGCAAAACTTTTTCATCGCTTCAGAAGTTCTCTCTGATAATTGCTTTGGTGGAGGCGGTCCTGATAACAGGCGAAAACACGCAATGGATAGGCTCAAGAAGGTCGATGAGAATACATTTGCTGATATTTGGAAACAAAACTATCGTGGCATTTATCGTTGTAACATGTTACTAGGTTCATTGGATAATGTATCTTGGGAAAATGAAGAAACTCGGAACAAGATAGAAGGAGAAACTTATTTTTTAAGAGCATATTTCTACTTCGATTTATGTAGAATGTTCGGGACTGTTCCTCTCATAACAGCTCCAACTACAGAAAATCTCCCACGTGCCACAGCTGCGGAGTTATATGGGCAAATGGCCAGTGATTTAAAAAAAGCAATTGATTTGTTACCCGCTAATAAATATAACCCAGCTAATAATTCCGAACTCGGAAGAGCAACCAAATGGGCTGCAGAAGCATTATTGGCACGTGTATTCCTATTTTATACCGGATACTATCAGCAAACAAACATCCCCATGGATGAAAATAACAGTTTGACAAAAGATGAAGTTGTTACAATTCTAAATGATTGTATAAATAATAGTGGGCACGACCTTGTCGGTGACTTCCGTAATTTGTGGCCTTATAGTAACGAATACACTAAAAAAGACTACAAATACGCACAAGATAACAATCTGAGTTGGGTAGGTGAAGACGGGAATAATATTGAAACAGTATTCGCCATAAAGTTCTCTTCGAAAGGTACATGGGATAATCCGTGGTACAGCAATGAAACATGTTTACATTTTTCGCCGCGTACTCCGGAAAGTTTAGATGATATATTTCCTTTTGGAACAGGTTGGGGCGTAGCTCCTGTTAATACTAAATTATGGGATGAATGGCCGGCCAATGACATCCGACGTGAAGGCTCCATCTTAAGCGTAGAGAAAGAACTTCCGAGCTATGTATGGGGATGCGATAAGCAAATGAATGAAACTGGATATTGGCAGAAAAAATATATGGCAATCAACGCTTACAATGATGCAGGAGAAAGTGTTAATTATAGCTGTATATTGTATCCTGATATCGACTCGGACTACCAGCTAAATAACACACAAGACATTGTTATCATTCGTTTTGCTGACGTACTTTTAATGGCTGCAGAGTTAAGCCAAGATGCAACACCGTTAAACAGAGTACGGGCAAGAGTCGGCCTTCCTGCAATTAGCTACTCTGAACAGGCATTACGGGACGAACGACGTTGGGAGTTCGCTTTCGAAGCATTACGTTACTGGGATTTACTACGTTGGGGAATTGCAGGAGATGCCTTGAGTAAACAAAATGGTGTTAAGGTCTTGGATAATATGGTTGAAACAGTCATGAATATGGGAGACCTTGCACAACGGATTCAAGAGACCAAAGGATTGATGCCCATTCCACAAACACAGATTGACTTATCAGCCGGATTATTAGAGCAAAATCCTGGTTGGGGAAACGAAAGTAACTTAAATTAAAAAATAAATAAATATGAAAAATATATGTTCTATACTCCTTTTACTCATGGCATTTTGTAGCTGTGAACCTTTAGTTGATAATAAATCATTAGGAGAAATCGTATCAGAAGATGATTTAGTTTTGGATGTACATAACACAACCGAAGGTGGCAATGAAATCATAATGACTAATAATACACCAGGAGTAGGCAGTTACTGGAATTATATAACAGGAGTAGCCGCTCAGAAATCAGTAACTGTAACTCTACCGTTTATGGGAGAACAAGAGATAACTTTTACCGGTTTTTGTAAGGGAGGTACGGTAACGACCACCCGAAAAGTTATTATCGATAAGATAGACCACCCTATAACGCAAGAATGGAGCTTATTTGCCGGCAATGAAATATCAGGCAAAAGCTGGGTTTGGAATTTGGAAGACTATAATGGCATAGTTTATGGAACAGGAGGCTGGTTAACAGAATTTGCTCCTTCGTGGGATGTTTGTGAACCCGAAAATTTAGAAGATGCAAATTGTGAATTAGTATTCGACTTAAATGGCGGTCCTAATCTTTCTAAGAAAGATGCCAATGGGAATATCATAGAAAAAGGCACTTTTGCTTTTGATATGTCAGTCATTAAGCAAAATCCCGACCACGGAACCCAATGGTCTATCGGGCAACTTACGATTAGTGGCGTTTCTGTTTTGAGTGGACATGCATATTATGATGAAACTAACATAATCACAACTTTTGAAATTCTTGAATTAACAGAAAATAGAATGGTATTATGTTGGAATCCTGCAGATGCGGAAGCATGGTCCGATGCCACATTCTGGTGTTTTAGAAAAAAGTAAATAAAACATAAATCACAGAAACAAATGAATATAGGAATAGATTTAGGTGGAACCAATATAAGACTTGGTGTCATAGAAAATGCCAGTATTCTTAAAAAAGAATGTATTTCATGTCCATCCTACGAAAATGACGAAGAAGTCCTGAGTCAATTAAAAACATTAATTAAAAACAATATCAACAAAGAGATAAAAGGAATAGGTATCGGAGTACCTTCTGTCGTAGATGTTAAAAAAGGAATAGTATATAATGTTACCAATATTCCTTCATGGAAAGAAATTCATTTAAAAGATGAGTTGGAAAGTTCCTTTTCTATTCCTGTATTCATAAACAATGACTCCAACTGTTTTGCTTTAGGAGAAAATCTTTTCGGTAAAGGTATAAACTTTCAGAATATTGTCGGAGTAACAATTGGTACAGGGCTTGGAGCCGGTATTATCATCCATAAAAAGTTATATGCCGGACGAAATGCCGGAGCAGGTGAAATCGGCTCTCTCCCTTATCTAAAATATGACTTTGAGCATTATTGCAGTAGTCACTTTTTTAAAACGTATTATGAGATGACTGCTCAAGAAGCAGCTCAAAAAGCAACATTAGGAGAAACAGGCATACAAACTGTTTGGAATGAATTTGGACGCCATATCGGAGAAATGATAAAAGCAATTTTATATATTTATGACCCTGATGCTATCATTATAGGAGGAGGAATATCATCTGCATTTAATCTCTTCGAACAATCCATGTGGAAGTGTATGCAAAGTTTTCCTTATAAAGAGACACTTAAAAATATAAGGATATTAACATCGGAGCACAAAGACATAGCCTTATTGGGAGCTTCAGCTTTAGTGAAAAACAATTCGTTATAAATCAAAATTATCACCATGAAAAAACTTATAACCATAATTTGCCAGATTTGCTGTTTCGTCTGTGTAGTACAACCGGCCATTTCAGGCAATAAAAATACCCAAATACAAATAAAGCCTGATATATTATTAACCGATAATTGGAAAATACAATCTTCCCAACAAATAAATGCTTCAGGAAAAGAAGTTTCATCTCCTCAATTTACCACCGATGATTGGTATCCTACAACTCTTCCTGCAACAGTTATGGGAGTTTTAAGCCAATATGATAAATACAAGGATATTTTCATAGGTACGAATTATAAAAATATCGACAAAAGTCCTTTTGAACAATCATGGTGGTATCGCAAAGAATTTGTACTTCCTCCTTTAGAGCCCAACCAGCATGCAACTTTAAGTTTCGACGGTATTAGTTATTCTGCGAACATATGGTTGAACGGTACGCAAATAGCCAATCGGAACTCTATCCGGGGGGCATTTCGACAATTCCAAATAGATATCACTCCATTTGTTAAAGAAAAAAACATATTGGCTGTAGAAGTATTTAAAGCTCAGCCCGGAGAACCTAATATCGGATTTGTCGATTGGAACCCACGTCCTGCCGATGAAAATATGGGAATCTTCCGTGAAGTCCATATTGCATTAAACAATGAAGTTTCAATAAACTACACAGCTATACGTTCAAAGGTCAACCTTAAAACCTTAGATGAGGCATGGTTAACTGTAGAAACCGAATTGACCAATTATTCAGACAAACAAGTAACAGGAGTATTAACCGGAAAATTAGAAGGTAAAACCTTTAACATTCCTATCACCTTACAGCCTAAAGAAAAACGTATCGAGAAGATATCTCCATCTAAAACAGACATTCTTCACCTAAAAAATCCGAGATTATGGTGGTGCCATAACATGGGGAAGCCCGAGATGTACCAAATGGAGCTATCATTTCTTATAAATAATAAAACATCTGATAAAGAAAACATTCATTTTGGAATACGTGACATTCAAGACTATTTTACTGAAGAAGGACACAGAGGTTTCTTTCTCAATGGGAAAAAAGTACTTGTTAGAAGTGCAGGCTGGACCGATGATATATTTTTGCGTAATTCACCCAAGCGCAACGAAACAGAACTTAAATATGTTCGCGATATGAACCTGAATTCTATCCGTCTGGAAAACTTTTGGGGCACTTCACAAAACTTATACAATCTGTGCGACAAATACGGCTTGTTAGTTTTAGTAGGTTGGAGTTGCCATTGGGAGTGGGAACATTATTTAGGAAGTCCCTGTGATGAATTCGGTGGCATCAAATCCGAAACGGATATGGAACTTATCGCAACCTCATTAAAAGACCAAGTCCTTTGGCTACGCAATCATCCAAGTATTATTGCATGGTTTTTAGGAAGCGACATGCTGCCAAGACCTGAACTTGAAAAAAAATACATAGCAATATTGTCACAAATAGACAACCGCCCCTATATATGTGCCGCAAAAGAGTTAACAAGTAATGTTACAGGCGCAACGGGTATGAAAATGGCAGGGCCATACGACTATGTTTCACCTAACTATTGGTACTCACCCAAAGCTCCGGGAGGTGCATTCGGGTTCAACACAGAAACAGGAATCGGAGCACAATTACCCGTAATAGAATCCATAAAGAAAATGATTCCTGCCAATCAACTTTGGCCGATAAATAAGACATGGGACTATCATTGTACAACAGCAACAGAAGCAATGAACACGCTGTATGTATTAAGAAACAGCATTACCGCACGATATGGCACCCCTGACAACCTGGATGATTTCTTAAAAAAGGCCGACTTATTGAACTACGAAGGTACACGTGCTATGTTCGAAGCATTTCGTGTAAACATTCCTAAAGCAACAGGTATTGTACAATGGATGTTGAATTCGGCATGGCCGTCTTTCTACTGGCAACTATATGATTACTATCTGATTCCTACAGCCGCATATTACTCTGTAAAAAAAGCGAATATGCCACAACAATTAATTTATGACTACATACAAAATAAAGTTTATGCAGTCAATGAAGGAGCAGATACTTGTAACATACAGGCAAGTATGTCTTTGTACGGTATTGACAACCGTCTACAAAATCAACAAACAAAATCTTTGGTTATTGCCCCATACAATGTGGTCGAAGTTTTTAAGCTTCCTGCATTATCTCAAAATTCATTCTTATTTTTAAATACAAAAGATACCCAAAAAGAGTATAAAGCAGATAATTTTTATTATCTTGCAACACAACCCGACCAGCCCGATTGGGATAAAACGACATGGATAAGAACACCGCTAAAGCAAACCGCAGATTTTACCCAATTATCAACAATGGCAAAAAGCAACTGTAAAATCAATGCCCAATTTGTCCCCCAGGGTAAAGACAAAGTATTGCAGATTACTTTGGAGAATACCCCCCAAGCATTGGCATTTTTCATCCGTCTCAGCTTAAAAGATGAACAAGAGGAATTAATATCGCCTATTTTCTGGGAAGACAACTACTTAACATTAGCTCCTGGAGAAAAACGGACGATACAATGTCTTATTCCTAAGTCGACTGTACTTTCCCAAAACATAACCCTTGTTATGTCTGGTTGGAATGTACCTCAACAACAAGTAACTATTACACAAAGTCAAAAATGAATATGGCACAAACGTCGAACCACAGATTGCTGGCTCTTGATGTAATAAGAGGAATTACTATTGCTGGCATGATTATGGTAAATAATCCGGGCTCTTGGCAATACATTTATTCTCCTTTGCAACACAGCCAATGGAACGGATTGACACCAACCGATTTAGTATATCCTTTTTTTATGTTCATTATGGGTGTTGCAATACATTTTTCCATGCAAAAATTTAATAGAATAGATAAACGGGTAACATTCAAAATCATTCGTCGTACAGTAGCACTTTTTGCAGTGGGCATCTCATTAGAATGCTTTTCCAATTTATGCAATGGAATATTCTCATGGGAAAACTTACGGATATTAGGAGTAATGCAACGTCTGGCGCTGGCTTACTGTGGAGGTGCTTTTTTAACTATATTGTTACCTAAGAAATATTATCTCGGTACGGCAGGGATTTTGCTATTAATCTATATTATTCTATTACAATATTTCAATGGATATGTACATTCTGCAGATAACTTGATATCTGTTATAGATATCAAGTTATTGGGAGCAAACCATTTAACCCAGGAAGTTGCAAAAGGCGGAAATTTCCCTTTCGAACCAGAAGGATTGCTCAGTACCATACCCTGCTGGGCGCATGTATTATTGGGTACATATGTAGGATATCTTATCACAAGTACTTCCGATAACAAGGAGAAAATCCGGAAAATTGTTCTATTCGGTATTATCACATTATTTATGGGCTTTTTGCTGCAATACCTAGACCCTATCAACAAAAAGTTATGGACTACATCTTACACATTGGTTACTTGTGGTGCTGCATCTTTATTTTTAGTGTTGTTAATTGAAGTAATAGACATTCGCCAACAAAAGAAATGGACCCGCTTTTTCGAAGCATTTGGAGTTAATCCCTTATTCATGTATTGCTTAGCATGGATTGTCAGTGTACTATTCAACCTGTCCTTCATCCCTTATGAAGGACAAACCCTTAGCATTAAAGCTTTAGTCTATCAGCAAGTACTACAACCGGTATTAGACGAAAAAGCAAGTTCCCTACTATATGCTTTATTATATATAGGTCTTATTTGGATACCAGGCTATTTATTATATCGCAGACGCATTTATATAAAATTGTAAAAAGATATGTTGAAAGATAACTCTAAATCTCCAGTAGTGCCCCACCTGCTACCTATGATTATGCTGGGCATACTGTTTTTCATTTTCGGATTGGTATCATGGGTTAACTCCATTCTGATACCCTACTTTAAAGTGGCATGCGAGCTGACCCACACACAATCTTATTTCGTAGCATTGGCTTTTTATATTGCTTATCTGGTAATGTCCATTCCGGCAGCCAAACTGATAGGGCATATTGGCTCTAAAAAAGGGATTATTACCGGACTGTGGTTAATGGCCGTAGGAACCCTGCTTTTTGTTCCTGCCGCCTACACCAGGGCTTATCCGATTTTCTTAACAGGACTATTTACCATAGGAACAGGACTATCCATTTTACAAACGGTTGCCAACCCTTACGTTACAATTTTAGGTCCTATCGAGTCGGCAGCACGACGCATTAGTATCATGGGATTATGTAATAAAGTGGCAGGTATCCTTGCACCATTATTATTTGCTGCTATTATCCTGAGAAACTCCGATACGATATTGTTTGAGACATTGAAATCGGGTAATTTATCTGTAATAGACAAAGAGCCTTTACTGAACGAACTGATACAACGCGTTATCACCCCCTACACAGTTCTTTCCGTATTTCTTTTCCTTTTCGGTTGCCTTGTACATTTCATCCGGTTACCAGAATTAGGGAATGAAAAAGAAGAAAAAGGAAGTATTCCCAGCGAGAACGGTCATAGAAGCATCGGCTCTTTTCCTTACCTGGTACTCGGAGTGTTTGCCATCTTTTTCCACGTCGCGGCACAAGTCATTTCTATCGACACGATTATCAGTTATGCCGAAAGCATGGGATTTAATCTGCACGAAGCTAAAATATTTCCTAGCTTAACCCTGACATGCGCTTTACTCGGTTATTTCCTGGGCATTTTGTTAATACCTCGTTTTGCCAGTCAGCAACAGCTATTCCGTCTTTGTACGATAGGGGGACTTATTTTATCACTCTGCGTTTTATTTATTCCAGGAAGCATCGAAATTTACGGCCACGATACTTCGCTCTCTATCCTATGCCTAAGTTTAATGGGAGTATGCAATGCACTTATTTATGCCGGTATCTGGCCACTCGCTATCCACGATTTGGGCAAATGGACTAATTTAGGTTCGTCGTTCATGGTAATGGCTTTGTGCGGTAACGCATTCATGCCAGTCATCTATGGCTTGATAGCCGATAACTATGGATTACGTATCGGGTATGTAGTACTCATACCATGTTTTCTTTACTTGATATTTTACGCTTTTTACGGATATAAACTCAATCATTGGTCTGAATTATGGAAACTGAAAAAAGACAAATAACGAAAATCTATAACGGTCATATTCTGACATCAGGTAAAGATTTAGGCATCGGTTCCGTTATCATCGCCGACGGAAAAATCATTGGTGTAGAAAGTGGGGACTACGAAGTAGCAAACTGCATCTGCTATGATGCCCACGGTAGTTATATCGCACCGGGATTTATAGACATTCATACCCATGGAGCCGGTAACTCCGATTTTATGGACTGTACGGAAGAAGATTGCCTCAACATAGCCCGCACACACCTTTGCCATGGCACAACCCTGCTGTTTCCGACCACATTGGCTTCGGACAATCAAGAACTATTGCGTTTTCTCGACGTTTACGACAAAGTAAAAACACAACATCAAGGAGCGGCATTCGGAGGCTTGCATCTGGAAGGTCCCTACTTTGCACATGCTTTCCGCGGAGCGCAAGATGCCCGTTACCTGCGTAACCCTATCCCCAGCGAATACTTGGCAATATTAGAAAGAAGCCAGGACATCGTTCGTTGGAGCATTGCTCCCGAACTTCCGGGTGCACTTGAATTCGGGGATTTACTTTGTCAACGAGGTATTCTTCCTTCTATTGCCCATACAGATGCAATTTATGAAGACATTGTCGAAGCCGTGAAACACGGATTTACGCACATCACCCATTTCTATTCCTGTATGAATGGCATTACCCGTAGAAATGCATTCCGTTATGCCGGCTGTATAGAAGCAGGTTACCTGTTGGACAACATAACCATTGAGCTCATTGCCGACGGAATCCATGTTCCTGCACCGCTAATGAAACTTGCCGTAAAAAACAAAGGTGCAGAAAAGGTAGCACTTATTACAGACTCTATGCGCGGAGCCGGTATGCCCGAAGGGGAGAGCATCCTGGGAGGCCGTGAAAAAGGGCAAAAGGTCATTATCGAAGACGGTGTTGCCAAATTGCCCGACCGTCAAGCTTTTGCCGGTAGTGTGGCAACGGCTGACCGCCTGGTACGTAATATGCACCGAATGGGAGAACGCCCTTTGGCCGAAGCAGTCCGTATGATGACGCAGACACCTGCTGAAATCATGGGTATCCAAAACCGCAAAGGGCAAATAGCACGGGGCTATGATGCCGACATCGTTATTTTTGATAAAGAAGTACAAATTCAACAAGTATTTATTAACGGAGAAAAACTAATATAATGACGACAACCATGAACATTCAAGAAATCAAAACAGAAACTTTGCTCACCCGGATATACCCCGACAGAGAAATGTTGGGTGAAGAAGCCGCTCGCCTGGCGGCCGTTAAAGTAAATAAGCTACTGAACCAAAAAGAAGAAATCAATATTCTGTTTGCAGCCGCACCCTCTCAAAACGAGTTCCTTGCTGCTCTACAAAACCAAGACATTCCCTGGAAGCGCATCAATGCACTGCACATGGACGAATATATCGGATTAGCCCAGGACGCTCCTCAACGTTTCGGCAATTTTCTGAAAGAACGCATTTTCGACATTGTTCCTTTCAAATCGATTCATTATTTGTATAGAAAAAACGAAATACCCCAATCCATTTGCCAACGATATGAAAAAGTTCTAAACCAGTATCCTATCGACATTGTATTCATGGGAATCGGCGAAAACGGCCATATAGCTTTCAATGACCCGCATGTTGCATTGTTCAACGACCCACAGTCTGTAAAAACCGTATTCCTGGACGAAATATGCCGGATGCAGCAGGTACACGACGGCTGTTTCCGCAGTTTAAGTGAAGTCCCCCAACAAGCCGTTACCGTTACTATCCCTACTATCATGAAAGCCCAATGCTTATTATGCATGGTTCCCGGAGTTCAAAAGGCTCATGCCGTAAAAGAAACATTATATGGTCCTATCAGTACCCAATGCCCTGCTTCCATTTTGCGTACGCATCCACAAGCTACCCTCTTTTGCGACAAAGACAGCGCATCTTTATTACCCTTAAAAACAAACCTGTTATGAAAACAAGACTCCATAAAATATTCATACTCTATTTCCTCTTGTGCATCAGTTTTCCCTTGTATGCCAATCCGGCAGAAAAACCATTTGCCGTAAGAGCCTTTCATTTGGATTTCCGTACACAAGTCATGTCCGTTTCTGCCATTAAAAAATTGGCATATGACCTTTCCCAAAAAGGAATCAACACATTGATTTTAGAGTACGAAGCATCCTTTCCTTTTCAAAAGCATGCCACACTCCGTAACAAACAAGCATTTACACAAGCAGAGGTCAAAGACATAGTTGGTTATTGCAACTCTTTAGGTATTGATGTCATCCCCCTGCAAAATTGTTTCGGACATTGCGAATATATTCTCAGGCACGAACGCTATGCACTATTACGCGAAGATTCCAAAGAGGTATCACAAGTGTGCCCACTCAAAATTGAAGATGCCAAAGCTATATTCAGAGAAATATTCCAGGAAGTGGCAGCGCTGCATCCCTCTCCTTATTTCCATATAGGAGCAGATGAAACCTACCTGTTGGGGAGCTGCCGGCAATGCTCCAAAGTAGACAAGTCGCGTTTATTCGTAAACTATGTAAAAGCCATGTCCGACCTTGTCCGGGAAATGGGGAAACAGCCTGTTATTTGGGCAGACATCATTTTAAAACATCCCGAAGCCATACAGGAACTTCCTAAAGATATTATCTACGTAGATTGGAATTACGGTTGGGAACCCGACTATTTCGGCAAGCTGGACAACCTGATTAACTTAGGTGTAAAAATGTGGGGTGCTCCTTCTTTACGCTCTCATCCGGACAACATCTATTTAACACAATGGATGAAACATTTCGAGAACCTGGCAACATTCCTGCCTTTCGCCCGTCAACAAGGTTACGAAGGCATCATACAAACATCCTGGTCTACCAGCGGAACGTATGGATTCCATTATGATACAAACTGGGAAATTACCGAAATGCAACCTATCCGGCAAGTGTACCCAATGTCGGGTTTTCAGATACTGATTGACGCTTTCTGCCAAGCAGCCGATAGCCCTGAGCCGATTCATCCGGAAACGTTCATTAAAAACTATGCACAAGAACGCTACGGGCTTTCGGCAAAAGAAGCATCTATTTTTCTCCATTACTTCCAAATGCCTCAAGAAACCATTCAACAGGGCAAGGATACAAAAGGACAACCTATTGCTACCCTTATAGAGGAGTGTGAAAAGCTGAAAAAGGATTTCAGCCGATTAGCCCCCCGTACGCATACGGAAGAATTCGAGCATTACTGCTTGATGCTGGATTTACGCATAAACTACCTGCAATTCAAAGAAGTAGAGGCAGCCTACGAATCAAACAATTATGAAATTAGCCAATCCGGAAACTTGGCAGAGCGTTTGAAAGTAATTATAGCCGACGCAAAAAAATTAAACCAACGCTTTACTACTATCAACCGGAACTATTTGAAACCCTGCCAGGCAGAAGAAATCATTTTCTCAAAAGATGAAAAAATGCAGGGTCTCTACGAGACATTGCAACAACAATACAAACATCTTAAAGAATATTCTGAACACAATTAATCAACCTATACGTAAAACATTACATAATCAAAGCCATGAACAAACTATTAGTACCGCTTATGGCATGTGCTTTTACAGCATGTAGCCACAACGAGCAACCAGCTTCTTATTCCGTAATCCCCTTGCCACAGGAGATAAATACGACACAAGAAAGCGGATTTAAATTAAACAACAGTACACGCATCGTCTATCCGGAAGGGAACGGACTATTACAACGTAACGCACAATTCCTGTCCGAGTACATCCGGCAGGCTACAGGATATGCCCCCAAAATAGAAGCAATCCCTCAAGGAGAAAGTGTCAAACGAGCTATCTCCCTGACATTAGATGCCGATATCCCCAATAAAGAAGGATATGTAATGACGACTACCGCCGATAACATCATTTTAAAGGGACAAACGGAAAAGGGGGTATTCTATGGCATACAGACCTTACGTAAATCCATTCCGGCAAAGGCCACCGGCGCCGACATTCTGTTTCCGGCAGGAGAAATCAAGGATGAGCCTCGCTTCGGTTACCGTGCTATGCACTTTGACATCTGCCGCCACTTCTATCCTATCAAAGTTGTCAAAGAATACATAGATTTGTTGGCACTACACAACATGAACACCCTGCACTGGCACCTAACCGACGACCAGGGTTGGAGAATTGAAATCAAACGATACCCCAAACTTATCAAAATCGGTTCCATGCGTAACCGTACGGTTATCGGCCATAACACTCCCGAATACGACAGCATCCCCCACGGCGGCTTCTATACCCAAGAGGAAGCCCGTGAAATCGTGAAATACGCCCAAGAACGTTATATCACCGTTATTCCGGAAGTCGACATGCCTGGACATATGTTAGCAGCCCTTGCAGCCTATCCCGAATTAGGGTGTACCGGCGGTCCATACGAAGTATGTCCCAACTGGGGAATATTCGAAGATGTACTCTGCCTCGGAAACGACAAGACTCTAAAATTTCTGGAAGATGTCATGAGTGAAATCATCGACATATTCCCTTCCGAATACATACACATCGGTGGAGACGAAGTACCACGCACCCGTTGGGAGAAGTGCCCGAAATGCCAGGCACGCATCAAAGCAGAAGGGTTGAAAGACGATGGAAAACACTCTGCCGAAGACCGTCTGCAAAGCTACTGCATGACACGCATCGAGAAATTCCTCAACAGCAAAGGGCGCAAAGTCATTGGCTGGGATGAAATTCTGGAAGGCGACATCACCCCGACTGCCACCGTTATGTCCTGGAGGGGCAGTGCCGGTGGTATCAAAGCCGCCCAACTGGGACACAACGTAATTATGGTTCCCAACGACTTCTGTTACTTCGATTACTACCAAGCAAAAGATACCAAGAATGAACCCTATATGGCTATCGGCGGTTATGTACCGGTTGAAAAAGTTTATAGTCTGGAACCGACCAACGGCCTTAAAGAAGAACAAAAGAAATACATCGTCGGTGTGCAAGCTAATTTATGGACAGAATACATTACTTCTGTCGACCAGATAGAATACATGCTTCTACCGCGCATGGCAGCATTATCGGAAGTACAATGGATGCAACCTGCCCAGAAAAACTATGAAAACTTCCTGCAACGCCTGGACAATCTTGCAAAACTCTACCAAAGAGAGGGATTGAACTATGCCAAACACGTTTTCACTTCACAACCTGTAGAAAGCTGTGAAACACCTAAAGAGGAATAGCCTGCCCGAATAAAATTCTAAATGAAAACACCTTTCCGTAAGTCATTGGAGCAATGCCTGCGGAAAGGTGTTTTTCATTCAAGATATCAACTCTGTCATATAAGGTTTACATTTATATGATATTACATTTAATGTACTACTTATCGATATAATCACTACATTTGCAGAAGTATCAATTAATAAATCACAAAAAATGGATTTAAAAAAGACTTTTTCCGCCGTACAGTATGCCAGTCGCAAGCTATTGGCGCTGAACGACGAAAAGATTAACCAGATATTGCTGGCCGTTGCAGATGCAGCTGAGGAAAGAACAGAGTTTATTCTCGCCGAGAACCGGAAAGACCTGGAACGTATGGATATTCCCAATCCGAAGTACGACCGCTTGAAGCTGACGGCAGAGCGCTTGAAAGGCATTGCAGACGACATCCGCAAGGTTGCCAAACTACCCTCACCGATAGGACGCGTACAAAAACAGGGAGTGATGCCCAACGGACTGAAAATAAAACGTATAAGTGTACCTTTCGGAGTAATCGGAATCATCTACGAAGCACGTCCTAACGTCAGTTTCGATGTATTTTCACTCTGTTTCAAGAGTGGTAATGCCTGCATACTGAAAGGCGGAAGTGATGCGAACTATTCCAACCTCGCCATTATCAGCGTGATACACGATGTGCTGAAACGATTTGAAGTAGACCTGCACATCGTGGAACTGTTACCCGCCGACCGTGAAGCTACTGCGGAATTACTGCATGCCAACGGTTATGTAGATTTGATTATCCCTCGCGGCAGCAGCAATCTTATCAACTTTGTCCGCCAAAATGCGACTATCCCGGTCATAGAAACCGGTGCAGGTATATGCCACACCTTCTTCGACCGCTACGGGGATGTAAAGAAAGGGGCAGCTATCGTCAACAACGCCAAGACACGCCGCGTTAGCGTGTGCAATGCTTTGGACTGTCTGCTCGTAGACGGTGACCGCATGAAAGACCTATCTGCGCTCTGTGCGCCGTTGCAGGAAAGCAACGTAATTATCTACGCAGACCCGTTTGCATATGCCTCTTTGCAAGGCCACTATCCAGCCGAACTGCTGAAAGAAGCCACTGAAGAGGACTTCGGTACAGAATTTCTGGACTATAAGATGGCCGTGAAAATAGTTGAAGGCATAGACAGCGCCATAGCGCATATACAACAGTATGGTTCCAAGCACAGCGAGTGTATCGTAACCGAAGATAAGGGACATGCCGACTGGTTCTGCCGCGAAGTGGATGCCGCTTGCGTCTATGTCAATGCTCCTACTTCCTTTACAGACGGCGCACAGTTCGGATTGGGTGCGGAGATTGGTATCAGTACACAGAAGCTGCATGCACGCGGCCCTATGGCTTTAGAAGAAATCACCACCTACAAGTGGATTATTGAAGGAGAAGGACAGGTAAGAAAGTAATAACGATTAATCACTAAAAAAAGTATGAAGAACTTTACTTGCGTGCAGGACATCGGTAATCTGAAAACTGCACTGGACGAAGCATTCGAAATCAAAAAAGACCGTTTCAAATATGTAGAACTGGGACGTAACAAGACACTGATGATGATATTCTTCAACTCAAGTCTGCGTACCCGCCTCAGTACTCAAAAAGCCGCCCTGAATCTGGGCATGAATGTCATTGTACTGGACATCAACCAAGGAGCATGGAAACTGGAAACCGAACGCGGCGTCATCATGGACGGCGACAAACCGGAACATCTACTGGAGGCCATCCCCGTAATGGGCTGCTACTGCGATGTTATCGGCGTGCGTTCTTTCGCCCGCTTTGAAGACCGCGAATACGATTATAACGAAGTTATACTGAATCAGTTTATCAAATACTCCGGTCGTCCGGTATTCTCTATGGAAGCCGCCACACGCCACCCGTTGCAAAGTTTTGCAGACCTTATTTCCATTGAGGAATATAAGAAAACGGCACGTCCCAAAGTTGTTATGACATGGGCTCCGCATCCTCGTCCGTTGCCGCAAGCCGTTCCCAACTCCTTTGCAGAATGGATGAATGCCACGGACTACGATTTTGTCATTACTCATCCCGAAGGTTATGAACTCGATCCGAAATTCGTGGGTAACGCTCGCGTGGAATATGACCAGATGAAGGCCTTTGAAGGTGCAGATTTCGTATATGCCAAGAACTGGGCTGCCTATACCGGCGACAACTACGGACAAATACTGAGTAAAGACCGTGACTGGACCGTAAGCGACCGCCAAATGGCCGTAACCAACAACGCTTATTTCATGCATTGTCTGCCGGTACGCCGTAATATGATTGTAACGGATGATGTGATTGAAAGTCCTCAATCTATTGTGATACCGGAAGCGGCCAACCGTGAGATTTCTGCAACAGTCGTGTTGAAACGTCTGATAGAAGGTTTATAAATAGTACTTTCCCGTAGTCGTAATCTCCGTATCTCTTATGGATGATACGCTTATATACGATACAAAATCTTATTATGGCTTATGTTTTTCTTCGTCCCGCAATTGTGGGATGAAGAAAAACATAAGCCATAAGTGTAACGGTATTTTGAATGCACCAAAAGTACAAAATCAAAAATAGAGGGATAAACTATTTCTCCGTTTCTTTCCCGGCCTCTTTCCAACCGATAAAGCCCTTGTCAAGGTCATAAACCTTATAGCCTTTCCGGCTCAAGATAGTAGCGGCTTTCTTACTGCGCTTTCCGCTGCGGCAATAAAGAGCTATCGGTTTATCCTTTTGAAGTGTAGAGTCTGCTATAACAGCAAACTGTTCGTCCAACACATTGATATTGATACTGCCCGGAATATGTTCTTCCGAATATTCGGCAACCGTGCGTACATCCAATCGCTGGATATCGGGATCAGCTATCAATGTTGCAAACTCATCCGTCGAAACGGATTCGAAATCCTCTCCTTTCTGCTGACAGGAAACAAGAGTGGAAAAGAACAGGCAAATACCTGCAAAAAACGCTTTCATAAGTTTACTCATTTTAGTCGGAATTGAAAATGTAATCAAAGTTATAACTTTTTTGTTTATGATGCCGGATATCGCGGAAAATATCTGCATAGTCTTCACTATACAACAAAAAAGAGGATGCTCGCTTAACCGGCATCCTCTTTCCTTTTGTTACCTCTACCACAGAGGCTCACTAACCATTATTATAAACAAATGCACACAATTAGAATTGGAACATCAAACGAGCTTGAAGCACGTGGAAATTCTTGTCATATTGGAATTTATCACGGTCAAGACGATTGTATGTGTAGCTCAACATCACTTGGGCAAACTTATTGAAAGAGTAGTTTACACCCAGAGTAGCGGAATGCATATTACCGCCGCCTACACTTAATGAAGTAGAAGGATAGTCTGCCAACAGTCCGTTAGGGTAGTATTGGTCACGTCCGGGAACATACTTTTCACCTTCAACGATATCATTTAATCCGGTATAGCTGTAACGTGCAACCACTTCAAGCGCTCTGCCATTCAAACCTTTCAACAAAGCATCAGAATTGCTGTACTGATACGGATCACCGAAGATTTTATAACCGGCTTCAATATAGGCGCCATGGAAAGAGTTCTCGCCGAGCGGATTACCTTTTTGCCATGATTCAAGTGTTCCCCAAGAATCGATAGAGCCCAAATTAGCCTCAAACAATGCCTGGTCGTCACGGTCTTTAGTAACATGCTTGTACATATACTCACCACGAGTAAAGAAATTATCTGTTTTGTATAAAAACTCAGCACCCACATCAAATACGTTTTTCGCCCACGGCAGTTGGGCTGACAAGAAGTCCTGAGTGGCGTCTACATAAGTTTCCAATGAAGAACCGATGTTCAACTCTGTTTTCAATACGTTATTTTCTACTGTACCGGTAGCAATATTGGCATAGCGGAAAGCAGCTCCTACGTGGAATGTTCTGTCCTCGTTATTGATAGGACGCCATACCCAACGGCCACCGAATGACATACCTTGATAGCCTGCAGGCTGGTCATTGTATTTATTTTCCGCAAATACACCTTGATTGGCAAAGAAATGATCATTGTAGAAAATATAGCTCAACCCCAACTCACGGGATGGCGAGAAAGCGTTGGCGGCAGCCGAACGGGAAATGAAGTGCAAACTTCCGCGACTGGTATTGTTTGCCATTGATGCCGGATTGTTGTAGTAACCGGCTTTAAAGCGATGAGTGCCCTTTGCACCTTCCAACGAGTATTGCAGGAAAATATTCTTCTGTGAGAATTTACCCTTGGAAAAATCAAAATCCGCATAGAAGTACCAGTCTTCATAACTCATTGAGGTACGAATGCGTGCATCGGTAATAGCAGCTCCCGATTTCACCGGAGTGAAGTCCGAGTGATAGTATGCACCGTCCATCATAAAACGTGCACCAATCGTAAAGTTCAAGTTTTCCTTGGCGTTGCTAACATTAACAACCGGCTTATTATCAAAGTCCTGAGCTTGGATTACCGATCCTGACAGTGACAATGCAGCCAATACCGGCATTAAAATATACTTTTTCATATAATATAATCTGTATTAGTGTTAATAAATTAATTAGTAACCAAGTCTTTTAAGTGTTTCAACCGCATCCGGAACCGTTTGAGGAGCCGGTGCTTTACGCAGACCATTGTCAATTAAGTATTTCAGACTCATTTCAGAACGGTTGGTAAACAAACCGTCACCATAGATACCATGCAGAACTTCATCATATTGTACGGTATTTCCCCAGTTATACTGGCCGAAATATTTTCCCATTTGCGCATAAGAGTCGAATGAGTACGGATGATTGAGCATTCCTGATTTCTTGATAAGATAAGCCTGCCACGGAGCATTCATTTCCGGATAGTCATTAGGAGCGCCTGCGATACAAGGACCGATGATATGAGCCTTATATTCCAAACCGAGATTAA
This sequence comes from Bacteroides sp. 44_46, assembly GCF_001915465.1. Lineage (NCBI taxonomy): Bacteria > Pseudomonadati > Bacteroidota > Bacteroidia > Bacteroidales > Bacteroidaceae > Bacteroides > Bacteroides sp. 44_46. The sequence goes on along the minus strand of NZ_MNQO01000001.1, from coordinate 51,055 downwards.
TGAAAGAAGCATAACCTTGAGGTGTGTCATATTTCAAGTCGGTAGCCCCATTACCTTCCCACAACAAGAAACACATAGGTATCTTACCCTGGAACTCTTCTGCTGTACGACGAAGACTCTCAAGAGAGAATGTCTGAAGAATAACCTTACCGTTAGTATTACCTACATTAACTTTATTATTTTTATAGAAAGGTTCTCCGTCGCAAGGCTTGGTAATGATATTCCAGCCGAGTTCATCAAGTTTGTTATAAACGCGTTTTTCAAAATCCGAAGGGTTCAGCCATGACTCTTTAAACTCAATATAGACACCCGGACGGTTACCGGTATCCTGCGGGTCATCCACATATTCAAACTTATACGTCAAACAATCACGGGGTTTATCCGGATTCCAAGTACCGGTAACGGTGTATATACGCTCACCGTCGGCATCACGCGCCAGCATTTTTCCTTCAGCATAACGGATTTGGTCTTCAAGAGCCGAGATATACTGATGTTGTTCGGAAAAAGACTCACGAGCCTGTTCAATGCTTGTTTCGTTAAACCAACTACCGGCATCAAGAGCAAGTAATTCCTCATACATATAGGACATTGCATAGTAAGGACGAAAACTGGCTTTATCGGCTGCAACAAGCTTTTCAGCTTCTGCCTCACTCATTCCATGACGCATATAAAACGCCTTACGGGTTGCAGGTACCAGTTCGCTATATACGTTTTCAATGTTGGTGGTACGTTTCAGGTTATCATCGTGATTGGCAAGGATAACACCGTCCTTTGTACACTGAAGGTCGGATTCAAGATAGTCCGCACCCATTTCGCGTGCCCAGCGCCAGGCAGACTCTGTTTCTTCCGGGGCCCAGAAAGTAGAGCCACGATGCGCCATTACAGCATAATCGGGTACATAGTCGCGCACTTTTGCCATTTCGGCAGAGATTGTGTTTACTTCAACACGTGTTGCATCATTATTCACATCTGTAAAATCTTGGTCTTCACAGGAAGTGAAAGCTACTAAGGCCATACCTAACAAGGTTGCGCTTAATTTGATTGGATTCTTCAACATAGTTTAATTTTTAAGGTAAATACTGGTTTAAAGTCATTCTATATTATCTTAAAAAGATTATTTTTTGTTTCTTTCTGCAAGCAATGCTTTCTCGTCTTTATAAGTGAAAGACATCAACAAAATGGACAAGGCGCAAGCAATAAGCAGGAGTATGAAAGTCCAGTCCCAGCCTGCCATTTCGGCTACATAGCCGAGAACCACATTGGCAAGGATGGCTGTTCCGAAGAAGTACCCGAAGAACTTGGTACGGGGATAAAAGGTGATAGGATATAAAAAAAGGTTAAGCTGCAAGCAGCTTAACCTTTTCGATGAATTCCTCGTTTAGAGGTATGCGGTTTATTTGATACCGATATTATTTGATACCGAGTTGTGTCTTAACTTTAGCGGTTACATCTACACTTTGTGCACCTACATAAGGTATCGGAGTACGAGCCAAGTCGAAGATATATATTACACCTTCAGCCTTACCTACCGCTTGGATGGCTTCGTCCAATTTCTTATAGATAGGAGCCATAGCGTCTTGCTGTGCCTTTTGCATAGACTGATAAGCTTCTTGTTGGAATTGTTCCTGGCGTTGTGCCATATCCTGCAATTCTTTCTGACGTCTTTCGGCAATGTTTTTCGGCAGTGAGTCAGCTTGTGCTAAGAATTCTTGATACTTCTTATTGAACTCTTCCTGAGTACGCTGCATTTCCGTTTGGTACTCTTTAGACATAGCATCCAGGTCGGCTTGAGCTTTTGTATATTCCGGCATGGTGATAATAACTTCTTGAGAGTTCATGTGAGCGAATTTAGTTTGCGCCATAGCTCCCAAAGGGAGAGCGAACATAACTACGAGCAGTGCGATTTTTTTAAGCATAATGTTTATTATTTATTTTGAATGATTATTCCTTGTATAGGATGCAAATGTATGAAATTAATTTGAATATCCTAATTTTGCAAGCACTTCATTGCTTATGTCAATACTTGGAGAAGCGAAGATGATGCTTGATGCGGATGCACGGTCTACTACTGCGGCATAACCTTTTTGTGTGGATATTTCCTTTACGGCCTCATAAATTTCATCTTGAATAGGTTGCATCAACACTTCGCGCTTTTTGAAAAGCTCACCTTCCGGGCCGAAGTATTTACGACGTAATTCCGCCGCAGATTTCTCTTTGGCAACAATTTCTTCTTCTTTCTTTGATTTTTGTGCTTCGGAAAGGGTTTTGATAGACGCCTGATAGCTGTCGTATAAACTCTTGGCTTCCTTGCCCAGCTTTTCAACTTCGCTTTGCCATTGTTTGGAAGCCTGGTTCAACTCATTGGTTGCACTTTGGTAAGCCGGGATATTCTTTAAGATATATTCCATGTCAATCAGGGCAAACTTCTGTGCATTGGCTGTCATACCTACGGTAAACAGCAGAAACATGATTAATAAACTCTTTCTCATAACGTTCTGGTTTTAGTTAAACAAATTAGAACTCTTGTCCTAAGATGAAGTGGAACTGGCTGCCGCCGTACTCACTTCTTCCGAATACTTTGTCGAAACCGTAAGCCCAGTCGATACCCATCATACCAATCATAGGAAGGAAGATGCGGACACCGACACCGGCAGAACGTTTCAAATCAAACGGGTTGAATTTGTTTACATCTTGCCAAGCGTTACCGGCTTCAACAAAAGTCAACGCATAAATACTGGTACTTGTTTCCAGCATCAGCGGATATCTTAATTCCAGACCGAGACGTGTATATGCATAGCCTTCGTATCCATAAGGAGTAAGAGAACTATTTTCATATCCGCGCAAGGCAATACTTTCGGTTGCGTAGCTGGAATATCCTGTCATACCGTCGCCACCTACGTCAAAGGTTTCGAACGGAGATTTCTTATACTTGTTGTAGTGTCCCAACAAACCGAACTCTACGCGTCCCATCAATACCGGAGTGCGTTTTACGCTGATAGGGTCCATTAACGGGATGTATATTTTGGATTTGAATTTCCACTTGTGATATTCTATCCATTTATGCATCTTGTTCATGTCGTCCTGACTGCTGGTACTGTATTTGCTGTAATCTGTACCGTCGAACAAGGAGTAAGGCGGTGTCAACTGTGCCGACAGCGAGAATTCGGAACCTTGACGCGGATAAATCGGATTGTCGATAGAGCTGCGTGACAAGGTGAGGTTTATACTCAGGTTGTTACACTTACCGTTGGTAACAGGGAAGTATTGCCAATCACTCAGGATGTAACGTTGGTAGGACAACTCTGCTGTAAATTGGAAGTAGTCATCCGGCCATTTCAGACGCTTACCGAACATCACGGCCAATCCCCACATCTGAATGGATTTGTCCGGGTCGTAATAGTTTTCGTAATTGTTATAGTTACCGTAGTTGTACATACCATAACCGTACATGCCGCTGTAATAGCTGTTGTAATAGTTATTCATGTATGCCGAATTATAGTAACGGCTGCTGATGTCTGTCTGACGAGAGTAGAACGCAGATACCGAGAACGCATTCGGACGCTTGCCGCCAAACCACGGGTCATAGAATGATACGCTGTATGACTGATAATATTTGGCATTGGTTTGTCCGCTGATAGTCAGCGTCTGTCCATCGCCTTGCGGCAGGATACCGCGATAGTTTTCACCCGGATGCAATAAGTTGGCAACGGAGAAGTTTGTGAACTTCAGGCTCAACTTACCGATGATACCCGTTTGTCCCCAACCGGCAGAGAATTCTACCTGGTCGTTTGCTTTGGAGACGAGGTCATAGCCGATATCTACCGTACCGTCTTCCGGTTTCGGCTGAATGTCCGGTTGGATTTGTTCAGGGTCAAAGTGTCCCATTTGCTGGATTTCACGCATGGAACGCATCAAGTCCTCACGGCTGAACAACTGTCCCGGACGGGTACGAAGTTCACGACGAACTACATTTTCGTATAGGCGGTCGTTACCATTGATGCTAATCTTGTTGATGGTAGCCTGGCGGCCTTCGAAGATACGCATTTCCAGGTCGATGGAGTCGCCTACGATATTAACTTCCACAGGGTCGAGCGAGTAGAAGAGATAACCGTTATTATAATAGAGGTTACCGATTGCATCTTCATCTGTGCTGGTACGTTCTTCCAATAACTTCTGATTGTAGACGTCACCTTTCTTCATGCGAAGCAGGAAATTCAATTGCTCGGAAGGATAAAGGGTGTTGCCGACCCAGGTTACATTACGCAAGTAGTATTTCTGACCTTCTTCGATTTCCATGGAAATATCTACCGTACGGTCGTCATAAGGCTTGATACTGTCTTTTACGATCATGGCGTCACGATAACCCAATTCGTTGTACTTATCTATAATCAGCTGTTTATCGGCTTCAAAGTTTTCTTCAACGAACTTCTTGGTACGGAACAGGTTAAGGAGCTTTCCCTTTTCATTCGTTTTCTTCATCACGCGCTTTAGTTTCTTGGTGGTGATGGCCTGGTTACCGGTAATGGTAATCTTATGTACTTTTACTTTCTCTTTTTTGTCGATGTTGATGTCGACCAAGACTTGATTGGCATTGTTGGGATCGTCTTTCTGGGTGATGATGACATCGGCATTCTTGAAACCTTTGTCGTCAAAGTAACGCTTTATCAGCGTTTTAGCGCGGTCTATCAAGTTCGGTGTAATCTGATTACCTTTAATCAAACCTACTCTGGCTTCCAAATCCTCACGTTCCGATTTCTTCACGCCGTGATAACGGATATCGGAAACACGGGGACGCATTGTCAGATGGATTGTAAGCCAAATCTGGTCGCCCTCGATTTTATCTGCTGTGATTTGTACATCAGAGAACAGACCGTGACGCCAATAACGTTTACAAGCTTGCGTTATCTCATCACCGGGTACGGTAATGGTCTGGCCTTTTGACAAACCGGATAGACCGATGATTACATAATCCTCATAATTCTTGGCTCCAACCACCTTTATATCTGCTATTTCATATTTCTTAGGCGTTCCCGAGTAAAGAATAACCGGCTTTTCGGCTTCATCGGTGTTGCTAATGTCCTGTGCCGAGCTGGTCGGTACACAGCTAAAGAGGCAGATAAACGTTACGAGTATGGAGAAAATACGATAGTACATCTTTTTATTTACTATTTTACAATTTACTATTTTACAATTTGTGTTTGTTCGGTCAACTGATTTGTTCACTGGCTTTTCCGAACCTGCGTTCACGCTTCTGATAGTCATAAATGGCTTTGTAAAGTTCCTCTTCACGAAAGTCCGGCCAATAGGTGTCGCAGAAATAAAGCTCCGAGTAAGCGCATTGCCAAAGCAGGTAATTGCTTAGGCGAACTTCTCCGCCCGTACGTATCAACAGATCGGGATCGGGCATAAAGCTGGTGGTAAGATGCTGGGATACCAGATTGCTGTCTATCTGTCCGGGAGTTAATTCGCCTTTGTGTATTAGAGTTGCAATTTGGCGGGTAGCTTCCGTTATTTCCCAACGGGATGAGTAACTGATAGCCAGTACCAGAGACATTCCTGTGTTGTTGGCGGTATGCGCGACACACGTTTCCAGGCGTTCCCGCACGTTGGCGGGCAACTTGGTCAGGTCTCCGATGATTCGGAATCTGATATTGTTCTTCATGAAAGTTTCTTCTTCGATAGAATCGAAAAGAAGCGCCATCAATGCAGCGACTTCATTAGAAGGACGATTCCAGTTCTCGGTGGAGAACGTATATAAAGTCAGATATTTGATGCCTAATTTTGACGCTTCTTCTGCAATGATATGCACAGTTTCGGCACCGGCTTGGTGTCCGAAGCTACGCTCTTGTCCACGCAGCTTTGCCCAACGTCCGTTACCGTCCATGATGATTGCCACGTGTTGTGGAATTCGGCTTAAATCAAGTTCTTCTTTATTTAGCATCTTTCTATACTTACATCTCTTGTCTTGGTTATTATTCTCGTTTTATACCTTATATATAAGGGAAACAGAAACAATAAGATTACTGCACTTCGGCCGACATCAGCTTGTTGAGATGGCCGCGCCAAACTGCATTTGTGCTTCCGTCACCGCCGAAGATTACCCAGATATAGGGAGCATTTACTACAATGGAATAGGGGGCGGTTATTTCTGTCATATCTTTGTCTAACAAGAATTTTCTTTGGGTTTTACGCCAGGATATGCCGTCAACGGAAGTGTAAATGGCATCAAGCTTGTTTTCTTCTTTACTGCCGAAGATGTAATAGTTTTCACCGTAGTACATCACAACAGGGTTGGCGAGTTTAGGGCAATATACATTGTAGGCTGTATTATTAAGTGGAACCCAATAGCTACCATTAGAGGAAACCCAAGGAACTGTTTGCTCTGATTGGTCATTGCCGGACTTGCCTACTATCATAACCTGAGGCTGGTAGTTAGACTCGAAGTTGGTGGAATATATGTTTTCAGTAGGAAAGTTTGTACCGCTGAATTCACCAGTCTCTTTAGTAACTCCATCGTCCTTAGTGGTATAAACGCCATTATCGGTAATAACGGTAAGGATATTAGGAAAACTTGCTATCAATGCTTGGACTTTATCCCCAAATTCAGCTTCTTTCTTCCATAATTTTCCGTCTGAAGAAGAGTGTACTGTATTATCAGCAACAATATATAGCTTTTGCCCGTTATCTCCACTGAGGGTTACAAGAGAACTTAATTGGGCATTATTGGGGAAGTTTGTATATGCTTCTGTCGTCCAATTGCAATCGCTTGGATATTTATTGTTTTCATCAGGTTGTATAGCCGTTTTGTATGCTGCATCTTGAGTGAATACCCATAATTCGTTATTGAATAATACTGCCTTTTGACCACTTGCAGGAGCGGGCACAAGTAGAGGAGAACTCATAAGGTTCCATACCAAAGAGTCCGGGTCTTGCTTATGCATTCTGATTTTGAGAGTATACTCGTTTACAGTAACGCCGTCCGGAGCATGTACTTTAAACTTCATTCCGGTTTCATTGTTTACCGCTTTTCTAAGGTCTACCGAATCGGCTTTGTTGAATATCGTGTCGCCGTTGATGTTCATTTCATCTCTCGAAGTAATCCAGCCGCTTACGGTGAATGTATCGATTAATATGCGGTCAATAATCGTATCCGCTCCAATTGGCAATGAATCCTGATTATAGATTTCTCTGCTTAGTTGATCTATCGTGAATTTATAATATTTGCCGTATACGGTGTCGATGCCAAAAGCATGTACCGTTGCATCGGAGCTTAGTTCTACTGTATCGTCAGAGTCAAGGCACGAGCTTATTGCGATTGATACAAAAAGAAAACTCGCGATTATTGCTAAAAACTTTATTCTCATTTGAAAGATAGTGTTTATTTACAAGTTGCAAAAATAGGAACATTTTTTTCTATAAACAGCTTTATCGGCAAGTTTTATATAAAATTATAGATAATATGGCTGTTTTTCTCGATAAAAATGCCCTTGAATAAGGCTGTTAGCTTAATCTTGCAGCGGTGTAATGTCGAAAACTTCTACCGAAATATTGTTCGTTGGCATAAGGTATTTTATCGCCTATTTCAGGTGCTTTAACACCGGAAAACAGCATTGAAGGGCTCTCTTCAACAAACGCTTCATCCCACAATCCCGCATCGATGAAAGACTGTAACAGGACGTTCCCGCCTTCAACTAATAGCGATTGCAGTCCTTGCGCATACAAATACTCCATGATTTGTGGCAATATATTCTGCCGGAAGTCAATGGGAAGGTATTCAATGTTGGATTGTGGAGAATGCGGTTTCTCCGTGAATACGAGCGTACGGACATTGCCATCAAATAAATGTAGCTCGGGGGAGAGCTTTTGCTTTCTGTCTATAACGATTCGTACGGGCGACCGTCCCTGCCAATTGCGTACCGTCAGACCGGGGTTGTCCAGTTCGGCTGTACGTGTGCCTACCATAATGGCGCTATGTTCCGCCCGCTTCTTGTGTACCAGCATGGAAGTCAATGGATTGGATAAGATAACCGGTTTTCCGCCTTCCCGGAAGTTGTCGATGTATCTATCGGCGGATTCCGCCCATTTCAGCGTAATATATGGACGATGCAAGGTATGAAATGTAATAAAGCGGCGGATTAAATTTCTACATTCCTGTTCCAGCACCCCGACGGTGACTTCCCGCCCCGCATCTTTCAGCTTTTGGATTCCTCGCCCTGCTACTTTGGCAAACGGGTCTTGGCAGCCTATCACGATGCGAGGAATTTGCTTCTCTATGATGAGGTCGGCGCAAGGCGGCGTTTTTCCATAATGGGAGCAAGGCTCCAGGCTGACGTAGATTGTGGAGCGCTTCAGCAGTGAAGGCTCTTTGACAGAGCGGATTGCATTGACCTCGGCATGCGCTTCACCGCAACGTACATGATATCCTTCACCGATAATTTTTCCGTCGCATACGACTACTGCGCCCACCATCGGGTTGGGGGCGGCATTGCATAATCCGTTTTGAGCCAGTTGAATGCAGCGGCGCATATATTTTTCTTCTTCCATACTTTGTATTACTCTTAAACTTCCACTATTTTTGCAGCTCGAAATGCCGAACGTTATGAATATTTCCGTTGCTCATATTCGCCGTACTTTGCAGGAGAGTTACTCTGCACAAGAAGCTGCCAATCTATCCCGCATTGTCTGTTGCGAAATACTGGGACAGACGGCGGTTGATTATTATCTGGGCAAAGATATAATTTTATCCCCAAAAGCGATGCAGGATTTGGATGGCATTCTCGCTCGTTTGCATAATTTTGAACCGATACAGTATATACAGGGAACCGCCCGCTTTTTGGAACGTTCCTATCACGTGGCTCCCGGCGTGCTGATTCCCCGTCCGGAAACGGAGGAATTGGTGGAAACGATGTTAAAGGAGATTGCGTCCGATGCCCGTGTTCTTGATATAGGAACGGGGAGCGGATGTATCGCGGTCTCTCTTTCCAAAGCCTTTCCGGATGCGAAAGTAACAGCCTGGGATATTTCGGATGAAGCTTTGAATATTGCCCGACGAAATAACGATATGCTCGGAGGAAATGTACGCTTTCTTCGACAAAACGTACTGACCTATACACCGGGAGACAGCGAATGTTATGATGTCATTGTCAGTAATCCGCCATATGTCACAGAGTCGGAGAAGCAAACGATGGAGCGCAATGTGCTGGACTGGGAACCTTTTTCGGCATTGTTTGTTCCGGATAACGATCCATTGCTTTTTTACCGGCGGATAGCGGAATTGGGCAAGACGATGCTTGCGCCCGGCGGCCGGTTGTATTTTGAAATAAACCGGGCTTATGGAGAAGCTACGGCGACGATGCTTTGTGAGCAGGGATATACCAATCTACGGGTTCTAAAAGATATTTCCGGAAATGACCGAATTGTAATCGCAGAACGATGATAGAAATTACAGAAACAGATGCTTTAAGCCGCCTGGCCGCTTATTGTTCTACTGCAGAGCATTGCCGTGCGGAAGTAACGGAGAAATTGCAGCGTTGGGGTATTTCTTATGATGCCATAGACCGTATCATCAACCGTTTGGAACAGGAAAAATACATTGATGAGGAACGCTTTTGCCGCGCCTTTATCCATGATAAGTACCGTTTTGCCAAATGGGGAAAAATAAAGATAGGGCAGGCGCTCCAATTAAAGAAAATTCCCCAAAGAGTTTTCTTTCAGTACCTGAATGAGATTGACGAAGATGAATATCTTGCCGTTCTGAATGATTTACTGGCGGCCAAGCGCAAGAGCGTTCACGCGGAAAATGAGTTCGAGCTGAATAATAAGTTGGTACGTTTCGCTCTGAGCCGGGGATTCGAAATGAAGGATATTCGTCATTGCATTACGCTTTCTGATGAAAATGATGATTTGGAGTAAAAATTATCCGTATTCTTTTTTTTATTCTCGTTAGCTTTCTGTATTTTTGCGGCATATTTATCATAATAGTTAATTTAGCTATGAAAACTTTAGAAAGATTGTTTGCAGAGAAGTTGCTGAAGATTAAAGCGATTAAACTACAACCCGCTAATCCATTCACTTGGGCATCAGGATGGAAATCTCCGTTTTACTGTGATAACCGTAAGACTCTTTCATATCCTTCTCTCCGTAATTTCGTGAAGTTGGAAATTACGCGTCTGATTCTGGAACGTTTCGGTCAGGTTGATGCTATTGCCGGTGTTGCTACGGGAGCTATTCCTCAGGGAGCATTGGTGGCTGATGCATTGAACCTGCCATTTGTATATGTACGCTCTACTCCGAAAGACCACGGTTTGGAGAACTTGATAGAAGGCGAACTTCGTCCGGGCATGAAAGTGGTAGTGGTGGAAGATTTGATTTCTACCGGTGGAAGCAGCTTAAAAGCCGTTGAAGCTATCCGTCGTGACGGATGCGAAGTAATCGGTATGGTTGCCGCTTACACTTACGGATTCCCCATCGCGGAAAAAGCATTCAAGGATGCTAAAGTTCCTTTGGTGACACTGACCAATTATGAAGCTGTTATGGAAGTCGCTCTTCGTACAGGCTACATTGAAGAAGAAGATGTGGCTACGCTGAACGAATGGCGTAAAGACCCTGCGCATTGGGAAGCCGGAAAATAAGACTTATTTTATATAATGATAGATTATGACGAAAGAGCCATTCGGATAGATACTGTCCGGATAGTTCTTTTTGTCTTTTAAAGACCATTGGATTATGACAAAATTTGAGAGTGCGGTGAAGGTAATACCTACTTCGCAAAATGCTGTTTATGAGAAGCTTTCAGACCTTAGCAATTTGGATAAGGTAAAAGACCGCCTACCGCAGGACAAGGTGAAGAATTTGAGTTTTGATGCGGAAACGCTGTCGATAGAAGTACCTCCGGTTGGGAAAATCGTATTGCAGATTGTGGAGAAAGAACCTTGTAAGTGTATCAAGTTTGCAACAACAACCTCGCCTCTGCCGTTCAATCTGTGGATACAGATAGTGCCCGTTACAGAAACGGAATGTAAAATGAAACTCACCATCGGTATGGAATTAAATCCGTTTATGAAAACTATGGTGCAGAAACCTTTGCAGGAAGGACTGGAGAAAATGGCGGAGACCTTGTCACTGATTAATTACTAATTACTGAATCTTATGGCTCAGAAACTTTGGGAAAAATCCGTTCAGGTAAATAAGGATATAGAGCGTTTTACGGTGGGACGTGACCGTGAGATGGATCTTTACCTGGCAAAGCATGATGTGTTGGGTTCTATGGCACATATCACGATGCTGGAAAGTATCGGCTTGCTGACGAAAGATGAATTGTCCCTGCTGCTCGCGGAATTAAAGAATATCTATGCGGCTGCAGAGAATGGGGAGTTTGTGATAGAAGAGGGGGTGGAAGATGTTCACTCTCAGGTGGAGTTGATGCTGACTCGTAAGTTGGGTGATGTGGGAAAGAAAATCCATAGCGGTCGCTCTCGCAACGACCAGGTGCTGCTGGACTTGAAACTCTTTACCCGTACGGAGATAAAGGAAATCGCCGAAGCTGTGGAGCAACTTTTCCATGTGCTTATCATGCAGAGCGAACGTTATAAAAATGTGCTGATGCCGGGCTATACTCATTTGCAGATAGCGATGCCGTCGTCTTTCGGATTGTGGTTTGGCGCTTATGCGGAGAGTCTGGTGGATGATATGCTGTTCTTGCAGGCTGCCTTTAAGATGTGTAATCGTAATCCGCTGGGTTCTGCCGCCGGATATGGTTCGTCCTTCCCTTTGAATCGTACAATGACTACCCGGCTGTTGGGCTTCGATTCGCTGAATTATAATGTGGTGTATGCCCAAATGGGGCGTGGAAAAATGGAGCGTAATGTAGCTTTTGCTTTGGCAAGTATTGCGGGTACGATTTCCAAGCTGGCGTTTGATGCCTGTATGTTCAATAGCCAGAACTTCGGATTTGTGAAGTTGCCGGATGAGTGCACTACCGGTTCAAGCATTATGCCGCATAAGAAGAATCCGGATGTTTTTGAACTGACACGTGCCAAATGCAATAAGCTTCAGTCGTTGCCCCAGCAGATAATGATGATAGCCAATAACCTGCCTTCCGGATATTTCCGCGACTTGCAGATTATTAAGGAAGTATTTCTGCCTGCTTTTCAGGAGTTGAAGGATTGTTTGCAGATGACGACTTATATAATGAACGAAATCAAAGTGAACGAACATATCCTTGACGACGATAAGTACCTGCTTATTTTTAGTGTGGAAGAGGTGAATCGTCTGGCTCGTGAAGGTATGCCGTTCCGGGATGCTTATAAGAAAGTCGGTTTGGACATTGAAGCCGGTAAGTTCTCTCATGGCAAAGAGGTACATCATACGCATGAAGGCAGTATAGGTAATCTGTGCAATGACGAAATCTCCGGTTTGATGCGGAAAGTTGTAGATGGCTTTAATTTTGAGACAATGGAACAGGCCGAGAAAGTATTGCTCGGTCGGTAATCGTAGAGAATTAACTTATTGTGGCGTACGATGTTAACTTCCTCTGCTCAGGATGTTAACTAATCAATGACAGCTCGGTTAACATCGTACACGCTACTTAGTTAACTTTTTTCCGGTGAAAAGTTTGGCTGTAACGGGGAAACTATTTATCTTTGCATCCGTTCTCCGGAAACCTGCGGAAATAGCTCAGTTGGTAGAGCATAACCTTGCCAAGGTTAGGGTCGCGAGTTCGAGTCTCGTTTTCCGCTCTCCTTTTTAAGGATGCTCGAATGGTGGAATGGTAGACACGAAGGACTTAAAATCCTTTGGCCATTGCGGCTGTGCGGGTTCAAGTCCCGCTTCGAGTACAAATGTTTTATAAAAGCTCTGTAAATCAATGATTTGCGGAGCTTTTTCTTTTCCCGCAGGTATATTACAGGCACAACCCGTAAATCCTTTAAAATCATCTCACGGGATGGATGGATTCATCTTATGAGACGGATAATTTTGTTTCGTGGGATGAATAAATCTATCCCGCGAGATGAATTATTTCGCCTTGCAGGACGGAGGAAGCGACACTCTTATGAAATCAAATCAATACATTTGGTACCCCTTCACCCGCTAACCCGCATAAATAGAAAGATATGAAAGGTGAAAGGGTATCTTGCATAAACAGCATTTCTGCTGAATACATACTCTAATCGTTTTTCTCTACTGTGATAATTCATTTTGCCATATATCAAAAAACTTTTTCACTATAGTCAAAATGAGATGTTGCGTATTCGTCCGGATTAATGATACAGACGGGGACGTTTATTATTAAACCGATAACCTATACCGAGCATCAGGTAGTTGGGCTCATGGAAATCTTTCAGGTTATATCCTATGTGCAGAAAGGTGTCGCGGGTCATGTCAATTTTGAGAGCCAATATTTGGTAGAATGATTGAAGGTCGCCACCGCCATGCAGGATATTGGCGCCGAAACCTATGCCGACAGTGAAATAAGGCATCACCCATTCTCCACGTGCGGATACACCCAATGAAAGTTGTTTGCGAAGCGGGGGAATACCGAACGCGTCTTCCTCATTGCCGCCGTCGAGCGGGGTAATGTAATCTTTGGCGTAAATATTGGCGCTTGCATCATACACACCATCCAAAGATACTCCTGCGCGGAACTTATACCCGAAATTATACATAGGGGCAAAGCAGAATCCTGCTACGGCATATTTGTCGGGAGCCGGGACCTGTCCACCCGGTACATCGATAGCTTTCCTCCGCCACGAACCGAACAGTGTCAGGTCATAACTGACATGCCTGGGGAATGACGGAACCGGAATTTGTTGTGACGGTTGTAACGCTTTGTCTATATCCCGATTGAAATTATATACCACTCCGATTTTAAAATCTACCGTATTCAAACCGGTATTGGGATATTGGGTATTACCGTTAGAGAAATGTACCGCCGCTGCGCCGATATTGAGGTCGAACCGCGGAGACAGTATCCAGTTCAGATGAATTCCGGCATTGAGATATGCATTGACTTTGGTTCCTATAACGGTATTATTGGCGTTGGCGAGGTAATCGTATGGTTTCCAGCCGAAAGATGCGCCGAATCCCCATTCGTAATTAAGTGATAAGCGGGGAGTGAACCTGGCAATACGCGCGCCTTGAAAAGCGTAGAGGGCGACAGGCGTTCCCATCTCCCTGCGGTTGCCGAAATCGAAATAGCCTACTCCCATTCCCTGATAAGAACTTCCGTATACTCGGTCGGCGGCCGTACCCGGTTGCAGTTGGAATGAGTATTTCAGATGGGCGGAGCAGGCGGAACCCAGTCTTTTGCGCATATCATTTTCGCCCCGCAGGAAAGAGCTGGTGGGGAATATATATCCCGGTCGGCCTTCAATGCCGAGGCGGTGGATATAGCTATCTTGCGCGCATATATGGCCGGACAGGAACAGGATAATCATTAAGAGAAGCATCTCTCTTCCTGCCCGCATTCTACTACCCATGTGTCGTGGCGTTCTTCGTTAGTGATTGGATTCTTTTTGCAAAGCCCGATTCACGTGCAAATATAGTCCTTTTATCGTTTTATCTACATAAAAAGCTTATATTTGCAAAGTTAATAATTCATCATCTATGTTATTCAGGAAATTTATGACTGCAATCTTTGCAATCTCCGCACTTGCCGGACAGGCTCAGGAGAAACAGTTCAGCATTATTCCCGAACCGGCGGAGATAACCGTTGCCGGCGAGGGGACGGTTCAAATTGAAAGAGGCATGCTTGTCCGCGTGTCCGATTCTTCCCTGGTTGCGTCGGCTGATTTTCTTGCCGATTATACAAATCGTTATTTAGGTATCCCTCTGCGGGTTGATGTGCCAAAGAAGGGGAAAAAGCGTACGGCTGATAAGGCGGTAAACGGTATCGTTCTGGTCAATCGGAACAACGGTGAGGTTTCCGGTGGCTATCGGCTGGAAGTTATTCCCGGTACGGGTATCCGTATTGAAGGAAATGATGCGGCAGGCGTATTTTACGGGGTACAGACTTTGATTCAGATGTTGCCCGTACGAGCCGGTGTATTGCCGATTCTTGCAGCGGCCAAGGTCGTGGATTATCCCCGTTTCGCTTATCGGGGGATGCATCTGGATGTGGTACGCCATTTCTTTCCGGTAGAGTTTATCAAGAAGTATATAGACTATCTTGCTTTGCACAAACTGAATTATTTTCATTGGCATCTTACGGACGACCAGGCCTGGCGTGTAGAGATGAAGTGCCGGCCTGAGCTGACGGCGAAAGGTTCTGTGCGCGAAGGGGAAATAGAAGGACTGTATCCGGGAAAGTATCAGCCGCTTCCTTATGGCGGTTACTACACTCACGAAGACGTCCGCGAGGTGGTGCGATATGCCGCCGAGCGATACATCACCGTTATACCGGAGATTGACATTCCCGGGCATTGCATGGCTGTGCTTGCCACTTATCCTCAATTCAGCACTACACCGGATGAGCCGAAGAAATGTGCGCTTACCTGGGGAATCTTCAATAAATTCAATAATGTGCTTGCTCCCAAGCCGGAAGTTTTCGACTTTCTGAAAGATGTATTCTCGGAACTGTGCGACTTATTTCCCGGGCAATACATCCATGTGGGGGGTGATGAATGCGCCAAACGCTGGTGGCAGGAATCCGAGCAAACGCAACGGTTCATGCGCGACCATGGTCTGGCTGACGAGAAAGCCTTGCAAAGCTATTTTATCCATTATGTACAGGATGTTGTCAACGCTAAAGGGAAAACGCTTGTCGGCTGGGATGAGATATTGGAAGGCGGTATATCCGAGGATTGCATTATCATGAATTGGCGCCGTCCGAACTATGGCGTGAAAGCATTGAAAACCGGGCACCGTGCCATATTTGCCTGTTCGGCATGGTCGTATTTCAACATGAAAGAAAGCCGTACACAATCCGAGATAGGGCCGAGAGGACCTTTATCATTGGAGAAGGTGTATGAGTTTCAAATTGTTCCCGATTCTTTGACTGACCGACAGACTGAACTTATTTGGGGCGCGCAAGGGTGCCTATGGACGGAGTATATTCCCACTACATGGAAAGTGGAGTTCTCTCTCTTTCCCCGTATGGCGGCGTTGGCCGAGAATGTCTGGTCGCCGGTAGAGAAGAAAAGCTGGGATAACTTTTCACGTAAGGTGGAAACGCAGTGTGAAAGATATGAATTGTGGGGAGCGCGTTATTCGGATGCCTTTTTCCGTTTGCAGGATATAGTGCGGAAACGGTAAGTCTCATCCCTAAAAATAAAGGGAATGTGCCAAAATGATATGTTAATCATCATTTCGGCACATTCCTTTCTTTTATAAACCTTGTATACCTCTTCTTTGTTCGAAGCGGTTATTTCTCATCGTTCTTCCGGATTTCCACACGGCGTATTTTACCGCTGATGGTT
Organism: Bacteroides sp. 44_46; assembly: GCF_001915465.1. Taxonomy (NCBI): domain Bacteria; kingdom Pseudomonadati; phylum Bacteroidota; class Bacteroidia; order Bacteroidales; family Bacteroidaceae; genus Bacteroides; species Bacteroides sp. 44_46. The sequence continues at coordinate 34,640 of NZ_MNQO01000001.1, read as the reverse complement.
TTGGGAAGTTCGTCTACAAACTCTATGACGCGCGGATATTTGTAAGGTGCGGTCACTTTCTTTACGTGGTTCTGCAACTCCTTAATCAGTTCTTCCCCTGCACGGTCCTTATATTCTTTGGACAGTACAATGGTAGCTTTCACCACTTGTCCCCGAATTTCATCGGGAACTCCGGTAATGGCGCATTCTATAACCGCGGGATGCGTCATCAGGGCGCTTTCCACTTCGAACGGGCCGATACGGTAACCGCTGCTCTTGATAACGTCGTCGGCGCGTCCCACGAACCAGAGATAACCGTCCTCGTCTTTCCAGGCAACGTCGCCGGTGTAGTAGATGTTATCGTGCCATGCTTCATGGGTGCGGTTGGCGTCTCGATAATATTCTTTGAACAGACCGAGCGGTTTGCCTTTGTCGGTGCGGATTACAATCTGTCCTTGTTCACCGGCTTCTACCGAACGGCCGTCATAGTCTATCAGGTCTACATCGTATTGCGGGTTCGGCAGTCCCATGCTGCCCGGCTTGGGTTGCATCCATGGCATGGTGGCTACGGTAAGGGTGGTTTCGGTCTGTCCGAAGCCTTCCATCAGTTTGATGCCTGTCAGTTTCTTGAATGTATCGAATACGGCGGGATTCAGCGCTTCGCCGGCAATGGTGCAATATTGCAATGACGAGAGGTCGTACTTCGTCAGGTCTTCGTGAATCAGGAACCGGAAGATGGTAGGCGGCGCGCAAAGCGAGGTGACGTGATAGTCCTGTATCTTTGTCAGAATATCGGCGGGAGTGAATTTCTCGTGGTCGTATACAAAGATGTTGGCGCCGGCTATCCACTGCCCGTACAGTTTGCCCCATACGGCTTTTCCCCAACCTGTATCGGCAATGGTGAGATGCAGGCTGTTTTCATGCAGATTATGCCAGAAACTTCCGGTAATGATATGTCCCAAAGGATATGTGAAGTCGTGGGCTACCATTTTCGGCTCGCCGGTGGTTCCGCTGGTGAAGTACATCAAGGAAATGTCATCGTTGCTGTTGGCGTGTTCCGGTCTTACGAACGGGGCGGCATCGGCTATGCCTTTGTGGAAATCCTCAAAGCCTTCGGCTATCTCCGGACCTACACTCACCAGCTTCTTCACACTCGGAGAGTCCGGCATGGCGGCGGTGATATGGTCGGTAATGACGCTTTCGCCTGCACAGACAATCATCTTGATGTCTGCAGCATTGCATCGGTATACAATATCTTTCTTGGTAAGTAAATGTGTGGCGGGAATAACGACGGCACCCAGTTTGTGCAGTGCGATGATGCTGAACCAGAACTCATAACGGCGTTTCAGAATCAGCATTACCATATCTCCGTGCCCGATGCCGAGACTCCGGAAATAGGAAGCCGTCATGTCCGTATAGCGCTTCATGTCGGCAAATGAGAACTGGATTTGTTCGCCCTTGTCGTTGGTCCAGAGCAATGCGGGCTTGTCGGGTTGTTCGGCAGCCCAGGCATCCACTACATCATAACCGAAGTTGAAATTCTCCGGTACGTTAATCTTTAAATTCTTGATAAAGTCCTCTTGAGAAGTGAAGGACGTTTGCGATAAAAATCTTTCTACCATAACTTTAGGGATTAAGAATGGGGAATTGGGTATTAAGAACCTGATGTACGGCATAAGCATACACCCCGTTCTTCATTCTTCGTTCTTCATTCTTCATTTATGTTGTTACATGATTACAGCAAGGAACCGTACTTTCTTTCCGTCCAGCGCTTTCATGCCGTGAGGCAGTTTGGAGTTGAAATACAAACTGTCTCCTTCGTTTAAAATTAAATCTTTGCCGTCGATACTCAGCATCATGCGGCCTTCCAGAACGAGGTTGAATTCCTGTCCCGAGTGGCTGTTGTAATGTATCGGCTCGTTTTCCGGTTTGGGCTCTACGGTAACGATGAACGGATCGGCGTTGCGGTTCATGAAGCCGGCGGCCAGTGATTGGTATTTATAGGCTTTTGTACGCTCGATGCTGGTTCCTTTTCCTGCACGGGTAAGGAAGTAGCTGCTCATTTTCGGTTCTTCGCCGAACATCAATGCGTCCAGCGCAATGCCGTAACGGCGGGCTATCTTTTGCAGCATGCTTACGGAGATGTCAAACTCTCCCGTTTCTGCAAGACGGTATTCTTCTGCCGAGATATCGCAATCGCGGGCGATGTCTTCGGTAGTCAGCTCCAATACGTCGCGCAATCCGCGCAGGCGTTCGGCGATTTGTTTAATCTGTTCGTCCATGTGGTTCGTATTAAGTGGATTAGTTCTGTTATTTACTTGCTTTTATGGCATTGATAATGGCGGAGGAGAATCCCCGGTGCTCCAGCTCGTTGATACCCTTGATTGTAATTCCGCCGGGAGTGCATACTTTGTCAATCTCCACACTGGGATGCGTATCGTTGTTCAGTATCAGTTCGGCGGCGCCTTTTACCGATTGGGCTATCATGCGCATTCCGTCCTTGGGGTAAATGCCCATCTCTATTCCGGCTTGCATGGCGGCCTGGATATATTTCAGTACGTAAGCAATACCGCAGGAAGTCATGGCGGTGGCGGCCGCTATTTTTTCCTCGGGAATCAGCATGGCAAGTCCCATCTGGTTGAAGATGTCGAGCAGCAGTTGTTCCTGTTCTTTGCTTGCATTCCGGCTGGAGATAAGCGTCATGCTCTCCATCTCGCTGATAGCGGTGTTGGGGATGAGGCGGAACATAGTCATTTCCTTATCTGCCACATAGTGCGCCAACTCCTCGAAAGGTATGCCGGCCGCCACGGAGATAAGTATCTGTTTGCTTTTCAGTTTGAGTTCGCTCACTACGGACTTCATCAGCCACGGTTTAACGGCGAGTATGATAAGCTCGGCTCCGGTCACGGCTTCCTGGTTGTCGCGTGTGGTTTGCAACGCCGGGAATTCTGCCTTCAGTACATCCAATTTACTTTGCGTAGGATTAGAAACAATGATGTCATTGGCCGGGATGATGGTTCCTTTGGCCAAACCGCGGGCGATAGACCCGCCCATATTTCCTGCACCGATAATTGCTGTTTTCATATCATCTTGTTATTTAAAATGTTGTCTTCCGGCAAAGGTATGGATTTTCTATAAAAAACGACCGAAACAGGAAGGTATTCTTCTTTCGGTCGTCTCTTTTGTCGGCTGATTATTCTTCAAATATCAAAGTACTTTCTTAAAACGTTCCAGGAAGAGGTTCGCTTCGTCCATGCCGAGGCATAGAGGCGGTAACAGGCGGAGTACGTTCGTACCGCTGACACCCGTAAACACATGTTGTTCTTTCAGTAATTTCAGACGCAGTTCTTTGATAGGTTCTTCAAATTCAAGACCGATCATCAATCCGCGTCCGCGCACTTCTTTGATTTGCGGGAATTTCTTCAGTTCTTCCAGCAGGTATGCGCCTGTTTTGGCAGCGTTGGCTACGAGTTCTTCCTGCTCGATGACATCCAATACGGCAAGCGCTGCGCTGCAAGCCAGATGGTTGCCGCCAAAAGTCGTTCCAAGCTGTCCGTAGACAGGAGTGAACACCGGACTGATAAGTACGCCTGCCATCGGGAAGCCGTTGCCTATACCTTTGGCTACGGTGATGATGTCGGCTTTAATGCCGTTGTACTGGTGGGCAAAGAACTTGCCGCTACGTCCGTAACCGCTCTGGATTTCATCCAGAACCAGTATGGTATTGTATTTGGTACAGGTTTCACGCAGGGCTTGCATAAACTCATCGGTCGGTAGCTGTATGCCGCCCACTCCCTGAATGCCTTCGATGATTACGGCGCATACATCGCCTTTTGACAGTTCGGCTTTCATTGCCTCTATGTCATTCAGCGGGAGATAGGTTACGTGTCCGCAGTTATTGATAGGGGCGATGATTTTAGGATTGTCGGTCATCTCTACTGCCAATGAAGTCCGTCCGTGGAAAGCCTTTGAGAAAGATACCACGCGTGTCCGTCCGTTATAGAACGAAGCGAGTTTCAACGCGTTCTCGTTGGCTTCGGCTCCGCTGTTGATAAGGAACAGGGAGTAATCGTCGTATCCGCAGACCTTACCCAACCGTTCTGCCAGTTGCTGCTGCAGTTTGTTGATAACGGAGTTGGAATAGAATCCGAGTGTGGCTACTTGTTTGCTGATCATCTCTACGTAGTGCGGATGTGCATGCCCGATAGAGATTACCGCATGACCGCCGTAGAGGTCGAGGTATTCCGTACCTTTGTCGTCCCATACATGGCAGCCTTTTCCTTTGACAATATTAATGTCGAAAAGGGGATATACATCGAATAGTTTCATTCTTTTAGTAACTGATTACAAATTAAAAATGCTTTAGAAAGCGCTGGGCTTCAGTTTGAGGCCGACCGTTTCTTCCAAATTGAACATCAGATTCATGTTGTGTACGGCTTGGCCGCTGGCTCCTTTCAGCAAGTTGTCTATACAGGAAATGATAAGAAGCTTGTCACCATGCTTTTCCAAGTGTATAAGGCATTTGTTGGTGTTGACAACCTGCTTCAAATCTATGTTCTTGTCGACGATATGCGTAAAGGAGTCTTTGGCGTAATACTCTTCGTACATACGGACAATCTCTTCCAGCGCCACTTTGGTCTTTATCACGATAGTGGTAAAAATGCCGCGGGGAAAATCGCCGCGGTAGGGGATGAAATCGATGTCCGAATCAAAGCTGTTCTGGAGCTGTTTGAGCGATTGCCTGATTTCGGGCACGTGCTGGTGCTCGAAAGCTTTGTACACACTCATGTTGTTGTTGCGCCAGCTGAAGTGGCTTGTCGCTCCCGGCTTGACGCCTGCACCGGTACTGCCGGTGATGGCATTCACGATAATGTCATCGTTCAGCATCAGGTGCTTGGCAAGCGGAAGCAATCCCAGCTGGATGCAGGTTGCGAAGCATCCGGGGTTGGCAACATGCTTTGCCGTACAGGTAGCCCGGCGGTTCAACTCGGGCAGTCCGTAAATAAAGTCATGGTCATCGCTCTTGATGCGATAGTCCATGGAGAGGTCGATTATTTTCAAGTCTTCCGGTACGTTATGGCTTTCCATGAATTTCTTAGTGTCGCCATGTGCCGTGCAGAAGAAAAGCACATCAATCTCGTCCAACGGAAGTTCGTCGGTGAATACTAAATCTGTTTCTCCGTACAGTCCTTCGTGTACGTCGGTAATTTTGTTGCCGGCATTACTCGAGCTGTTGATGAATACGATTTCCGCTTCGGGATGATTCAGCAACAGGCGTATCAGTTCGCCTGCTGTGTATCCGGCTCCGCCGATGATTCCTACTTTAATCATATTGCAGTGTCTTTAGGTATGATGATACAGGCCAAGATGTAGAGCACGATTCCGGGAAACCCGGCAGTGAATATCGAGAGAAAGGCATATCCCAAGCGTACCAGTGTAGGGTCCAGACCGAAGTATTTGGCGAGGCCGCTACATACACCGCCAAGCATTTTGTCGTTGACGGAACGTGTCAGTTTCTTTTCCATATCAGATGTTTTCTTTTTCGTCTTTGTGGTTTGAGTAATAGGCGCGCAGTGCGGTGGAGGTTACTTTGATGAAGCCTTTGGCGTCTTCCGCAGTCCAGCCTTTCTGCATTTCGCCGTATTCGCCGAATTTGTTCTTTACAAGGTCGTCTTCACTCTCCACGCCTACGGTGAAGAAGCTGAGCGGGCGGAGTTCGAGAATGGCGGTACCGTTTACATTGCGCTGAGAAGACTCCAGCATGGCTTCAATATCGCGCATTACCGGCTCCAGATATTGGCTTTCGTGCAGGAACATGCCGTACCAGTTGGCTACCTGGTCTTTCCAGTATTGCTGCCATTTGCTCAATGTGTATTTCTCAAGGAACTTGTGCGCGCCGATAATCAGCATGGGAGCGGCGGCTTCAAAACCTACACGGCCTTTGATACCGATAATCGTATCGCCCACGTGCATGTCACGGCCGATGCCGTAAGCCGCGCCGATTTCCTCTACCTTCTGGATGGCTTTGATGGGGTCGTCAAACTTTTCATCATTGACCGCTTTAAGTTCACCCTTTTCAAAGGTCAGGCGCAACTGCTCGCTGCCTTCTTTTGTACAATGTTTCAGGTAAGCGCTTTCGGGAAGTCCCTGTGCGGAATCCAGAATCTCACCGCCGCAAATGGAAGTACCCCACAAACCTACGTTATAGGAATATTTCAGTTTGGCGAAGTCGGCTGCAAAGCCGTGTTTGTTCAGATAGTCTATCTCTTCCTGGCGGCTCAATGCCATGTCGCGTGTCAAGGTGATGATTTCCACGCCCGGAGCCATTACAAGGAAAGTCATGTCGAAGCGTATCTGGTCGTTGCCCGCACCGGTAGACCCATGCGCAATGGCATCTGCGCCTATTTCGTTGGCATAGCGTGCAATGGCCAATGCCTGGAAGATACGTTCGGAACTTACGGATATGGGATAAGTGCCGTTACGCAACACATTGCCGAATACCATGTATTTCAAGCTCTTTTCGTAATATTCCTGCGTTACGTCCAAAGTGATATATTTTACGGCACCCAACTTGTAGGCGTTTTCTTCGTTGGTTTTCAACTGCTCGGGGCTGAAACCACCGGTGTTGGCGCAAGCCGCATATACTTCGTATCCTTTCTCTTTAGCCAGATACATAACTGTGAATGAAGTATCCAGACCACCGCTGAATGCGACCACTACTTTTTTCTTCTTTGCTTCCATAACTTTTAAATTAAGAGTGAAGAATTAAGAATGAAGAATTTGGCTGCGCTTTATGCTGCATAGTAATTCTTCATTCATAATTCCTCATTTATTTATATTTTATCTTCTTCGTGTAAATTCGGGTCGTAAAGCATTGCCGTACAGATGCAGAACTTCCGGTTTTTGGCTACTAATATGTCATGGTTGATGCAGCCCTCGCAACCTTTCCAGAAAGACTCGTCGTCTGTCAGCTCATTGAAAGTAACCGGTACGTAGCCCAGTTCGGTATTCATCTTCATGACAGCAGCCCCACTGGTCAGACTGAAAATCTTGGCCTTGGGCCATCGCAGGCGTGCCAGGCGGAAAGAAGCCGTCTTAATACGTTTTGCAAGTCCCAGGCCGCGGTAGTCGGGATGTACGATAAGTCCTGATGTAGCTACATATTGCTTGTTTCCCCAACTCTCGATGTAAGTGAAACCGGCGAATTCCTCTCCACACAAAGCTATAATAGCTTTTCCTTCTTTCATTTTAGTCGCTACGTATTCATGCGTGCGTTCTGCGATGCCCGTTCCGCGTACCTTGGCAGCTTCTCGGATGGTATCCAAAATCTTATCCACGTAAACTTCATGTGAGGCATCAGCTACCATCACATCAATTTGTTTCGAATCCATTTCTTTTATTTCGTTATATTATAGTTATACTGACTTACTTCATGTTAGGAATGATTTGTGACAGAAAAACACGCACCTCTTCATGGGATGCAGCCTCGTGCAGAACCATCATTATCGTATCGTCCCCGGCGATAGTGCCCAGTACGGCGGGACATTCGCGGTTGTCGATGTCGTAGGCCATGCTGCTGGCATAGCCCGGACGGGTACGGATGACGGCAATATTCTTGGAGAAATGAAGTGAAACGAATCCGCTGGTCATCAGCATTTCGCTGGCGCTTTGGTCGTTGCTGCGTTTGTACATGATGTTGTTAGGCAGTACATATACATATTTCCCGTTCATATTGGCCGCTTTGGCTACTTTCAGTTGCTTTAAGTCGCGCGACAAGGTGGCTTGCGTCAGTTCAAAGCCCTCTTTCCCCAAAGCCTGCAACAATTCTTCCTGAGAACTGATGTCTTTGCTTGAGATTATCATCTTGATGGCATCTAACCGATTAGCTTTCTTTTTCATCTTTCTGTATAATTATTCTTAGAACGGCGCAAAAGTAGGGAATATTTTGGAAAGAATATACAGAAAGGATGGCTTTTTTATGCTTTTTATACAAATAAGTATGCGAAAATGCATAAAATATCGCTTTCCATTTATCAAGTCTTCTCATCAGAAGGGGCTTCTTCCACTACTGAAGAGTCTTTGGTCGTACCTTTTTGGTAGTGCGAGGGGGCTACTCCGAATTGCGCTTTAAAACATTTACTGAAGTAAAAAGGATCACTGATGCCCACTTGATAAGCTACTTCCGCCACAGTGGGATTATCCGGTGAAAGTAATAATTCGGCGGCTTTTTTCATGCGTACCATCCGTAAATATTCGTTGGGAGAACAACCGGTCAGCCCACGTAGTTTCTTATAAAAAACAGTACGCCCTAATCGCATCAGCGCGGCAAACTCGTCAATGCTGAGTTCCGGACGGGAGAGATTCTGTTCGAGTACGAGATTCAGGCGGTCGACAAATTCTTTGTCGCGGTCTGTTGTACAAGTTTCCGGATGTATGATACCGGGTTCATTGGAGTATTTTCTACGTAGTTTATCCCGCTGTTCTATCAATTTGAAGATACGTGCCAACAATAATTTTATGCTGAAAGGTTTCGCTATATAAGCATCTGCTCCGGCTTCAATTCCTTCCAAATGCTTTTCGGATGAACTTAAGGCTGTCAGCAATATAATAGGTATATGGCTGGTAGTGAAATCCGACTTTAGTTTTTTGGTTAATTCAAATCCGGTCATACCCGGCATGAGTACATCACAGACTATCAAGTCGGCATCATATGTGCATGCTTTCTTAAATCCGGATTTACCGTCGGCTTCTGTTTCTACTTCAAAAAAAGGAGAAAGCTCTTCCTGCAGGAAACCGCGGATATCATTATCGTCTTCTATAACTAGAATTTTACGTTTATCCTCTGTGATTGGAGCATTCTGCTGAATATCGTCCTGTTCGGACGAAGATATGTCGAGAGGATGAAAAACAAGACTGTTTTCTTCCTCTTTTAAAAGGGCATTTCCTGCTATCAAAAAATCTTTTTCTTCATAAACAGCTTTATCAGCGGGCAGATATATTGTAAAAATCGAGCCCCCGCCTTCATTTTCTGAATATTCAATTCTTCCTTTGTGCACAAGAACTAATTCCTGAGACAAATGAAGTCCTACTCCTATGCTGTTGCGTGAGAAGTTGCTTTGCATGAAACGCTTGAAGAGTTCTCCTCGCTTTTCTTTTGGTATACCCACCCCCGTATCCGATACTTGGATTTGCAGGTGTTTTTGTGTATTATCTATTGTGGCGGACAATATAATACGACCGCCCGAGGGTGTGTACTTAAATGCATTGGACAATAAATTATAGGTTACCTTATCTATATTGCCTTTATCTATGAACATTTTGTAAGAGGGGATTGAAGGCTTGAACTGAAAGTCAATCTTTTTTTGTTCTGCTACATCCCCAAAACTGAGAAAGATTTCATAGAGAAAAGCCATCACATCGGTTTCTTCCAATGAAAGCCCTAACTTATTGTTTTGCATTTTTCTGAATTCCAGTAGCTGATTGATTAGTCTCAACATTCGGTTGGTACTCTTGTTCATCGTTTGCAACGGACGCACCGCTTCCTGGGGTAAATGGCTGATGTGTTGCATTTTTTCCATCGCTCCCTGTATTAAAGTGAGGGGGGTACGGAATTCGTGGGATATATTGGTGAAAAATACTAATTTATACTCTGTCAGTTGTTTTTCTACATTGATACGGTTGCGCAGAGTATTGATATTGCGAATGACTCTGTAACTGAGATAAAGCAAAGTCAATGCGAGTAATGCATAACAGGAGAAAGCCCAATCCGTTTTCCAAAAGGGCGGGCGAATAATTATTCTTAATGTTGTTTCCCGTTCATCCCAAGTACCGGTTTCATTCCGTACTTTTACGTGGAGTGTGTAATTGCCCGGTTTGAGGTATTTGTAAGAGGCAAAATTAAGGGAAGAGGGAGTACTCCATTCCTTGTCATAGTTTTCAAGCCGGTACATATATTGGTGATGTCCGTTGCTTGAATAGTCAAATGTTGAGAAATAGATTTGGAACGAGTTTTGGAAGTGTTTGAGCCGGATTTCTTCGGAGTAAGATAATGATTGTATGAGTGGGGAGTCTTTCCCATTGGGAAGTACCTGTATTCCATTTATATACAGGTCTGTGAAGGTTACCGGTACGGACGGAATGCTACCTTGCATTTTTAGCGGATCAATAATGACAAGTCCATAGTTGGTGCCGAATATTAGTTTTCCGTCTTCTTTTTTATATGCGCAGTTTTCACTATACGCATTACCTAATGTCTGCGAGGCGAACAGGTAATTGTTAAAGGAATGGCTTTCAACATTGAATTGAGATAATCCGTATTCTGTTGCAATCCATAGATCTCCTTTGTCGTCCTCAAGTATTGATTGAACGGTATTGTTTACAAGCCCGTCTTGGGTATCGAAACAATCATATCTCAGGTTGGTATAGTTGTTTTCGGGAGAGCATAATACTATTCCCATCCCTGATGTACCTGCCCAAATCCGTTTTTTACTATCTTGAAAAAGATAGATGATGCTGTTACTGCAGAATCTGCCGTTGGTGTGGCTGAATAAATGGTAGTTGTTAGGATTGCTAATCAGGGAATCCGGATGAAACAGGCAAATACCATTGCTGGTACCCATCCAGAACATACCGTTTTCATCTTCAAGCAATGTTCGGATTTCACTTACTCCGTGTATGTATTGAAAGAAATGCTTAAATTTATATCGATTGTTAGAATCCGGTAAGGCAAGGTCTAAGCCGCCGCCGAATGTCCCTATCCACATACGATTGTCTCTGTCCTTATGAAAAGTAAATACATTATTATTGGACAGACTATAAGGTTCGGAGTCACTGTGGCGATACCATTGGGAATCTATTTTAATTCCATCTCCTCGTGTTCCTAACCATATTTGCTCTTTGGAGTCCGATGCGATGGCATATATATTGGAACTGAAGTCTGTTTTCTGCACCATTTTCTCCAATGAGGGATTATACATATAGACCCCTCCCTTGCGTGTCCCTATTCCTATATTTCCATCAGGCATCTGAGCGATCATGCGGATACTGTTGGAGCGGTCTAACAATTGCTGGTTTTCAGGGTAGATACGTTCGGGGCTTTCATTCTGTACAGTTATACGGGTTATACCCAGAAATTCGGAACCAACCCAGATTACACCGTTACGGTCTTCTGTCACGTATAATAAAAAATCCGTATCGATGCAGCCGGTACTCGCCGTATCTGCTGTAAAATGTTGCAGTGTACCATCGTTTGTGTTGTATGTGAAAAGTCCGTTTCCATATGTCGAAATCCAAATAATGCCTCTTGAATCGTGTACAATATGATAACGTTCAAAGTCGATATGATTTATTTGCTCTTTCGGAATGAGTTGGAATTCTTTAATATTACCGCTTTCTGATTGTACATACCATACAATTCCGGTATGATTATATATCCAATAGTTTGCATGATTGTCACGGATTATTTTACCATTTTTCAAATGCAGTTCTTGGTCAATCGTGACTTGTTGTGTTTCAAAATCATAATTGTAAATTCCGGTTGAGGTCAGGATAATCTGTTTACCCAATAAAAAGAAATTGTCGAAGGACGTTTTCTTTTCCTGTTTATCGGGTAATGATGCGATTTTAATAGGTTTGTTATCAAGCTCTTTATACTTGTAAATAGTACCGTCTTGTGTAAGAAGGTAGACCATATTCTTATGCGAGAAAACGGAAGCCCAATTAAGCGCTCTATCTATAATTTTTGTTTCTCCGTTTATGGTAACGGCCAGGCCGCGCTTGGTACCGATCCATGTTCTCCCGGAAGCATCTTCTTCTATAAAATTGATTTGATTGTCAGGCATATTGCCTTCTTCCGTTTTGTATACGGTAGAAACCAAACTTCTGTCGGAGTGATGCGTAACTCTCAAACATCCATTGGTGGGATGCCACAGCCATATATCTCCATTAGAAGCGAGGTAGAGTTTGGAATAGTTCTCTCCTCGTTTATCTTTTTCCGTGTAATGTACAAAGCAGGCTTTTTGCAGGTCGTAACAGCTATATATACGTGATGCGGTGCCAATCCATAAAAAGCCGTGTTTATCTTCGGTGATATTATAGATACGGTTATCGCTCAATGCCGGTTTAATTTCGTCTTGAGGCTGGAAAGTGATGAATGAATTTCCGTCATACCGACTTAACCCGTTTAAAGTACCTATCCATAAAAAACCTTTGCAATCCTGATGTAAGTAGCGGATTGTGTTACTGGGGAGCCCGTCACTGGTTTTCATGTGTTCGGAGTATAACTTTATTCCACCGTATACATGGGTTGTATAAGCTAATAATAGAATTAAGAATAAAAAGAGTTTGTGTCTCATGATAGAATATGGGATTTTCCAATATTGAACAAATATACTGAGATTGATTGAATAATAAAAGGCCTTTGTAAGGTATTTGAAAAGAAAAGAGAGAACCGAAAGTGATTCTCTCTTTTTCTCAGACATTTGTTATCCTGATTCTTTTATCCTTTGAAATTACTGCCTGTTGAGAAACTTCTAACCAATTTATAATATAATTGTCCTATTTCGTTTTCTTCTGTAAGTCCGAACCTAAATAAAATCCGGTATGAGTAGGCTGGTTATAGCCGATGTTTTGCAAAGTTGCGCTCATTTTATAGATGTGATCATTCATCAACGGACGAAAACGGTGCTCTGTTTCAAAGTCTGTGGTAAAAATGCGTAATTCGGTGTTGTCACTGCTTGCATAAATGATTTCTTCCCGCCAGTCTCCCCAAATGTCACCATAAAAACAGGGATTGGCTTTGGAACTGTTGATTGATTTCACGCCAAAGTTACTTCCGGTGAAGAGACGTGTCTCCAGTTCACCGGCGCGGCCGTTTATCAGTACTCCATCTAAGACTTGTCGATTTAATGAGCCGCTCCACCAGATTCCCATATTATAGCTTTGGCCGCCACCTTTGCCCGAAGGTTGTGAACGGTTGAGCAACTCTCCCTTACAGGAGAATATCTGATTTTTCGGATAAGATGCCCATACCTCACATCCGGGAGAATCCGGATCAATGTCGGCTACCATGCAGCGCCCTACATCTCCACCGGAACCTTGCAGGCTCCAAATGAGTTGGCCGGTACCGGCATCGCGGAATTCCAAACCGACATTTCCGTTTCGTTTGCACTCTTCCTTGCAGGCTACAACCTGTAATCCTTCACGTGTAGGGTCAAACTTACCTAAATGAAGAGCGTCACCGTGTCCAAGGCCGGTTGCATACAAACCGGTTCCGTTGTGGTCTATACAGCAAGAGCCGAAAATAATTTCGTCTTTGCCGTCATTATCTACATCTCCTACTGCTAAATTATGGTTGCCTTCTCCTTTGTATTGCTGATTGTCGGGATAAGTATTGAAATGCCAGCGTTTTTTCAGTTCATTGCCGGATAAATCGTAGGCGGCCATCTGCCAGTTTTGATAGTATCCTCGACTTATTACGATACTCGCCTGCCCATCCATTGAACCGAAGTGCCCCACTGCCATGAGGAAACGGTCTATGCGGTTTCCCCAGTTATCTCCCCAATAGGACATCCAGGTGTCTTCTTCACCGCGGGGAATGTAATCGGTACGTGCAAGTTCGGTTCCGGTACTACCGTCTATAACGGACAGGAATTCCGGGCCTTCCAATACGCGGCCATTTGTTTTATTTCGGTAATCAATACGCTTGTCACCGTTGGTGTCGCCGATTGTGGTTCCATCGCCGAAGGTTGTTCCTTCCGAGGTACGTACAGCCACCTCCGCCCGTCCGTCACCATTTAAGTCGTAAACGATGAAAGGAGTATAGTGCGGTCCTTGACGGATATTGATTCCGAGGTCTATCCGCCAAAGAAAAGCCCCGTTCAATTTATAGGCTTCCAACAAACAACTTCCGGGATCGACCGTTTTTGCCGTATTGTCATGGTTGACTACCGAGCGTTTTAATACGATTTCATATTCTCCGTCTCCATCCAAATCTCCCACGGCGGCATCATTGGCTTGATATACAAGTGAGGGATCGGGTACATTAGTATTCAGCTTGATAGTGCGATAAAAGTTTTGCGCCATAGCCGGTGTGAAAGTATAGGAACATAATGTTTCTGTACTCCCGGTCTTACAGACTTTATATTCATTATTGACAGTAACGTCGGCAGTCAAATCTTTATAATTGCTACTGTTGGCGATAGGGTTGTTATTCAGTTTCTCAAAGTTTCCTCCGTCCGTACTGCGATAGATGTCGAAAGCTATGTCATCCGGATCCGTATCCAAAAAACGCCAGCTTACTAATACGCCTTTACGCTCTATCGCTTTTACTTTGTCACTTTGGAATTTGGTGTTATAACTTGCGGTCATGGCACGTCTGTCGCTGATGACGGCGGTTTCCGTTTTCTCGGAAGTATCTTTCTCCTCTCCGGCTACAGGGGAGAGGAGATAAGGGGCTGCTTCGGAGCATGATACAGCGGTGAAAAGCAATAGGCTGCATAGGAAGCTTTTTCTATAGATTGTTTTCATCATCTATTTTAATATGTTAGCGTACTTATTCACTGACGATACCTGTCCAGCTATCTGTAAAGCGGAAGTTTCCTACGTTACCTGTCAATCCATTCCGGTTCTTCAACTGAATTGCTTTTATGGAAGCTTTGAATTTCTCCGGATTTCCTTCTATGGTGACTGAGGGAGCCGGTTCTTCTTTAGTCAGTTCCGGATCGATAAACAGTGACAGTTGGTTGTTTGCGTAGTCCATTTTAAATATGACAAGGTGCGTCTTGCCGAAGTCATAAAGCATCTCTACAGATTTTTTATTCTCTTTGCCTTGTCCCAAAGTGAATTTCAACTTGCGTCCCGAATTGGATGCGAATACTTGTCCGAAGCCTCCGGTAAAATTATAGCTGGAACTGAGTGTTGGCAACTCAAATTGTCTTTTATTTGGAAATGCCTGCGGAAGATTTACAAGATAGGCAAGATAATAGGTTCCTGATGAATAAGTTCTTCCTTTCTCCATTGAATAAACTGTGGTGCGTTCACCGCCTGCACCCTCAGGGATACCACCAAACACAATAGACATTCCTTTTTCGCTATATCCTTCATACTTGAGCGGAGTGCCGATAAGCGGACTTGTAGCTCCTTCGACAGGGGATGTAGTAGCTGCGGCGCACCAAGTATCTTTTTGTAGAGGCGCTTTCTTACCTCGTTCGGTATATACTCCTTTTTCCAGGGCATTCCCTTCTGTATAACCGTTCAATAAATCATTTTTTACGACTTGGGCATTTCCCAAAATAGCTGTAAAGGCTAAAGCCAGTGATAATACTACTTTTTTCATGATGTTTGATTTTTTAATATGAATATGCTTTATTGATTATTTGTATGCTTCGTTTTGTGTGTACAAGCCGTCGTTTACCAATAACTGTTTGTCGGGTATGGGATAAACGTACATGCCTTCTTGCACGTTTCCGGCAGCGCTTATTCCTTCGTTTCCTTCCAAGATATATGCGGCCTTAATATATTCTGTGAAATTTCCTGAACGTACGATATCGTGCCAACGTATGCCTTCACCCGCCAACTCGCGACGCCGCTCATCCAAAACGCAATTTTTAAAAGCCTCTGTGGTTTTCTGGGAAGCGGAGAGTTCTTTGAGTCCGGCACGTACACGTATTTTGTTTACCATTTCCACTCCTTTGTCGGTAGGTCCGGCTAAGTCTGCGTACATCAACATAACGTCTTCTAAACGAATCAACGGGTAATTGATAGGGAATGAATTTCTGTCTACAATCTGGTCGTCAATCTTGCTGAATCCCAATGTGTCCCGTTTCATAATATTCTCGAACAGTTTCTCGAAGTAAGATTCTCCTTTCCGGATCGTGGGCAGGAAACGGATTTCACCGGAGTTCTCCCGGTATAAGTTTCTCAGGCTTTTCGAGGAATTGATTTTATTTCCCGACATAGTGACATGAGACAAGCTGGATGACACTTTCGGCAGGGAACTGAATATCATCGGATTTCCATAGCCGGATTGCATGGCGTATTGTATCTCAAAAATATGATATTTGTTGTCGTTGTCACTAATCCATATTTTTTTCCACTCTTTGCTGTCTTTTGCCCAGTATTTATTGCCGGCATTGGCATTATCTATTACTGTTTCCAACAATTCCATGGCAGGTGCTTTTTTACTGTTGTCCCATAACGGGAATCCTGCCATTGTCCAATATACACGTCCTAATAGCGCTTGAGCCGCCGGTTTGGTAGCACGTCCGGATGCTGATTCATTACCATTGTAACCATAGGCTATATCGCCCATATGATTTATGGCATATTCCAAATCGGGAATGATGATATTTTCATAAATATCTTTGGCCTCGGATTGTGGCGTTTTCATTGCTTCGTCAACAGTCTGTGAGGAAGTTACTGCCGGTACGCGCCCGAAGAAACGTACCAGGTCAAAGTAAGCGAATGCCCGTAAGAAACGCGCTTCAGCGATGAAAGATTCCTTTACGCTGAAACCCTCTATCTTTTCATCGAACGCCAAGTTTTCTATTTTTTCAAGCAAGACGTTTGCGCGGGCTATTATTTCATAATAATCGGTCCATGCGGCTTCCAGTGTGGAAATTTGCGAGATTTGTTTCCTGAAAGCATTAAAGGCCATATAATTTTGTTCGTTATCATCCGGCATGCCAGTCCATACATCATCGGAACGTACGTCAGACAGCATTAAATAATAACTGGATATGGGCAGTAAACCATTATATACGCCCATTAATGCTTGTTGCGCTTCTTTAGGGTTGGTATAGAAATATTGAATGGTGCGTGCGTCCGAAGGTTCCACATTCAAGAATTCATCACAGGATGAAAGGCTGATGCTGAGGCTTAACAGCCCACTTATAATATAATTGAGTCGTTTCATATTCTACATTGAATTAAAATTCCATATTCACTCCTAATGTATAAACCCGTGCCATCGGATAAGAACCGAAATCGTAACCGGTTTTCTTACTGCCGTAGGTGCTGGCTTCGGGGGAGAATCCACCATCATATTTATCCCATGTATACAGGTTTTGTATGGAGAAATAGGTACGCAGTTTACTGGCGAACTTTTTGTTGATAGGGATGTTGTATCCTAACATAACATTCTTTATCTTGACGAAATCGCTTTTGTAAAGCCAGCGCGTATCATATAAGTCGCTGGTGGTGGTTGAGAGAAAGCTCGGTGTAATACCGTCACCGGGATCTTCTTCCGAAAACCACGAGTGTAACCATTTGGCAAGTAGATTTCCACGTCCAGGTCCGGCGCTGTTACGGTCTATGGTACGTCCCAGCAAACTGTACAGATGACCGCCCCATTGTCCGGTTAGCGTAACCGTCAGGTCGAACCTTTTATAGTTGAATTTATTTGTCAGTCCCCATGTGAAGTCCGGGCGGGCTTTACCCACCAATGTCCGGTCATTGTCGTTGATGATGCCATCGCCATTTACGTCACGGTATCTTATGTCTCCCACTTTTTGTCCTTCCATAGTGGCATAGCGTCGTAAGTCTTCCTCTGTTTGGTATACTCCTATCGCATCGTACATATAGTAACTTCGCATGGGTTCGCCTACCATGAATACGTGGGTGTTTGAATTGTTCCAGCCACCGTAGATAGCCGTATTGTTGTCTCCCATGCTGAGAATCTCATTTTTATTGTAAGCGATATTGAAAGAGGTAGTCCACTTTAAAGGACCGGTCAGATTTCTGGAAGATATTTCAAGCTCCACACCTTTGTTTTCTATGCTTCCTACATTATCCCAAGCCCTGTTATCTTCTAACCCCATGGAGGCGGGTACGGTTACTTCATAGAGCATGCCGTCGGTCAGTTTACGATAGATATCCAGAGCTACGGTAATGCGGTTCTTTAAGAAACCGAGGTCCAAACCTAAATTCCAACTGCGGGTTTTCTCCCAGCCCAAGTCTACATTGTCTATCGTGGTGGGGGCATAACCGCTCACTGTATTTCCGTCCAGTGAGTAACCCGCGTCGCTCATCAAACCTACTGCGGCATTGCTCCGGATGCTGTTGTTTCCGTTCAGTCCCCAACTGGCGCGTATTTTCATGGAATTAATGAAAAAGTTCTTCGGCCAGAAACTTTCATTGGAAATGCGATACGTGGCGCCTACTGAAGGGAACAGTCCCCAGCGATTATTACGTCCGAATTTGGCGGAACCGTCGCGGCGCAAACTGGCGGTTACCACATAGCGGTTATCGTATTCGTATTGCGCGCGTCCGAAAAAGGAAAGCATACGTCCCGGAGTGCCGAAACCGGCACTGGCGGAAGTCACCTCTTCCGAACTCATGGAGAATCCCAGCTGGGTGTTATCTGCAAAATCGGTAGCTGCCAGACGGGTAGTGGTAGAGGTTCCCATCTCGGCCGAAGCGCCGGCCATTATGTTGAATCCATGATCGCCTATCTCTTTGGTATAGTTAAGGGTACTTTGTACCATGTAGCTGTGATAACGCCGGATATTACGAGTACCCTCGGCTTCTTGCCCCTCATCATTGCTGCTCCACCCGCTCATAACTGAGCTGGGACGGAAGTAGTGACTGTATTGGCTACGGAAGCTGTAAGAACCCAAAACCTCGAAATTCAGGTCTTCTATAATTTCGGCACGGATATAGGCCGCCATTTGCAGACGTAAAGTTTCACTGTCATTGGTAACTTGCTCCATACGGGCTACAGGACTGATGTTGGATGAAGCCCAACCGTACGCCGGATAGGGCTCGGAACTGGTATGGTAACCGGCATCCGCTTCCGCTACGGGACACATGCTCAAGGCTGTTTCCGCTCCGCCCGAACGGCCGTTTACATTTCCTCCATAGTTCCATGAAACGATAGGAGTGACATTACCGCCGATGGTAATTCGCTTACCGACTTTCGATTCGAAGTTGGTACGCAGACTTACACGCCGGTAGCCGGTACCGATGGCTACTCCTTTTTGGTCAAAGTACCCCACCGAGGCACGGAATTTGGCTTTGGCCGAACTGTTGGCTACGGCTACCGAGTAGTTTTGTACGGGAGCTAATTGAAAGAACGCGTCTTGCCAGTCCAGCATTGCCAGTCCGCCGTAGTTCTCTTCGCTCCAGCGAGGGTCGTTGAGATATTCATAATTGACGCTACCCATTTTGGAGAGTCGGGTTTCATAGTCGTCTGTCCATTTAGCTCCTTTGGCGGCATACTTATTTACATAACGTATATTGTTCAGCTTGGTGCGGAAAGAAATCCATTCTTCGGCACTCATCACATCTATCTTTTTATTGATTTGCTGCATACCGAACGATGCGGCTACCGATACGGACAGTTTATTCTTATCACCGCCGTTTTTGGTAGTGATGAGTACCACGCCATTAGCTCCCCGGCTACCGTAAATGGCCGATGAAGAGGCATCTTTCAAAATCTCGATAGAGGCTATATCGTTGTTGCTCAATCCGCCCAGGTCATCAACCGGAATTCCGTCGACAACGTAAAGCGGGGTATCATCGGCATGAATAGAGGCATTACCGCGGATGATGATAGAAAGTTCCTCACCGGGCGCACCGCTGTTGGCGCTGACATCTACACCGGCCAGCATACCTTGCAGAGAGCTGGCGATGTTGCTTGAGGCCTGGTCTTCTATATCATCCGATTTTACACTGGCGATAGAACCGGTCAGGTTTCCTTTTTTGGCCGTACCGTAACCTATGACTACTACTTCGTCCAACGCAACGTTATCCACTTCCAGTTGAATCTTAAAAGTATTTCTACCTTGTAACTTTATGGTTTGCGGTTTGTATCCCAGATAAGATACCGTCATGGTTTGCGCTTGTGCGGGAACGGTTAGTTTGAAAGTACCGTCGAGCCCTGTAATGGCCATGACGGATGTCGCGTCTTTTACCACAATGTTGGCACCGATGGCAGGCTCATTGTTTTCATCGAGTACTACACCGGAGATGTTACGGGTATTTTGTGCTGTTGCCGTGGCCGCACAGAGTAAGAGGAACACGATACTCCAAAAGGTGGAATACATTTGTCTGCCTGGAAGTATAAATCTGTTTAACATGTCTTTCAGATATATGAGATTGCTATTAATTATTTTGAGTAATTGCTAAATCAGAACCTAAATAGTAACTGAGTTGTGTAGGCTGGTTATAACCGATATTTTGGTTGAGCAGGCTCATGCAATAGATATGGTCGCTCATCAGATAAGGGAAACTATATTCCGTAGGATACCAAGTGCTGAATATACGCAATTCGGTATTGTCGGAGGTTGGCATTATTATCTCTTCGCGCCAGTCGCCTAAAAAGTCACCGTAGATGCAGGGATTCGATTTGCTTCCGTTAATGTCCGTCACCCCATAGCGGTAAAGAGTGAATACGCGTCCGATACCATATTCTTCGATGGTTTTTTGATTGAACAATTGTCGGCTGAGACTACCGTTGAACCATATAGCCATATTGCACGAACTGGCTTTATAACCTAAGTCCGTTCCGTTGGCGCTGTGTACGTTACCGCCGCTCCACCACATTTCGCAACCGGGACTGGCAGGGTCGATATCCGCTACCAACGCACGACCGACATCGCTCGAACTGTCATGTTTCCATATCACTTCGCCGCTACGGGCGTCACGCAATGCTGCACCTACTGTTCCCGACTCAAAACAGGACCATATCTGAAGCCCATTTCTTGAAGGCTCGAATTTCCCTAAATGGAGTGCATCGCCATGACCGAGTCCGCAACTATTCAATCCGCTACCGTCATTATCCACAGTCATCGAACCGTAAACGATTTCATCGTAGCCGTCTTCATCCACGTCTCCTACGCTCAGACTGTGGTAGCCTTGTCCACCGTAGGCTTCATTGCCTTTTTGAGTCGTGTCGAAACGCCATTGCCTGGTTAGGGCATGGTTATTGTAGTCCCATGTTTCTACTACGATTTTCCTATAACAGCCGCGCCCTATAATGACAGAGTGGTGTTCTCCCATACAGTGTGCCACAGCAATTCGATAACTGCTGGAACGTTTATAATAGTTGTCTCCCCAGTCTTCACTGGTGCCCAGCTCGATATAGTCTGTCCGTGCTAACTCCTTTCCTGTATTTCCTTCTATGATGGACAGAAATTCAGGTCCGCCATGTACATATCTGGCTCCCGGTACGCGATAGTCGGTTTTCCCGTCATTATTGGTATCTCCTATTTTTTTTCCGTCGCCAAACACTGTGCCTTCGGCCGTTCGTACGGCTATTTCACAACGTCCGTCTCCATCGAAATCGTAGACGGCGAATGAACCTCCGTTCCCGGTTACTATGTTGGGTCCCATTTTCATGCGCCACAAGAAAGTGCCATCCAGACGATAGGCTTCCAATAACATGGCATGTGTGGCATTCTCTATTACAGTGCCTGTGTCGTCGCTATCATCATTATTGCTTTCATTGTTGGATGTAGCGGCTATGAGCCGTTTCAGTATAATTTCATATTTGCCGTCTCCGTCCAAATCGCCTATGCTGGCGTCATTGGCTTTATATTCGTAGGTACTGCTGATGTCAGACGTGTTTTGTAGTGGTATGGAGATATATGGCAATCCGTTTGAGGCTTGTTCTGCTGTGATAGTGTGTTTGTCCAATGTCTCGTTTTGTCCGCTTAGAGTCAGCCGATAGGTGTTGCTCACGTTATGGTCTGCCGTATTGTCTTGGTAGCAGGTATTGTTAATCGGGGCATTATTGAGCTTTGTCTCACTGCTTCCGTCCGCTGTACGGTAGAGGTCGAAAGTTATACCTTTATTGTCTGTATCCAATAGTCGCCAACTTACCAATATTCGGTTATTGTTACCGGAAAAAACAGAACCGGTGGCATCTTTTCTTGCATTGATAGAAGCCCATAACATACGGCCTGCTCCGGAAGACTTTTCAGGGGCGGGTTCGGATGTTTCTTCGTCGGTACTCGGATTCAGCAGATATGTATCATTGTCTGTGCAGGCGGTAGTGCCTACTAACAATAAACTGAAAAATCCGAAAAGAAAAAAGATGCTTCTCATGATGCCTGATGTGTTGGAGTATGGAAATGTGTATTTCTTTCGATAGCTTGCACTGTGGCAAGCAGAATGCTTGCCACAGTGCAGGTGTATCGGCTTTTATTTATTTAGAAAGCGAGGGAGAAACGAAGATTATGTGGAAAGTTGTTTTCGGATATGGGTAAAGCTGTACCAGAAATCTGACCTCCTTCATTCTTGTATGCTTGGATCTTGTTAGCAAACGTATCTTTTGAGGAATAAGTAAAAGTACTTGAGGCGTATGGGGCATCTTCCTTTTCAAATAGAGCCTCTGCACCTATCTTACTCAAACTTGTTTTTACAAGTTCTGTTTCAATGCTGATAGTGGATTGGTTACTTTTTTTCAGTTCGCCTTTTGCAAGAAGTATTAGTTCACCGTATGAAGGTAAGTACCAACCGGAACTTACTGATGGGGCATCAGCTTTATCCAGGAATTCAAATAAGTTAGGAAAATCAGAACCATTGGCTTTAAGCACAGCGGTATAATCATAGCCTAATATACGAGCCTCATAATTTGATTTACTAGTTTCCCAAATATACTTATTGGCTGTACCGACAGCATAGTTGTATGTGGTATAATAATCGGAAACCTTGTCACCACCGAAAGAAACTCCACCCCATGTAGCAATTGTACCATCAGTATTGGCACTTTTAATGGCATATACTAATCCGTGAGTACAACTTGGATGTTCTGCTGCAAGAATATCTATATAGCTGGTATTATAATTCAATCCTGTTGAACCGGGTTGTGGATTACCTACATAATATACTACACCGATAATTTTGGCTTTTATTTCATCTGTCAGTTCTGCATCAGACTCAATCAAGGTACCATCCGAACAGTAATAATCACCTACGCTCAATTCGAACTCAATGGGTTCTGAAGAGGAATTACTGCCTACTGAATATTCTTGATATTTGCTTGCCGGAATATTTACACTTTGTTTATAAGTCTTTCCGCCATAAGTAACGTTTAATGTTGCATCTGTGTCGGGTTTAACAAGGAAACGATACTTTCCGTCTACAGTTTCCATCGCGGTGGTCATATCATCTGTATTAATAGAGAATGTAGCTTCACCGCTGGAAGCGGTATAATCACTTAGCTCAGGATTTTTATTGGTAAATTTATAAGTAGTTCCACCGGAGAGCCCTACTACAATCATTGCCATTTCATGCTTCAAGGGTATAGATACGGTAATATCATTTCTATTAATACCAGCATGTCCGGAACCGGTCATTAAATCATTCTCTGTATAAGACCTAGCGGAGCTGATTTCCCAATCGCTTATTAAAGTAGTAAAGGGAGAATTTGGTGTACCGCTTAATGTAACATTTTCTTGGTATGGGTAGTAGGCATGGAATACTGCATCCTTCAATTGCGTGTCATAGTCTAATGAAGCGCTACCTTCTTCTCCTGTTAGTACCCATTCTCCATTTTGGTAGGTAAGGCATACATTGTTGTAACCTTCAATCGGTGTAGTGGTTTCCTCATTTGCAAAAACATATAATCCTATTTTATCTCCCTCTTCAAATGTGGTTTGATATTCTTTATCGGTAGCCGCTTTGGTACTTACCGTATTATGCACACCGCTGTCGCTGAAATTAAAGCGTATGTTTCCTTTTGTGACAGGTAAGTTGATATCTTCTTCATTAGAGCAGGATGTCGCAACGAGAGTGCAAACAAACATGATTGTGTATATAAGTTTATTTCGTTTCATATCATTACTTATTTAAAGTTGGCAAATTAATTATCGGATTCAGGTATGTCTGTAACCGTATTACCGCTTGACTCCCATTGTCCGCCGGTAATTTCGGGTAACGTCTCGGCAGGATCTTCTGTCGGATTAAGAGGTTTCGCGTCTCCTGCGCTGGTCCATGGATTGATGGATGTACCTGTTATGGTGAGTGTAGGAGCTTCTTCGGTTTCATCGATGCTTACGTCGTATTTATACTCGGTCTTGGACTCTGTGCTCAAATCAAAGTTGGTAACGTAATATTTATCATTTACTTTAATGAATAATTCTACTCCGGTAGTGGCTTGCGGAGGTAAAATTACGGATGACGTGCCACCCATCGCGGAGACGGTTGTGACGGAACCGAGGGTACTGCCGCATGTTACCGTACCGTCTTGCGGACTGAATGTACCGTTTACAATGATATTATTCAGCGTATATTCTATTTCGGCATCTGTTGCTTTGGTTACAGCGGTGGTGTTGAAAGTTAGAGTTACTTTGCTCATCATGTGGTCAAAACCGAATGTCACTTCAGGCTTCTCAAGAGTAGCGGCAGCTGTGGCATACAGGAAATCATGCTTAGTGTATTTACCGTCTCCGTCCGCAATGCTGAAAGATACTTCTTCGGGAGCAGCCAGATCTTCTCCTGTATAGGGATAATATGCTTGGAATGTTTGCGCATTACTGCTTTTTACGTAGAGTGCATGTGCGGCATCTGATACAGTGAATGCTCCGGATGAAGTTGCGTTTTCATCAGCAAGTATATACTTGATATTTGTGTTGTAGCCGTCACTGTTATCGCCAGTCAGAGTGATACCGATGGCGTCTGTCGTTTCCCAATTATCACCCGATACACGCGTATGGGTATTTTCTACTGTTCCGTAGACTGCGAGTTTGGCTCCGGTAATATCCCGGCCTTCATACTCGTCGTTATTGCAGCCGCTTAATAAAACAAGGGCAATAACTCCTGTCAATAAATGAATGTTTCTCATAAATATTACATTAAAAAAAAAGTGTTGTTTTTCTGAGTGCAAACATAGCCAACTTCTTTTGTGTCAGCTTGGAATATTCAGTGCTTTTCATGTGTTTTCCGGTTTTGCGTCAATTTGTCTATACATATGTACAGGATTACATAGTCTTGAAAAGAAATATCCCCGTAGGGAAACACATTATCCGTTGAGGTAAAACGCACTATGTATCCGTGCCTGATAGACTATGTGCCGTACATAAACGGATAGTGCGTTTTTACATACAGATGCAACGTTAAGATTGTCTTGTAAGACGGATTTTTTCAGCTTATGGGATAAACTTATTCGGCTTACGGGATGAATTTTTTTATCTTGTAGGATGAATTTGGCCGTCTCGCAGCATGAATTTGTTTGCAACAGTTTCCCCCTTCACCCGCTATCCCGTATATATAAAAGGATATGGAAAGGTGAAGGGGGAGAATGTGCAAACTGTTTTCGGATGAAATAACGGTTTATTCAGCTACATTACTGTGCATATTTCTAAAATCGAACCAGAGTTTCATGCGCAGCCCGTCATCGCCGGATTTGATACGGATACTGCTTGGCTGGCTTTTAGGTCCATGCTCGCTGATGGATTTGAATGAGCGCATGGCGGGTATATCGTATAAGAAAGATATATCACCTTCGGGGAAAGGATGCATGCTGTCTTCTTCGGAGGTGCCTTGTCCGGGTTGCTGCGGAGTGAACACACGCAGGTAGATACCATCAGTTTCCGAATACACGGTAAAGGGGGCGGTGTCCGATTCTATCGTAGCCCAATACAGATTGGCGTGATACCCTTTGAATTCAGGATAAGCCAGGCTTTCAAAACTTTCGCCGGTGATAGTATTGTTGTAGTCTTTCTGCCAGATACCGTAGTTGGTGCCTGGAATACGATTTTTCCATACACGGTAAGGACCGCGTCCCAGCCAGCGCATCCCTTTGGCTTCCTTTTCGGGATAAGAGAATGTAAGTCCCAACTGATAGACTTTCTTATCGAAGAATTCGCCTTTATATTTGCCACCGTTACCACGGTTCAGCATAAGAGCGTCCATACCCAACAGACCGTCGGGCGTCATACGCCAGATTACGGTATCTAACGCACCCGTATATTTTACTATCAGAAGAGCATCATTACCGTCTGTACGAGTAGTGATTGACTTTAAATCGGCTTTCATGCCTACCGGCAGAGGGCCGTTACCGAAAGGAACAATCTGTCCGTCCCGTCGTATTTCTTTCAGCATGCCGTTAGCTGTATCGAAAGTCGCGGCAATACCGTTGGCGGATAATATGACGTGTGCCCCTGCATTCTCGATGACGGGAGCTTTGGACGCGGATATTGCCGGTTGCTGTTGCGCAAAATAAGCGGCGGTATATTTGATAGGCCATGTCCATGTACATATACTCTTTCCGTTTCTGTCGCAGGCTTCCAGTTCCAGTATGTCTCCTTCGAAGAAGCGGGCGGGGAGTGCCATGCGTGCTCTGCCGGTTTCACCGGGGGCGATGGCGGGCAAATCCACTTTGCCGCTGTCCAGCAATGCACATTTACCGCCTTTCAGTGGGGAAGGAGTGGAATATATGTGGTAGGTCATACTGCATTCTTTCAGATTGCTGAACAGATAGTCGTTGCTTAGCAGGAACTCCCCTTTGAAACCGGAAGTAATGCGTAACGGTTTGAACTGGATGGGTGCCCATACCTCACGGATGGTGTAAAAGCTTCCTTCTTTCTCGCGATAGGGTCCTACGATACCGTCCGGTCCGTTGGAACCGTCAGAGTCGAGTATTCCGTTCTTGTCGGAGCGTTTGACGGCTTCATCCGCAAATGCCCAAATGAAGCCGCCGGCAAAGAGCGGATTGGAACGATAGTTACTCCAAAAGTCTTCCAGTCCGGAACCGGCTCCCTGATCGTAACGCGCATGCAGAAATTCGGTGGGCATGAATACTTTGTATCCGTTGGCAAGACGCCCTGTTCCTGTCTGATAGGCAGGGTAGTGGTGTGTGTCTACTCCGTTGAAGTCTGCCCATGCATGGATTACGTGACGTTGCTGCAGGTCGAACTCGGAGAAGTATTTATCCAGCTTTTTGTTCCAGCCGCCTTCATTACCGTTGCTCCACAAGAAGATACAGGGATGATTGGCATCGGTGTCTATCATTTCACGCAACAGCTTTATGCCGACTTCATCGTCGTAGCGTCCGTGCCAGCCTGTAAACTCATCCAGATAAAAAAGACCTAAAGAGTCGCATACGTCCAAAAAGTGCTTGTCGGGAGGGTAATGAGAACGGACGGCATTCATATTCATTTCTTTGATGAGCAGCGCATCTTGCAGGGAGAGTTGCTTGTTGGTGGTACGTCCGCCGTCCGGATGGAAGCAATGACGGTTTACGCCTTTCATGATGACTTTGGTGCCGTTGACATAAAATCCGTCTTGCGGACGGAACTCTATGGTGCGGAATCCTATCCGTTCTTCGTGTATGTGTACCACCTGCTTTTGCGGATTAAGCAGTTCCAGTGTTAGTGTATACAGATTGGGATGTTCGCACTCCCAGGGTCGGACGCCTTGCCAGAAGGTGGTTAAGGTCTGGACACTGTCGGCGTTTAGCGGCATGATTTGTTTGCTGGCCGTTTGTTGGCTTCCTACCGGCGCGAGACTTAGGGCTACGGTATATCCCGGAGTATTGCCTTGGGTATGCAGGCGGGTGGTCAGCGTGCCGTCGGCCGTGGCGTTTACCGCAATGCGCTCGATGTGAGCCGCAGGAACCGCCTTTAAATAAACCGGACGGTAGATACCGCCAAACAACCACCAGTCGGCACGCCGTTCGGCCGCGTTGACCGACTTGTTGGAGGATTCTTTCCATACTTGTACTTCCAGTTCGTTCTTTTTCCCGAACTTTAGTTTGTCGGTAATGTCATAGCTGAAGGTGTAAAATCCGCCTTGATGGATGGTTCCGGCAGATACTCCGTTGATTTTCACCTCGGTGTCGGTCATTACTCCTTCGAAGACGATACTTACCTGTTTGTCTTTCCATTCGGCAGGTACTTTGAATTTATACCGGTACAAGCCGTTTTCGCTGCTGGGCTGGGCTTCTTTATTCAAATAAAAGCGTCCGTAGGTATATTCTCCGAATCCTTGTTGTTCCCATTGTGAGGGAACTTCTATTTTGCGCCATTTGCCACTGTTCATTCCGGCGGAACAATAAAAGTCCCAGGTGCGTGTATCTCCCAGTCCGGTACCGGAGAGATATAACTTTTCTGTATTTTGCGCATTTATAAGCGTACAGCAGAGGCATGCCGCCAATGCGCAGAGCGTTCGTAATTTATTCATGGACATAAAGATATATATTATAATGATTGGTTTTCTCCTTCTAACGGAAATAGATAGAATTTACGGTCTTTTTTGAAGTCGAGCATCCACTGGTCTATAACGACATGCTTGTCCAAGGCGGTGATGGTGAGCGTATGCCTGCCTTTTTTTAATGTGTGCTTAGTCTCTTTTCGGGCCTGTCCTCTCATTACATTCTGTTTCCACGTTTCTGTACGGCCTTTTTCGCGGAAGGAGCATATCTGCGGTTTTTCACCGTCGATACTTACGCTGAAACGAATATCCCCCTTGTCATTGGGTTGTGTGGGGATAACGGCGGTGGATAGAACGGCTTCGCCTTCCCACGGACAGTCGAACTCAAAGGTCAATGAACTTCCTTGAGGCAATGACACGGCATTCATGCTGTGCCCTAAAGCCTGAATGGTTTCTGCTCCTTTTGTGGCATGGATGTACCGGCAGGCGTTCATGGCAATACATTTATCGGCTTTGATAGGATGCTCTTTGGCCACGGCAGAGGTGGGGAGATAGTTTTTTACTTCCTCATCCGTCAGTCCGACGGGGAGTATGGGAGGATAGAATACGTATAAATCGCGAGGGTCATGGCACATGGAATGTTTCCATTTGCCGCCTGCCATTTTGTTGTTATAATAGTCTGTAAGCCGGCGTATTTCCTGATAGGCGTTCTGGCTTTTTGCGCATGCAGTGAGCATGGCGTCCTTACGTTTCCATAATGCTTCGTCGCATTGTCCCATGGAATAGGAACGGGCGCGCTGTGCTTCAAGCATCTTGGTCGCCATTGCCGAGGTGCCGAATACCTGATATTTGATATGTGAGTAAAAGGCGTCTTTGCGGTCGGGAGTAACCAGCTTTTCCGCTTCCGTAACAGTGGTTTTGACTTTTTCGTATGATTCCAGATAACGGTCCAACTCTCCGCCGAATTCTGTAAGGCTGAACTCGGTGTTGATAACTTGCGAACGTCCTCTGGGATGTACTTTACGGTTACTTAATTCGACTTGTGTCCATCCCATATGCTCCGGTTTGCGGATACCGCACAGACGGTAGTATTCCAGCATGGCGGGTAGCAGCTTCTTTCCGGCTTGGTTGCCGAATTCCCGGCAAAGCCATGCTTCAAGATGGTTGTTCAGAGTAGTTCCGCTAACCGAGTTGATGTCCCATGCCATGTCGAGAAACAGTTCCAAGTCATAGGCTGCCGGTTTCAAATCGTGTACATTGACAATCCATACCTCACGGGCATTGTGGTCGTAGGCCTGTTTCATCTCATTATAGATGAGGCCCGGTTGTGTCGTACATAACCACATATAGTCATGGGGACGCCCCCAATAGCTCAGGTGGTAATAGACACCGCTGCCACCGCTGCGTTTCTGTTGCATTTCATCGCTCAAACGGGTCATATAGCCATAATTGTCGTCACACCACATCAGGGTGATGTCTTCGGGAACTTCCAGTCCGTTTTCCATAATATCGAGCACTTCTTTATAAGGTACGAAGACTTGCGGTATTTTGGTAACATCACGATTGACGTATTGTGAAAGTAGAGAACGCTGGTCGTTGATAACCTGTTGCAGGGCATTGACCTTCTCTTTCATCGTTTTTACCCCTTCCATATGTCCGTCGTGTATGCCACGCATCCCTATGGTGTACATGTTCTCGTATCGGTTTACCTCTTTTAAGCGTTCTGTCCAGTAAGCCTGTACGGAGTTACGGTTGGTGATGTAGTTGTAAGCGCCCCGTTCTTTGACTTTCCATTCACCTACATTGTTCCGCATTAATGGTTCGCAATGTGATGTGCCAATGGCTATTCCGCAACTGTCTGCGGCTTCTTTGGCACCCGGAACAAGATAAAAAGGAGTGGTGATGCCATGCATGCCGGGCCATATGGCATTAGCTCTGAGACGGAGTAGCAGCTTGAAGATTTCCTTATAAGTACGTGCCCCTATTTGTCCTGTGGGATTACCCGGTTCAAAGGTTTTCCAACTCCAGGGTTGCAGGCTCCAGTCTTCATCGTTCAGAAAAATACCGCGATACTTGACCGAGGGGCTTTGCATACTCTTGAAATCGCTTGCAACCGTCAGTTGGGTTTGTTTTCGCGGAGTTACGTCTCCCCACCATACCCATGGCGATACACCCGCCATACGTGATAGCTCAAGGATGCCGTAAGCTGTTCCGCGTCCATTACTTCCTACAATGAGTAATTGTTGTTTGGGAGAGTTGTCTGTAACTGCGATGTAGAAAGCATCTTGCTTCCGAATTAAATCATTTACCGGTATCCCTGCAACATGCAGGTCTTTCTGAGTTCTATTATCCGCCTTATCCAATTGGATGATGCGGATGGCGGCATGTTTGGATGGCACCTGTTTCGGGTGGAGCCCCGTCACCAGTTTCATGTCTTCTGCAAACATATCGAGAGCGATGTTCACTACGGGTGAGGTGTTTCGGGGAACATTGTACGAAATGGCTTGTTGTCCGTCATACCAGATGAAGTTGCTTGCTGATACGGCGAAAACGTTCAGAATAAAGACTGCGAATAGAATCGAGCGTATAAACATGGTAATTAGATGTTTTTAGTTGATAGTCGGATGAATGTTACTGTACAAATTATTTTCGGAAATGATAGGGCGACGGTCTGCCGTACTGAGTGTAACCTCTGTCATGTTGAAGTTCTTGCAGAAACTGATTTTACCGGCTTTTAAAGTTTGCGCCTTTATATCATGTAAATAGAAGTTCTCCAAACGTAAAGAGTCGTTTATTCCGGATGCGGAGATAAACTCGGTTACATGGGTCGCTTCTATCTGCGACAGATAGACATTGCGAAATCTGGGATAGCCTTTATAGGCTGGTTCCACCGGAGTCAGTAAAGTTTTCCAGTGTTCCGGCAGTTCTTCTGTTTGGAACGAATCGGGCAGTTTGCTGTAACTGTAACTGGGATTCCAGTTCAATTCGGCTGTGAGTACGTGGCGGACACTGTCTGCCTTTATGCGTGTTACATATATATTCTCTACCGTTCCGCCGCGGCTTAAGGCGCTTTTCAAGCGTAATACGGTGGATGTTCCCTGTGCTTTCAGATCACTGCAAAGAATATTCCGGATGCTCCCTGATGTTTCACTGCCGCAAGTTACCAATCCTGCGCCGCTACGTGCCGTACAGTTACGGATAACGACATTTTCAGTAGGCCGGTTCACACGAAGTCCGTCCGCATCCCTGCCGGATTTAATACAGATGTTATCATCATTGCAGTCTATGATACAGTCTTCTATCAGAATATTTGTTGATGAGTCTATATCTATACCGTCGGTGCTTGGCCCGTGTCCGCCTATATTATTATCAACGGTAATCCCCTTGACAGTGCAGTGGTCGGAATAAAGAACATGGCAACCCCAAAAACCGGTGCGCATTAAAGTAATTCCTGTCAGGCTGATGTCTGAACTTTCTTCTACCAGTATGCCTCGTATTCTTTTGCAATCGTAATCCACAACCCAACGTAGGCCTTTTGTTTCGTAAGATCTGCGCATCTCCCAATATTTGTTCCACCAGCTTTTGCCGCGACAGTCCAGTCGCCCTTCACCGCTGACGGATGCATTTTTTTGACCGATAATATTGATGACTGCCGACGGCCATATCATTTCAATACCGGCAATGCGCGAACGGAATTCGGGATAACAATGAATATCCGGAGTAGCCAATAGGGTTACATCTTTATCCAAGCGTAGATTTACTCCGCTTTTAATAAACAGAGCACCTGTCAGGTAGTAACCGGATTGTAAGGTAACTGTTCCGCCGCCATTGGCGGCACAGCTGTCAATGGCCTTTTGTATTGCTTCTGTGCTGAGAACGGTACTGTCTGCGATAGCTCCGAAAGAGTTGGCGGACAAAGTTTGTCCGGCCGGTTGCAGGCGGGAGCCTACTTGTTTAGTCCATGCCAGGTCGTTGACCGGGGAAGTGTTTCCCCAGTCATAAGAACTGTCTTTGGCTTGTGACAGGATACAAACCGCTAAAATACCGGTCGCTATCAGTGCAAAGAGCGTTATTTTTCTTTTCATATAGCTATGGTTTTATAAAATAGTTGCCGGTGAGGCTGATGTTTTCTTAATGCTTTCCAGAAACTCTATTTCTATAATCCGGAGATTATGTTTTCCCTTGCCTTCCTTTGCTTTCTTCTCCATGTCATTGGCCGCTCCGCCCGCCACTTCCACAATCTGGCCGAAAGCGTCCTTGTCGGTAGTGCTGCCTTTCAAACGGACGGTTATCTTATCGGAACATACCGGCTTGTCCACTTCCAGATGTACGTATCCCAGGCTCTTTTCCGTGTTTCCGCTCCAAATCAGCTCGTCTCCGGCATACACTTCCAAAGGATAACTGCGGGAGCGCCAGCCGTTCAGCTTGATGCAGATGTCGTCGACGCTCGCCTTTTCAGCCAGTGTATAGGTAATCCAGGCCGTACTTAACCGACCGTCGTTCGCCCATTCGCTCAACTCGTTGTCATCGTGGCTGTTGCCCGTTTCGGTGCGGTTGGCGCCGGCTTCGGCGGACACAATGGCGATGTCGCGCTTGGTATCCGTATAGGAAGGAGTCAGCGGAGTTTCCCCCTTATCCAGCCTGCCTTTCAGGGTCAGTTGGGGCAGGTAGTCACTCAGCCCGTCTGCCACTTTCACCGGAACGGTCTGCAGCGTAAGCCTTGCGGCCGGAAGCCCTTCCGCCTCGGCGGTGACAACTATTTTGCCGGCTTTGGCCGTACTGCGGATCAGCGCACGGTTGATGCCGCATTCCACCGGAAGGTTCATATCCAGGATATGATTGTCCTTCCCCTGTGCGATACCGCCGCGCCATTCGGCCTCGCCTTTCAGGGTAAAGCGGACCGTACGGTTATCCAGCGGACAGCGTCTGCCGTCCTTGTCCACAACTTCCACCTGAAGCAGGGCCATGTCGGCTCCGTCTGCGTGGAAACCTTCGGGGTTCTGTATGGCGGTAAGTTCCAGACGGGCGGCTTCCCCCACTGTTGACAATGTATAGCGGCTCACTTCCCTGCCTTTTCCGTCGTAACTTACCGCTTCCAGCCTGCCCGGTTGATAAGCGACCTTATCGAAAGTGAAAAGGAAATGGCTTTCCCGTTTACCTTTACCCAGGGATTTGCCGTTGAGCAGCAGTTCCACCTGTTCGCCATTCGATACGACATATACCGGTTTCACCGTATGTTCAGGATAGTTCCAGTGTCCGATGATATAAGTCTGGAACTTGTCCGTATCCACCCAGCCGTTCCACATTACCTGGTGGGCGAAGAAGGCGTCTTTCTCTATACGCATGGGGTCGGTCACGCCGCTGCGGCGGTAGTTCTCCTCACCGCGATAATGTGTGTTGGAGTCGGAGAAGATGATTTTCGTACCGCCTGCACTGACCCGTAAGCCCGTACCCGGACGCTCACGCCAGTAATCGTACCAGCGACGAACCATCTCCAATGCAAGCATGTCCTGATTATGATTGTAGCTCATTGCCGGTTTCCCTTTATGCAATGGTCCCGCCCCTTCTTTATGGAACGGATAGCTGTACTCATCCCAATACTTGCGGAGTCCCTCATTGCGGCAATATTCGGTAGCCCACATCGGATGCTTCTTGCTCTTGTTGATATAAAGCATTTCACCGCCGTATTCCGCTTCGTTAATATCGAGCATCTCACGCGAGCCGATGGCACGTCCGCCGAAAGGGTCGAACTTGTCGCGGATTTCTTTCATCTCAATCATATGTTCACGGCTGATAGACTCATTACCACATTCGTAAAACAGGATACTCGGGTTATTACGGTTATAGATAATGGCATCGCGCATCAGTTCCGTACGCTGTTCCCATTGGCGGCCTTGACGGTCTTTCTCCGCATCGCCGGCAGGCATGGCCTGAATAAGGCCGACACGGTCGCAAGACTCCACATCCTGTTTCCAGGGAGTGACGTGCATCCAGCGGACAAGGTTCGCGTTGCTTTCCACCATGAGGCCATTGGAGTAGTCGCTCAGCCATGCGGGGACGGAAAGCCCCACTGCCGGCCATTCATTGCTGGTACGCTGGGCATAGCCCTTCATTTGGATGACGCGGTCGTTCAACCATACCTTTCCCCGGCCGAACTTTGTCTTGCGGAAACCGGTACGGGTCACCACCTCGTCAAAAACATTACCACGGTCGTCCAGCAGGGTTGTATTCACGGTGTACAGATAGCCGTATCCCCAGCTCCAGAAGTGCAGTTCGCTCACATCGGCAGCGGCTTTCACGGTTCCCGTCTCACCGGCTTTCAGCACTGTCTTGCCGCCATGGAAGGTCTTTACCGGCTTACCGTCCGCATCGGTCAGGGTCACCCGGTAACTGAAGCTGCGTGCCTCGCGACTGTCGTTTTTCACCTCGGACTCGGCATGTATCTTCGCCTTGCGGCCTTTGATGTCGAAGTCGGTGGCGTAGATGTATACACCGGTTGTTTTCAGGTTGCTGTACAGAGGCAGAGTCTGATATACCTCGTCCGTCACATACAGAAATACGTTCTTGGG
>NZ_MNQO01000006.1:0-2782 GCF_001915465.1 Bacteroides sp. 44_46 | reverse complement strand
TCTCATGTCCGTTTTCTAATTCAACACGAAACATTGCATTAGACAATGCTTCAACTATAACTCCATCTTGTTCTATTGCAGATTGCTTTGCCATATTAACTTCTTAAATTGCTTTATCTCCTAATACTTCTTCAATGAATTCGAACGATGACAATATATCAGCTTCACCACTTCCAACTGCTATGGTATGCTCAAAATGAGCTGCGTATTTACAGTCTTTGGTTCTAACCGTCCAGCCGTCGCGTTCCATTACTATTTGCCGATTACCTAAAGTAATCATCGGCTCGATTGCAATACACAAACCTTTTTTCAACATCGTCCCGTAACCACGCTTACCGTAATTAGGAACCTGAGGATCTTCATGCATCTCCTTGCCAATGCCATGACCGACAAACTCACGCACTACACCATAAGAATTAGACTCACAATGTTGTTGTATAGCATATCCTATATCACCCAACCGCTTGCCCTGAACAGCATTCTGTATTCCTATATATAGCGCTTCCTTAGTAACTTTCAGTAATTTGCGAACTTCTTCATCAACCTCACCTACACAAAACGTATAAGCCGAGTCACCACAAAAGCCGTTCATGTACGTACCGCAATCAACAGAAACAATATCACCTTCTTTAAGTACCACATTATCACTCGGAATACCATGTACTACCTGTTCATTTACAGAAGTACAAATTGAAGCCGGAAACGGATCACCGTATTGATTGGGAAAACCTTTGAAAGTAGGAACGGCACCATTATCTCTAATGAACTCTTCCGCTACTTTATCCAACTCTTTCGTAGTAACTCCGGGCTTTATAACCTTAGCTATCTCAGCCAACGTTTTCCCCACAAGCAAATTACTCTTACGGAGCAGCTCTATTTCATCTTCAGTTTTAAGAAATATCATTCTTCAAATAAGATTAATACGCAGCCACTGTACCGCTACGGCCTTTAATACGTCCTGACTTCAGTAAACCGTCATAGTGTCTCATCAACAAATGACTTTCAACCTGCTGGAGAGTATCAAGAACCACACCTACAAGAATTAACAAAGATGTACCGCCGAAGAATTGAGCAAACTCTGCTTTCACACCGAATATACCGGCAAATGCAGGCATAATAGCAACCAAAGCCAAGAAGAAAGAACCCGGCAAAGTGATACGTGACATAATCACGTCAATGTACTCTGCCGTTTGCTTTCCCGGTTTGATACCCGGAATGAAACCGTTATTCCTCTTCATATCCTCAGCCATCTGAGTCGGGTTAATGGTAATTGCAGTATAGAAATACGTAAACAGTATAATCAATACCGCAAAAATCAAATTATACCAAAAGCTTGTATGATCAGTTAATGCATGTATGAAACCGCTCGCATTATTTACATTCGAAAATCCAACGAGAGTAATAGGAATGAACATGATTGCCTGAGCAAAAATGATAGGCATCACGTTAGCTGCATTTACTTTCAAAGGAATGTACTGTCTTGCACCGCCATATTGTTTATTACCAACAATTTTCTTTGCATATTGAACAGGAATCTTTCTTGTACCTTGCACCAATAGAATGGCAAACGCAATAACAAGCAATAAGACTACAAGCTCAATCAAGAACATCACCAAACCACCGGTCTTATCAGTCATACGGGAAATCAATTCCTGAAATAAAGACTGCGGTAAACGTGCAATGATACCTACCATGATAATCAAAGAAATACCATTACCAATTCCTTTGTCTGTAATTCTCTCACCAAGCCACAAAATAAACATACTTCCAGCCGCCAATATAATGGTAGAAGTAAGCATAAACAGAGTCCAATCTAATGAAGCATTTAAGGAAGGACCAGCCTGCATTTTAAGATTGAGCAAATAAGAAGGAGCCTGAACCAACAGAATGATAATCGTCAGATAACGAGTATACTGATTCATTTTTCTTCTACCACTCTCACCTTCGCGTTGCAATTTCTGGAAATACGGTACCGCAATACCCAGCAACTGAATCACAATGGAAGCGGAGATATAAGGCATGATACCTAATGCAAAGATAGATGCATTAGAGAATGCTCCTCCAGAAAACATGTTTAACAAGGCTAAAAGACCCTCGCTTGTTTGTTGATGCAATTGTGTCAACATTGACGGATTAATACCCGGCAATACAACATACGAACCAAAACGGTAAATTGCCACAAACAATATGGTAATGAGGATCCGTTGTAACAATATGGTAATGAGGATCCGTTGTCTCAGATCCTCAATTTTCCATATATTCTTTAATGTTTCAATAGCTTTTCTCATCGAATTAGAGTTTTACTACTTGTCCACCAGCAGCTTCGATGGCAGCAACAGCAGTCTTAGAGAATGCATGTGCTTGTACATCCAACTTAGCAGTCAAAGTTCCGTTACCTAATACTTTTACCAACTGGCTTGCAGAAATGAAACCAGCAGCGATGAAGTCATTGATACCTACAGTCTGCAAATTTTTAGCTTCGGCCAGTTTTTGAATTGTATCCAAATTGATAGCTTTATACTCTACACGGTTGATATTTTTAAAGCCAAACTTAGGAACACGACGTTGAAGAGGCATCTGACCACCTTCAAAACCGATTTTCTTAGAGTATCCAGATCTTGATTTAGCTCCTTTATGACCTCTGGTAGAAGTACCTCCCAAGCCAGAACCCGGACCACGTCCGATTCTCTTTCTTGTTTTAGTAGATCCCTCTGCAGGTTTTAAATTACTTAAGTTCATATTGTAATTCGTTTTATATTCAACAAATAATTACTTAACAATG
>NZ_MNQO01000003.1:0-35268 GCF_001915465.1 Bacteroides sp. 44_46 | reverse complement strand
TCGTACCACGGCAGTGGTACTTAATTACTTCACCTGTGTTCTTTGCATACAACAGCCGTGGTACGAAAAGAACACGGGCGGGGTAAGATTAGTTTGCCGTATATCCATCTCCTTCAAAGAACTGCATGACATACACAGTCAGGCATGGTCTTTCCTTGCTTAGAGCTGTGATGAGACTTGACCTATAAGCTCTATCAACAGACCAGATCACTCGTGCGGCCGGACATCATTGAGCCATGCAGGACGCCAATCTCCATAAAACCGTCAGAGTCCATGCCTATACACCAGTGGCCTGTATCAACGGCCGGGTGTTGTATAAGTTAAAGGGGAAACGGGTATTATGTTAAATGTTAACGGAAATATCACGCAGCTAAGAAGTATCTTTGCAGTGTGTTTTTCATAGTATTAGATTTAAGGTTAACAAAAAAGATTGGCTGTCTGGGAGAGATAGCCTTTTTTTATGAGAAAAAGTCAAAGAAAGCAACAGAGGAAAAGCCGCAACAACAGAGCAGTAGTAGTAGTAGTAGTAGTAGAAGAAGAAGAAGAAGAAAACAAACAAAAGCGGAAAAAACAAAAAGAACCCCTTCACTTCCGAGAGACCCGGAAAAGCGAAGGGGTGAGAGAATAAAAACGAGAGAGAGTATGTAAAACTACTATTGATTAATCTCTTCCGCCGCCAAGCGCCTGATACAAATTAATAATTCCCTGTATTTCATCAAAGCGATCGGCTACCTGCGTCAGCTGCGCAGACAGCAAAGACTGCTGCGCGGTGAGAACTTCCAGATAAGTGGAAGTACCGTGCTGCATCAGAAGCTGTGTGCTGCGAACGGCATTTTCCAAAGAAATAATCTGTCCGGTACGCAGCTCCGTCTTGCCGCGTGCGGTCTGCACCTGCGTAAGAGCGTTATTCACCTCACTGCCCGCATTGAGCAAAGCCTGCTGAAAGGCGAGCTTCGCCTCTTCCTGCTGGGCTTTGGCTATCTTCAGTTGTGCAATGTTCAAGCCTTTATTAAACAGAGGTTGCGTCAATGCCCCCACAGCGGAAAGCAACAACTTGCCGGGATTGATAATCATATTCCCGGCAGAGTTTGTCCAGCCTGCCGTACCGCTCAACGTGATGGACGGATAAAACGCAGAACGTGCCGCATTGGTACTGTAAAAGGCAGACGCCAAAGAAAGTTCCGCACTCTTTACGTCCGGACGACGGGAAAGGAGCTGCAAAGGCACCCCTACCGTCAAATCTTCGGGAAAGTCCTGCCCGGCAAGGTGACCGCGCTCTATCCCGCCCGGCACTTCTCCGAGAAGAATGGAAAGACTGTTCTCCACTTCCTTAATCTGCTGCTTCAAGTCCAGCAAGGAAGCCTCAACCTGACGGCAGTTGGCTTCGGACTGGGAGACGGACGCTTCATTCGTCATACCGGCAGCCATCATGGCACGCATGGCACGTACGCTTTCGCGCCAGTTGACGGCGGTTTCCTCGGAAATACGGTATTGCTCGTCGAGCATCAGCAAGGTATAATAAAGATTGGCGACATTGGCTATCAGGGAAGTACTGACAGCTTGTTCGTACTCCAGGCTCTGAAGATAGAGAGCTTTGGAACGGCGTTTGGCATTCGTCAGCTTACCGAAAATGTCGATTTCCCAACTGGCGGAAGCGATACCGGTATAAGTCCATGAGCCTTTCGACTTGTCGAAACTACTGACACCGCCCTGGGGAGTGAGCATAAACGAGGGCAGATAAGCCAACTTCGCCGAAGAAAGAGTAGCCTCGGCTTCCTTGATACGCTGTTGGGCTGAAAGCAAATCGGTATTACTCTGCAAAGCGTGTTCGATGAGCATTTGCAGATGTGAATCGGTGAACAACTCACGCCAGGACAAGGATGCGATAGAGGCAGTATCAACGGCAACGGCCTCTTCATTCAAATCCTGTCCGTATAGCCCGTCGGTATTGATATCGGAAGGGCGTTCATAGGTGGTATAGATACCGCAACTGCTCAGTAACAGGCAGGAGACGGATAAAGTTATGAGTTTTATCTTCATTGTTATGGTCTTAATATTATCATTTATGCGCATCTTCTATCTCGTGCTTGCTCACTTCCATTTCTTCCTCAATCTGCCAATCCTGCGTCTGTACGGCCTGTGCGGGACGGAGACGCTCTTGCAGCCATTGGAAGGTAACGAACAGGGCGGGAACAATAAAGAGCAATGCCAGCGTACCGATTACCATACCGCCCACAGCTCCCGTACCGAGCGAACGGTTACCGTTGGCACCCACACCGGTGGCCACCATCAGCGGCAGCAAACCGAATATCATGGTGAGCGCGGTCATGAGGATAGGACGCAAACGGGCTTTGGCGGCGCTGACAGCCGAAGCGATAAGCCCCATACCCGCCTTGCGGCGCTCGGCAGCATACTCCGTCAGCAAGATAGCGGTCTTGGCAAGCAAACCGATCAGCATAATCAAACCCGTCTGCAGGTAGATGTTATTCTCCAATCCCATCAGCTTGGCGAACAGGAAGCTGCCCATCAAACCTACCGGAACGGCAAAGATTACGGCAAACGGCACGATAAAACTCTCATAGAGTGCACTCAGAATAAGGTAAATCATCAGGATACAGATACCGAAGATGATAACCGTGGTGCCGCTCTGCTGGCTTTCCTCACGGGTGATGCCGCCAAAGTCGTAACCGTAGCCTTTGGGAAGCGCCTCCGCCGCAGTCTCCTGTACGGCACGGATAGCGTCACCCGTACTGTATCCCTCGGCAGGCATGGCATTCACCGCAATGGAGTTGAACATATTGAAACGGCTCAACGACTCCGCGCCATACGAACGTGTCAGTGAAACGAACTGGCTCAAAGGCGCCATCTCGCCATTGGACATACGCACAAAAGCATTGTCGAGCGACGCCTCGTCCATACGGAATTTCGGGTCGGCCTGTATCATTACCTTGTACACCTTGGAGAAACGGTTAAAGTTGGACACATACTGCCCGCCATAGTAACCGGAGAGCGTAGCCAGCACCTGGTCGGGCGTAATGCCCGCACGCTTGCATTTGGAAGCGTCCACCTGCACCGTCCACTGCGGATAGCGCACATCGAACGTAGAGTAGGCCATGGAGATTTCGGGACGCTGGTTCAGCACGCCCAGATATTGCTGGGTGGTCCGGAAGAAGGTATTGATATCGCCCCCTTGCTTGTCTTGTATGTTCAGGTCGAGAGCGTTACCCATACCGTAGCCCGGAATCATACCCGGAGCAATGGCAAAAACGGTTGCATCCTTGATGTCCGCCGTACGGGCATAAATCTGGTTGATAACAGCCTGTACCTGGTCTTCGTCGTCCGTACGCTCATCCCACGGCTTCAGCTTGAGGATAATCATACCGAAGGAGTTGCCCTGTCCGGACAACAGACCGTAGCCCGCCACTTTCTGCAAGTGCAGTTTCTGCGGAATACCTTCCAAGCGTTGCTCGATACGGTCCATTATGTCGTTAGTGGTTTTCAGGGAACTGCCCGGCGCGGTGCTCACATTGACAAACAGCACTCCCTGGTCTTCATCGGGAACCAGACCCGTCTTGGTGGTATTCATCAGGAACACCAGCAATACAACGGAACATGCCAGCAGCGACCACGACAGCCAGCGGCGTTTGATGAACAGCAGCACAATCTTCTTATACTTCTCCACAAGAATGTCGAACGCGGCATTGAACGCTTTACGGAAACGGGCGGCAAAATTCTGCTTCTGCGTACCGTCCTCGTTGATATACGGCTTCAGCAACAAAGCGCAAAGAGCCGGACTCAGGGTA
Source organism: Bacteroides sp. 44_46 (assembly GCF_001915465.1). Lineage (NCBI taxonomy): Bacteria > Pseudomonadati > Bacteroidota > Bacteroidia > Bacteroidales > Bacteroidaceae > Bacteroides > Bacteroides sp. 44_46. Next base: position 31,465 of record NZ_MNQO01000003.1, on the reverse strand, counting down.
AGGGCATTCACCGCCGAGATACCTACCGCCACCGCCATTGTCAAACCGAACTGCGTATAGAACGTACCGGACGTGCCGCCCATGAACGATACCGGAATAAATACGGCCATGAACACCAGAGAGGATGTGATAACGGCATTCGAGATACCTTTCATCGCATCGATACTTGCCATATAAGAGGACTTATACCCCACGTCGAAACGTGCCTGTACCGCCTCCACCACAACGATGGCATCGTCCACCACCGTACCGATAACCAGAACCAGCGCGAACAACGTAATCAGGTTGATGCTGAAACCCGCCACCGACATGAAAGCGAACGTGCCTATCAGCGACACGATGATACCCACCAACGGAATCAGCGTGGAACGGATGTCCTGCAAGAAAACATATACCACCAGAATAACCAGAAGAATAGCCTCAATCAACGTCTTTACCACCTCGTGAATGGACGCGAACAGGAAGTCGTTGCTGGACATCATCTGAGTAAGCTCCACCCCTTTCGGCAAATCCTTGCTCACTTCTTCCAACAGCTCGTCAATCTGCCTGTTTACCTCCGTCGCATTGGAACCCGCCGTCTGGAATATCATGCAAGAGATACCTGCATGACCGTCCATGGTACCTTTATAAGCATAACTGTCCTTGCCCAGCTCCACGTCGGCGATATCTTTCAGCTTCAGCACCTCGCCGTCTTCCGTAGAACGGATAACGATATCGCCAAACTCTTCGGGAGTGATGAGACGTCCCGTATATTTCATCGTGTATTGGTAGGTCTCGTCGGAATTCTCGCCGAACGAACCCGTGGCCGACTCGATATTCTGCTCCGCCAGTACCGCCGTCACATCCGAAGGTATCAGCTTGTACTGCGCCATGATATCGGGTTTCATCCAGATGCGCATACTGTAATCGCCGCCCATAATCATCATATCGCCCACGCCGGAGATACGGAGAATCTGCGGTTTCAGGTTGATACTGATATAGTTGGCAAGGAAGTTCTCGTCGTAAGAATCATCGGGGCTGTGCAGGGAGAACATCTGCAAGATACTGGTCTGCCGCTTGCTGGTGGTTACGCCCACCTGCGTTACTTCGGCGGGGAGCTGCCCCGTAGCCTTGGAAACACGGTTCTGCACGTTGACCGCCGCCATATCGGGGTCCGTACCTTGTTTGAAGTAAACGGTAATGGACACCGTACCCGCATTACTGGCGGTAGAAGTCATGTAAGTCATGTCTTCCACACCGTTTATAGCCTCTTCCAACGGAGCGATTACACTCTTCTGAAGAGTTTCGGCGCTTGCACCGTAGTAGGTGGTGCTCACCATGATGGTAGGCGGCGCAATATCCGGATATTGCTCCACAGGGAGCGTAAACAAACCGATGATGCCCAGAATGACAATCGTGATGGAGATGACCGCCGAAAGAACCGGGCGTTCTATAAATGTTCTAAGATTCATAAGATTATCCCTCCTTTACCTGTTGATTATCCGATGCCGGCTTAGCCACGACAGGCGTACCCTCGCGCAACAGTCCCACACCTTCGACGACAATCACGTCGCCTACCTGCAAACCGTTCTCTACGATATATTCCTGCCCGCCGTTGACGCGCGTCACCTGTACGGGAGCGGACTGCGCCTTGCCGTCCACAACCTTGTAGACGAACACCTTATCCTGCAGTTCGTAGGTGGCCGCCTGCGGAATAACGATGCAGTCCTCTTTCTTTAGGGGAACAATGACATTACCCGAACCGCCGCTCGTAAGCAATCCATCCTTATTGGGAAAGACGGCGCGCAGGCTTACCGTACCCGTGGAAGTGTCGATTACACCGCTTATCGTTTCTATCTTTCCTTCCTGAGGATAGGTGGAACGGTCGTTCAGTTGTAGACTGACGGCAGGCATCTCCGCCAAAGCCTTGTCTTTGGAACCGTACCGGCGGGTAAGTTCCAGCATCTGGTTCTCCGTCATGGAGAAGTAAACGTACATATCGGAATTGTCCGAAACGGTTGTTAGCGGCTTCGGCATACCGGAGCTGACCAGCGTTCCCACCCGATAGGGCAATGTGCCGACCACTCCGTCGGCAGGACTTTTCACCTCTGTATACGAAAGGTTGTTGGCGGCGTTTATCCGCTGGGCTTCCGCCTGCGCTAACTGCGCTTTGGCACTCAGCAAACTGTTATGGGATGTCTTCAAATCGAACTCGGAAACAACCTTCTGGGCATAGAGTTCCCGCTTGCTGTCGTATGTCAGTTGGGAAGTCGCCACACCGGCCTTTGCCGCCTCCACATTAGCCTCGGCAGTACGCAGAGCCGCTATATACGGCACTTGGTCGATGATAAACAATATCTGTCCCTTGCGCACAGCCTGCCCTTCTTCCACACAAAGCCGGGTGAGCGTTCCCGACACCTGCGGGTAAATGTCGATGTCCTGTCGTCCGCGGATAGCCGCCGAATAAGTTGTTTGCAATTCTTTATCGGATGTAGTGATATCCATCACCTGATATTCCGACCGGGTTTGTACGGCAGGAGCGTTGCCGCAGGCTGCCAATGTTGCACTGCAGATGACGGTTATCATCTGTTTCATCATACTCTTTTTTGTTGTCATACTCTTTTTATCTTAAAAGTGATTTACTGATAACTTTGAAAGTCGGGGGCAAAGGTATGCCGTTTCTGAACAAAAACTCAGTTCATAGGACGTACGCGATTGTTCAAATTCGGAACAGGCTATTTAATAAACCAAAAAGAACCGGTACATTTGCCGACGTAAATCAACGACTATCAGAAAAGATGAATCCACTATTGACAACCCAAGCAGAACCGTTCAGAGCCGGAACGGACAATCTGGATTTTTTTTACAAACGTCTCATCAAATTGCCCAATGGAGCGCTTATGTTTTGTATCAGCGGAGAGGCGGATATCACGATTGATTTGGAACGCTACCACATCGTTCCCAATACAAACATAATGATATTACCCAACTCCATCTTCTCCCTCACATCGGCGAGTAAGGACTTCCGGATACACTATTTCGCCTATTCGGACGAGATGTTCAAGGCTGCCTGCTTCCGCCTCGACCCGCCGTTTATCCACTTTCTGAAGGAGAATGCCTGCTATACTCATACGGAAAAAGAAGCCTTGCGTTCCATAACGGGGCTTATTGAAGCCAGTAATGCAATTTACAAAGATTCCGCCAACCGTTTTCAACAAACCATCGCCCAAAACCTGCTCCAGATATTCTTTTTGGATACGTACGACAAGGTGCAACGGCTCTTTACACAGGAACAGATAGAGGGAAGCAACCGGAAAGATGAATTGTTCAAAAAGTTCATTAATCTGGTACATACGCATTGCGTCACCCAGAGGGACGTCACGTTTTATGCCGAACAACTCTGCATATCTACCCGGTATCTCTCCGCCATCACCAAAGAAATGGGAAAGACAACCGCCAAAGAAATCATAGACGACTTTCTTATACTGGAACTCAAAGTGGCTTTGCAGTCCACCGGACTGTCGCTGAAAGAGATAGCCGAAAAATATCGTTTCCCCGACCAGTCATTCTTCGGGCGATTCTTCAAGAAACATACAGGCATGTCGCCCAAGGCGTTCCGGGCCAAAAAGGCATGATGAAGAAAAGCGTGGCTGAGTTCCGTCCATAAGTGTTTTTTCCATATATTTGTGGGAAACTTATTAAAAACCAATCAAATCTATGATGACAAAACTTAACCACGTACTCCTTGCAGGCGTCGTAGCCCTGGCATGCACTTCGTGCCGGGCGGAGAAAGAAGCCGATTACCAAGTAATTCCTCTCCCCCAAGAGGTCAGTCTGACACAGGAAAAGCCGTTCCTATTAAGCAAAAGCGTTTCCATCACCTACCCCGAAGGCAATGCCTTGCTGAAACGCAATGCGGAATTTCTGTCCGGATACATCCGTCAATCCACCGGATATGCGCCCCGGGTAAAAGCCTTGAAAGAGGGCGAAATGGTGAAGAACGCGATCGGCTTAGGCCTCGACGCGGACATTGCCGACAAAGAAGGCTACACGCTGACAACAACTTCCGAAGGCATCCGAATCAACGGCCGGACAGAGAACGGCGTATTCTACGGCTGCCAGACATTACGGAAATCCATCCCCGCCACAGCGCAGGGAGCCGATATCTCGATACCGGCAGGCAACATCAAAGACGAACCCCGCTTTGCATACCGCGGCATGCATCTCGACGTATGCCGGCACTTCTTCCCTCTCGAATTCGTAAAAGAGTATATCGACCTGCTGGCGCTGCACAACATGAATACCTTCCACTGGCACCTGACGGACGACCAAGGCTGGCGAATCGAAATAAAGAAATATCCGAAGCTGACGGAAATCGGCTCCATGCGCAACCGCACCGTCATCGGCAAAGCAAGAAGCGGGGAATACGACAACACCCCGTACGGCGGCTTCTATACGCAGGAACAGGCCAAAGAGATTGTGAAGTACGCGCAAGAGCGTTACATCACCGTGATTCCCGAAGTAGACCTGCCCGGACACATGCTTGCCGCCTTAGCCGCCTACCCCGATATGGGATGTACGGGCGGACCGTACGAAGTATCTCCCGACTGGGGCATCTTTGAGGATGTATTATGCATCGGCAACGAAAAGACCATGCAGTTCCTCGAAGACGTAATGGCGGAAATCACCGAAATATTCCCTTCCAGGTTTGTACATATCGGCGGAGACGAAGCTCCCCGTTCCCGCTGGGCGAAGTGTCCCAAATGTCAGGCGCGCATCCAAGCGGAAGGCTTGAAAGCGGACAAACGGCATACGGCCGAAGACCGCCTGCAAAGCTACTGCATGACACGTATCGAAAAGTTCCTCAACAGCAAAGGACGGCAGATTATCGGCTGGGATGAGATTTTGGAAGGCGACGTGGCGCCGAACGCCACCGTTATGTCCTGGCGCGGCACATCCGGCGGCATCAAAGCCGCCCGGTTGGGACACGACGTGATTATGACGCCCAACGTATATTGCTACTTCGACTATTTCCAAACCGCCGATACCAAAGACGAACCCCTCGGCATAGGAGGTTACGTACCGGTGGAGAAAGTGTACAGCCTCGACCCTACCGCCTCGCTCACCGACGAACAGGCCAAGCGTATCCTCGGCGCACAGGCCAACCTGTGGACGGAATACATCGCCACAACGGAGCATGTAGAGTATATGGTACTGCCGCGTATGGCCGCCCTTGCCGAAGTGCAGTGGACGCAGCCCGAAAAGAAAGATTACGCCGACTTCACCAGACGCCTGCCTCGCCTCATGGAGCTATATCAACGGGACGGTATGAACTACGCCAAGCATATATTCGACATCCAGGCCGAATTCACCACGACCCAAGAGGAAACCGAAGAGGGTAACGGAGCCGTGGTGGCCACATTGCGCACCATCGACAATGCCCCCGTCTACTATACTTTGGACGGAACCGAACCCACCACAGCCTCGCAGCGGTACAACGGAACCGGAATAGCGATCCGGCAATCCGCCGACCTGCGTGCCGTCGCCATCCGTCCCGAAGGGAGAAGCAAGGTGATAGCAAGAAGCATCGATTTCAATAAAGCCACTTTCCGGCCGATTGAGTTAACAGGCACGCAGCCCGCTCCGAAATATGCCTTTAAGGGCGCCGCCACTCTGGTAGACGGCATGAGCGGCAACGACAACTATGCCACGGGCGACTGGCTCGGCTTTATAGACGGAGATGTGACGGCCGTCATCGACCTCGGCTCACCGACCGGAAATGCAACTGCCGGGAACACTGCCGGATTACCGGAAATAAAACGTGTCGCTACCCATGCCGTAGTAGATATGAGCGCCTGGATTGCAGGATGTACGGGATTGACGGTATCAGTATCGGACGATAATAAGAGTTTCCGTGAAGTGGCAAGCAAAGACTTCCCGGCCGAAACGGACAGCCGCAAGAAAGCGGTGGAGAGCTACGGGATTACCTTTGAACCCGTAAAAGCACGCTATGTCAAGGTACTGATTAAGCGTACGCCCGCCCTACCCAAAGGACATCCGGGAGAAGGAAAAATACCGTTCCTGTTCATTGATGAAATCGTAGTGGAATAAGAGAAAAGCATCCAAACAGTTTCTCAATAATGAGAATCGGAAGTTAATAATGAAGTAACCTAAGGCTGAAAGCCTTTTATCATATAGCCCGGGGTAACACCCCGGGTATAAATGTTCTCGGTATTCTGCGCCCTGTAAGGGCAGAATCATTGAATATTAGCCTTTTGCCCTTACAGGGCGCAATATTAATGGTATTCACATACCCGGGGTGTTACCCCGGGCTATATGATAAAAGCCTTTCAGGCTTAGGTTTTGTCAGGTCGGATGAATCATCAAATCTGCTTAATTAACCAATCTGATGAGTTACCCTATCAGATGAGTTCCCTATCAGATGAATTTTCAAATCAGACTTCTGAGAAAACCTGACAAAAAGAATCAAAACAGTTACTCAAGTAAGCGGGTTTTAGTTTCTGCACTTCTCAGAACTGGAAGTAAATGAATGGTTGTATCTCCGAACTCTTCATCTGAATAACCAGATAGACCATGGCAACCAGCAACAACGCCTTCCCTACCAACGGCAGACGAACCACCGCCTTGCTGCAAGCATGCTCCCAACTGTCCGGAACGAAATGCAGGAAGAAACCGAGCCCCATCAATGCAAACACTTCCCAATACCCCTCCACCAGCTGCGGGAAAAGTCCGGGACGGAAAGTAGTGAATATCTGCCTCAGCATATCCAGCGAAGTGGAGAAATCGGCATTGCGGAAGAATATCCAACAGAAGCAAACGAAGTGGAACGTGATAACGATGCCGAAGAAACGGCGGATACCATGACTGCGTTCGCCTTTCTTCCTGCCGGTAATGCCCATCCAGAACTTATGGGCTGCCAGAGCAACACCATGCAACATGCCCCAAAAGACGAAATTCCAGGAAGCCCCATGCCACAAACCGCCCAGGAACATGGTGATAATAAGGTTGGCGTACTGGCGTATCTTACCTTTACGGTTGCCGCCCAGAGAGATATAGAGATAATCGCGCAGCCAACTGGAAAGCGAAATATGCCAACGACGCCAAAACTCCGTAATGGATGCCGACTTATAAGGCGAATCGAAGTTCATATTGAAGTGGAAGCCCAGCAGCAAGGCAATGCCGATAGCCATATCGCTGTACCCGGAGAAATCGCAATAGATTTGGAGCGCATAGCCGTAAACGCCCATAAGGTTTTCCACGCCCGAATACAAAGTCGGATTATCGAAGATGCGCTCCACAAAGTTGATGCTGATATAGTCCGAGATAACCGCTTTCTTGAACAGTCCGCTTACAATCAAGAAGACGCCCCTGCCGAACATCTCTCCGGAGACGAACAGCGGACGGCGGATTTGCGGGATAAAGTCGCGTGCGCGCACGATAGGCCCTGCCACCAACTGCGGGAAGAAAGATACGTAGAACGCATAGTCCAGCAGATTGGTTAGGGGCGTTATCTCCTTGCGATACACATCAATCGTGTAACTCAGCGACTGGAAAGTGAAGAATGATATGCCCACGGGAAGGAATATGTCCATGGCGGTAAACGTGCCGCCCGTCAGCGAAGCAAAGAAGTCGCCCAGGAAATTCGTATATTTAAAGTAGCACAGCAATCCCAGGTTGATTGTCAGACTAAGGAAAACCCATGTTTTACGCAGCCAACGCGCAGTGGCATGCGCCATAAGGCGGGCTATGAGGAAGTCGCTCACCGTAACGATGGCGAGCAGAAAGAAATACGTACCGCTGCTTTTATAATAGAAGTAGTAAGAAAACAGGGTTACGAACATCAGGCGGGCGGTGGTACGACGCTGCAAAAGCAGGTAGAACACGATAAAGGCGGCAAACAGCCACAGGAAAATGCCGCTGCTGAATATCATCGGCGCGTGCGGGTCGTACACGAGCAAGTCGTGCAGGCGGGTAAGGTCTATATTCAGTTTGTTCGGAAGTTCGCTAATATTCCACATCGGTCGGTTTACGGCTTAATGAGTTAAAATACATTCACTGACTACAATAGTCATTATACGCTTTCAGCAAGGCGCGATAGAACATTTCGCCCTGCAATACATACCCTTCCGGGAGATAATGCACATGGTCGGGACGCATCAGTCCCGCTTCCCGCCAATTGAGGCAGGCCCTGCGGACACCGCCGAAAGCCTCGTACATATCCCACACGGCCAGTCCGTTGGCATCGGCAAAGCGGCGGATGGTCTGCACGGCAACAGAGGTGCGGGGATTAATCTTATAAGTACGCCTGCGACGTCGCTGACGGAAACTCTCGTACGAACCGGGCGGGGTAGTCATCAGCATCGGGATGCCGGGCAGCCTGTCGCGAAGCATGCGCACCAGTTCGTCCATCTGCCGGTAGTGCAGCATGGAGTTGTATCGCCGGTTGTGGCTCTCGTTCGTTCCAAAGGAGAGAATGACGAGGTCGGGACGCAGCGCGGCGATATCCGCCACACGCTCCGGACGGGTAAAGGTTACGCAAAAGGCACCGTTTATTCCTACGTCCGTATAAGACAATGCGCCGAATGTTTGCTGAAGCCGCCCGCCCGTGGTTTCGGGAAAGATATGGCCGCGGATATGGCTGTCGCCCATATGTACAATACGTATCGTATCGGTAGCGATGCCCAGACGGAGCATGCGCAGCTTCTCCCAAAAGGGTTTCAGAATGCCGACACTGTCTATCAGCTCGTTCCCGCCTAGTTGCCGAAAGGCTGCGGGCAGGGCGATGAGAGGAACGGGCAGGATATCCGTACGCTGTCCGCAGACCATAAGCGTGTCGCAATCAAACGCCGTTTCCTGAAGCCGGGGACAACCCGGAAGCGCATCTTGGGCACAGGCTCGCCGCAGCGGCAAAAAAAGCAAAGTCAACACCACGCAGCAAACAGCAAATCGTAAGTCGCCCGATCGTAAATACCTTTTATGGTTCCGCTTCATAGGCACGCCTCCTGTCGTATTGTTCTTTACCGTAAATCAACGCCTCATAAAGCAATCCGGCCAGATGCCTGCCGCCACGGAAGTTGATATGCGTATAATCGTAATTGGCCAAAGAGGGCTTGGCATGTACCATATCCGCCATACTGCCCTCGCCGCCCATCGCCTCGAACATATTCCAGAAGGCCACTCCGCTGTCTGCGGCCAGGTTCTGCTGGTAACGGACCAAGTTCTTGATACCGGGCATGGTGCGCAGGTCGCCTTCTTCGGTTTTATACTCGCGGTCGCCCACGCTGACGATGAGGATACCCGCTTGCGGAAAAGCGTTCTTCAGGTGGGCAATGGTGGTTGCCATGCCGTCGCGGTAGCGGTCGTAGTTCCGTCCGCGTTCCGTTGCGACATTCAGTCCGTACTGAAGGATTATCAAATCATAAGGACGCTGCTCGTTGAATTCGCGCATCATCCATACGGGTACGGAGCGCAAAGACAGGCCGGAGCTGCCGCGGAGCGAGAAGTTATCCACAATAATTCCTTGCGTGCCGTCCATGGCCAGTCCGTAGAATAAGGTGGAATCAGCGCTTTCCACTTTCCAGCGTACAGAACCGATGTGTCCCGTCACATCCATTTCACGGAGTTCGCCCGTGGGCGGGAATGTTTCGGTCTGCGGCTCTCCCTTGTTGACGGACGCCGAGAGGGTGACTTCGCCTTTATTATAAAAGAAGATGGAAGCGTGTTCGCAGGTATCGAGCCGGGATGCGTAGTTCTTCTGTCCGCGAAGTTCCACGTAGGCGCCGGGATACGGAATGAAATAGTGTCCCGAAATGCCCTGTTTACTACGGTCGAAGAATACGGAATCCATGACGGAATGGCTCTGCCAGCCGCTGAAGTTATGCCGCACCGTGGGACGGTAGCCGCTGGTCATGGAAGTAATCGTGACGAAGCCTACCCCGCATCCGCCATAACGTTCCTGCAACATGGCGCGCAGGTCGGCCGTAAGGATATCCGCCTCGATGAAAGAATCTCCGAAGTAGGCGACGCGTACCAGGCGGGGATGGGTCGCCAACTCGTCCAACGCACGATAAAAAGGTGTCATGCCGCGCAGGGTGGAGTCACTGTAATCTTCAATGCAGGTCATGCCGCCTCGACAGGTGTCTACAAAGGCCGGCTTCACTGTCGGGGGTGGCGGCAGCAGACTGTCGGGCTCGCTCACGACTTCCGGCACGGGACGCACATCGCCAAGTATGTCTACCCGCCTCAACACATAACGCCCTATCGTGGCTCCCGGCAACAGGCTCATCAGCAAAAGTAAGGCCACCACAATAAGCATCAACCAACCTGTATGTTTCAAAACGCTCTTTTCCATAACCAATCCGGGCGCAAAGATAGAGAATCGGATGAAAATAAATATCTTCCCGCAAAAAAGAATTATCCTCACGGGAAATATCTTTTTCCCATGAGGATAACTGCCGTTCATGCCACGGAAAACCTCAGATGGTCTTCTCTATGTTCCAAACAAATGCCCGAAGCCCCAATTGCTCGGTTTGCTTATCCATGTTGTGAAGGACTTCCAGCAGGGAGTCCACCTTTCCGTCTTCCACCATTGTAAGAATGGCGGAACACATGGAAGGCCAGGCATGGCTGCCGTAATGAGGATCTCCGGTTTTGGAACCGCGTCCGCGAACCTGCTCCCAATAAGTGAAGCCCCGGCAATTCAGCCTGTCGAGCGTAGCGATAATGCGCTCGTAATATGCTTGATCGAATGTGATTAATACTGATTTCATTATTCAACTGTTAAATGTCTGCTGTTAATTATTAGTCTGTTTCTGTTCTTCAAAGTAAGCGTTCAGCTGCTTCTGCATCTTGCGACGCTGACGTTTGATGCCGACACCACCGAAGATACAGTACATGGTGGGAACATAAATCAACGTCAGGATGGTAGAAATCGTCAGACCGCCGATTACGGCAATCGCCATCGGACTCCACATCTCAGAACCCTGACCGGTACTGACAGCCATCGGAATCATACCGAGAATGGTAGTCATGGTCGTCATCAACACCGGACGGAGACGGCTCTTGCCCGCCGTAACCACCGCATTCAGCACCGACTGTCCGCGCTCACGGCAGAGAATCGTGTAGTCGATGAGCACAATACCGTTCTTCACCACAATACCTATCAACATGATGCTACCCAGCAAGCTCATCACACTCAGCGTGGTATTGGTGATGAACAGCGCCATCAGCACACCGCTCATGGCGAACGGAACCGAGAGGATAAGGATGAACGGATAGGTCAGCGACTCGAACTGGGCGGCCATTACGATGAACACAAGAATGATTATCAACACGCCCAATGTTCCCAAATCGCGGAACGAATCCTGCTGGTCTTCGTAAGAACCCGATATCTGAATGGTGATGTCGGACGGTTTCTCTATCTTATCTATGATGGTATTACCCGCAGCCACCACGTCGCCCAGCGGAGCGCCGGAAATAACGGCGGATACCGTCACGATACGCTCGCGGTCTTTACGCTCGATGGTAGGCGGAGCAAAGCGTTCCACGACCGTTCCGAGGTCTTTGATGCGGATGCCTTCACCCTTGGCATTGTACACCAGAATGTTTTCAATACTCTCGAGGCTGGTACGGAATTCGGGGGCATAACGCACTTTGATGTCGTATTCGTCACCGTCCTCACGATATTTGGAAGCTGTCGCGCCATTGATACGGTTGCGCAGGTAGGTAGCGGCGGTAGACAGGTTCAGTCCGTGAAGCGCCAGCTTCTCGCGGTCGAAGTCAACCTGGTATTCGGGCTGGTAATCGCTACGGCTGATGTTGACTTCGGACACGCCTTTCACATTCAGCAGCTCACGTTTCAGACGGGCGGCAACACTATCGGTCTCCTCCATGCTGTAACCGTAGACCTCGAAGTCGGCGGATGCCTGAGCGGACATACCCGTATTGCTGCCGCCGAGGATTACCTGCGCCTTGCTGAACTCAGGATAAGCCTTCAGGTCCTCGCGCATCTCGTCGCAGACGGCTTCCAGCGTCACGTCACGGTCGCCCGGGTCTACCAAGCTGATATTAAAGGAGATGATATGCGAACCGTTGTCCTGCATGGAAGCCCAGGTATTATCCGAGTCGGCCTGTCCCACGGTATAGTTACATATCTTCATGACGCCTTTATACTTTTGCAGCCATTGGTTAGTCAGCTTCTCCGAAACTTCCTGCGCCACCTCTTTACGGGTACCGATGGGCAACTCCAGCTGTACGGCAATACGCGCGTTGTCCTGCGCCGGGAAGAACTCGGTACCGATGGACTTTGCGCAGAACAAACTCAAGATGAAGAATACCACGCAACCGAGAAGCACCGACATACGGTGACGCACCGCCCAGTTCAGCATACGTGCGTACCAGTTGTCCAAGCCGTCCAGCGTACGCTCTATCGGTCCGAAGAATATCCGGAACACCTTGGACTGCTTACGCTGCAAACGCAGCAACTGCGAACAGAGCATCGGCGTAAGCGTTAGGGCCGCAACGGTGGAGACGAACATAATGGCGCACATCATCCAGCCCAACTGCTTGAACAGCACGCCGGACATACCGGTAACCATCGTCAGCGGGAAGAACACGGCAATCATCGTCAGCGTAGAAGCGATTACGGAAATCGCCACCTCGTTCGTTCCGTGAACGGACGCCTGCTTGGGATCGGAACCGCGCTCGATGTGTGTCGTGACGTTCTCCAACACCACAATGGCATCGTCCACCACCATACCGATGGCTATGGAGAGTGACGAAAGCGAAATGATATTAATCGTATTCCCCGAAATGGCAAGGTATATGAACGAAGCAATCAGAGAGAGCGGAATCGTAATACAGATAATCAGCGTGGCACGCCAGCGTCCCAAGAACAGGAACACCACGATGACAACGAACAGCAAGGCATACAGTACCGTTTCCGTCAAACTGTCGATTGTATTCAGGATGTTCTCGGACGTATCGACTATGACGCCCAGCTTCACGTCGCTCGGCAAGTTCTTCTGCAAGCGGGGCAGCGCGTCCTGCACTTTCTTAGAGATTTCCACGGAATTGGCGCCCGACTGCTTCTGAACGACAATCATAGCGCCCTGCACACCGTTGTTGTAGGTTTCCTGCGCACGCTCTTCCACGGTATCCACAATCCGAGCAACATCGCGCAGATAGACCGTAGCGCCATTGTATGTGCCTACAACCACATCCGCCAACTGACGGGAGTCGTCGAACTCACCTTCCACACGCAACGAATAGGTTTCGTTACCGATGTCGAAGTTACCGCCCGGTATGTTCTTGTTCTCCGCCCCGATTATGGAACTGATGGTTTCGATGCTCAGATTGTACGCTTCCAGCTTGTAAGGGTCGCAATACACCTGGATTTCACGTTGCGGCGCACCACTGATGGACACCGTACCCACACCGGGAATACGCGCCAAAGGATTTACCACACGGTCGTCCAGAATCTTATAAAGCGCCGACTGGCTCTCGTTGGCCTGTACGGACAGCAGCACGATAGGAATCATATCCGTGCTGAACTTGAAGATGATGGGATTTTCCGCATCATCGGGAAGTTCGGAACTTACCATATCCAGCTTGTCGCGCACATCGTTTGTCAGCACGTCGATATCATTGCCGAACTCAAACTCCAGCGTAATCAACGACATATTCTCCGAAGAACGGGAAGTGATGTGCTTCAAATCGCTGACAGAGTTCAAAACATTTTCCAACGGACGGGTCACGTTGTTCTCAATATCCGAAGCACTCGCTCCCGGATAGGCCGTCATTACCATAATCGTGTTCGTATCAATGTCCGGATACAAGTCGATAGGCAACTTTGACAAAGAAAACAGACCAAATATCACCACTGCCAGGAAGCAGAGCGAAGTCATAATCGGTTTCTTAACCGCACCTTCGTATAAACTCATACTCTTTTTAATTAAGAATTAAGAATGATGAATGAAGAATTATTTTTCCACCTCTACTTCCATACCGTTGACCAGCTTGGTCTGCCCGGCTATAACTACCCGTGAATTATCGGGCACGCCGGAAACCAGCTCGTATTCAGCACCCATGCGGCGGCCGAGTTCCACCTTGTTGTAAGTAACCTTACCGTCTTTGTACACATATACATAGCGGTCGCCGGAGCCGGATTGCTTCACGATAGCCAAATCGGGTACAACTACATTGTCTTTGGTACCGAAATTAAGCGTGGCGCGGGCAAACATTCCCGGACGTACGCGCCGGTCTTTATTGGCGAGTTTAATCTCTACGGGGAAAGTACGGGTGTTCGGGTCTACCGTAGGATAAACCAGACTGATATAGCCTTCAAAGGGTTCGTCACCGTAGACATCCAGCTTCACCGCTACCGGAGCGCCTTTCCTGACTTGGGTGAAGTAGGTTTCGGACACGTTGATGAGCAACTTCACCGGAGTAATCTGTTCCACCACCAATACCGGTTCGCCGCCGCTGTACATGTCGCCGCTGTCATAGTTGCGGGCTGTTACGACACCGTTTATCGGGCTGAGCAGCGAAGTATTTTCCAGCAGGTTGCGGTACGCCGTTTCCTTGATATCCAAAGCCATTTTGGCCGCATCCCATTCCGACTTGGACGCGCCGCCTACTTTGTACAGCTCGTCCATACGTTTGAACTCAATCTCCTGGTTGTCCAGCTGGAACTTGGTTTGTTTCAGGTTCGCCTCATCCATGCTGACCAGCTTCTGGCCTTTGGATACGCGGTCGCCCACTTCCACCAATATTCTGTCGATACGCACCGGGGAGGAAGGGGCTATATTGTTCTTTACCTCTGCTTCTACGGTAGCTGTGTACTCATGAATCTGCTCTACCGGACGCGCTTTTACATCCGCCAGCTTCACTCTCGGCTTTTCATCCACCTGTTCAGCAACAGCTTTGTCCTTTCCGCCGCTGCAAGCGCCCAACAGTGCTACTGCAAGCAGGGCAATCAATTGAAAACTTTTTTTCATATCGTTGTTCTTATTTTATTTCTGATTTTTGATGATGTAGTCTCTTCCCAACACCTGGTCGAGGTCGGCCTTAGCCACCAGATAATCGTATATGGATTGGTTGTAAGTAAGTTCCGCTTCGGTGAGCTGCACTTGCGAGGTATTCAGCTCGAGCACGGTTCCCTTACCTACCTCGTAGCGTTTACCGGCAATCTGCACCGCCTTTTCGGCCTGCATCACATTTTCTTTGTTGCTGGATACCTGCTCGGAACTGGCCGACATATTATCCTGATAGCTCGTAATCTGCATATTCAGCTTACGTTCCGTGTCCAGACGGTTCTGGTCTAACTGGCGCATCTGAATGCGATTGGACTTCAGCTTCGTGAAGTTACTTGCCTTATATAAAGGAATGCTCAGGCTGAATACCAGAGAAGAACTGCTTCCATAGTTATAATTAAAGACATTCCAACTGTCGTTATTCATGGACTGATATTGATACGAATAGCCCAGACCCAACGTCGGCATGAAGTTGGTGCGCAGCGACTTGATGTTCTTCTGAAGCATCAGGCGATTCAACTCCAACTGCTTCATGGTAGTATTGTTCACCAAACCCTCGTGAACCGTATTGTCCAGCTGGTTGGCAAACACCACTCCCTCATAGGCCGCCAGACTATCGTCAATCTTAATATCCACATCGGCGGTAATGCCCATCAGCACTTTAAGCTGCAGTTTGGAAAGCGTCACGGCATTCCCGGCAGAGATGACACTCGGTTTCACGCTGCGCATCTGCACCTCGGCGGTAATCTTATCGAATTCGCTGACAGTACCCTGCCGATACTTGGCATTGACGATGTTATAATTGTCTTCCGCCAGTTTATAGCTTTTCTGCAACACATCGTATGAGTCCTGGGTCAGCATCAACTGGTAATAGGCCTTGGTCACCTGATTCACCAGGTCTTGCTTGGAAGCCCGCGACTTCTCCACAGCCAGTTCTATATCCGTCTTTGTCATCGACATGGCCCGATACACAGCCGGAGCAAACAAAGGCAGACTGATATTCAACGTCCCGGTAGCGGTATTCGCCTTATCCTTACCCATCTTCACGGTCTGGTCGCCGATACTGAACTGCGGCGCCGTAATGGTATGGCTCATCGTGCCCGAAATACTTGCTTCCGGCAATAAGTTTTGCCAAGCCTCTTTATGGCTTACTTTCTTGAGAGCAATCTCCTCTTCCGCCACTTTAATGGTGGGATTGTCGCTCAAAGCAATCTCCAAGGCTTTGTCAAGGTTCAGGGTCAAGGTATCTTGCGTCCCTTGTGCTCGTGTATAGCCGCCCGCCAATAGTATGGCAACAGCCAACATCCATTTCTTACCCTCAAAAAATCTCTGCATCTTCATAAAGCAATTAATCGTTTTCTAATCGTTCTCTGTCTCGTTATTTCCGGTGATTGTCTTTTTTCGGTATTCCCGGATAAACACCTCCAACTCATGCGCGCCTTTCTCCGTAGAGATTCCCCGCAGGAAAGTGAACATGATGGATTCGTAAACTTCAAGGAAAGAATATTCTTTGCAAATGTCCGTATTCATCAACACATCAATCTGCTCCCTTACCAACAGGTTGATGATGGCAAAATTCACATCATCGCGGAAGATGCCTTGCTTCACGCCTTCTTTAAAGAAATTTACCGTCTCTTCCGAGTCCTGGTTGTGTCGGTTCGTCATCAGCTCATAAGCTTTGGGGTACTTCTTGATGTCCTCAAAAAACTTCTTGTTGGTGGCATGGAACTGCTCGATACTGCGTTGGTAGCATTTCAGCAGTACTTCCAATACGTTTTCGGATGTGGCAAGCACATTTCTCAGAAACTCATCCCCTTCTTTCTGACCTTTCAGAATGCACTCCTCCAACAAGGTTTCCTTGTCAGAAAAAACTTCATAAAGGGTACGTTTGGAAATACCCAATGAAGTCGCAATATCATCCATTGTAATACTTTTAATACCGTGCGCAGAAAAAGCTTCCACCGCAGTCTCAATAATCCGTTCCCTCAATTCAGGGCGGGGAGTAAGGTGCTTGGTATATTCGCTCATTTCTCTTCCTTTTAAAGTTCAAAAACTCTTTTTATTCATTTTCGGAATAAAACGAAGCAAATATAGAAAGAAAACTCAATTCACCAATTAAGTTTTCTTTCTTTTGTTAAACGATTAATAAAAATTAGGGTTATGGCAGATTTATTGGGAAGATTCCTAATAATCGAACTTAGTCCGACTGAGGAACGCCACAGTTTTATGAATTTCTTTATACATTACAATGTCGTCTTTCACGAAAGGAACTTCCTTGCGGTATTCGTGCAGGAAACGTTCCAAAACGGGTGAAGTTTTTTGCGGACGGCGGAAGTCGATGCCCTGCGCGGCATTCATCAGTTCGATGGAAAGGATGTGCTCCAGGTTGTCCATGATGCGATAGAGCTTCGTGGCGGCATTGGCACCCATGCTTACATGGTCTTCTTGTCCGTTGCTGGAGACGATGGAATCGCTGCTGGCGGCATAACAGTACATTTTGTTCTGACTTACCATAGAAGCGGCGGCATATTGGGGAATCATAAATCCCGAGTTCAAACCGGGGTTGGCAACCAGGAATTCCGGCAGTCCGCGCAGTCCCATGATAAGCTGAGCGATACGGCGTTCGGAAATATTCCCCAACTCGGCAAGGGCGATGCCCAAAAAATCATACGAAATAGCCAACGGCTGGCCGTGGAAGTTTCCACCCGAAATGATACGGTCTTCGTCGGGGAAGATGGTGGGGTTGTCCGTTACGGAATTAATTTCCGTTAACAAGACTGAGGAGACATAGCGGATGGCATCTTTTGTCGCCCCATGCACCTGAGGAATGCAACGGAAAGAATACGGGTCTTGCACATGCTTGCCGGGACGGGCTATGAGTTCGCTGCCTTCCAAGAGTTTGCGGAAGTTCTCTCCCGTCTCGATTTGTCCTTTATGGGGACGAATTTGCTGGATGCAATCCATGAAAGGGTCGATACGGCCGTCAAAGGCTTCCAACGAAAGAGCGGCTATTAAGTCGGCTTTCTTGGAGAGGCGGAAGGCTTTAAGAATGGCAAAGACACCGTTGGCGCTCATGAATTGCGTACCGTTCAACAGGGCAAGTCCCTCTTTGCTCATCAGCTTGACGGGTTCCCAGCCGAATTCATCGAGTACGCTGATCGCTTCGCGCTTCCGGCCTTTGTAGTACACATCGCCCACACCGATAAGGGGCAGGAAAAGATTGGCAAGCGGCGCAAGGTCGCCCGAAGCTCCGAGCGAGCCGCGGTCATAGACGATAGGCATCACGTCGTTATTGAAAAAGTCGAGGATGCGCTGCACGGTAATGACCTGCACACCGCTATGCCCCAAAGACAGTGCATGCGCCTTGAGCAACATCATCAGTTTGATGATGACCGGACGGATTTCTTCACCCACGCTGCAAGCATGGCTTTTGATGAGGTTTTCCTGCAAAGTGCCCAGCTCATCCTGTGAGATGTTTTTGCTGCACAAGGAGCCGAACCCGGTGGTTATGCCGTACAGAGGTTCTGCGGACTCGGCCGTTTTCTTATCCAGGTAGTCGCGGCATTTCTGTATGCGCTCTTTGGCCTCGGGAGCCAACTCGAGTTTCAGGTTCTCGTTGATGATGCGTTCGATAAGGTCGAAAGTCAGTTCGCCCGAACCGACATGGTAGACATTCTTCATACTTTGAGTTCCTCATTGATTTCGTCCAACAATTCTTTTTCTTTGGCGCAGGCAAGGCGCTCCAGTTCGGCGGCTTCGGTTTGCAGCTTGGCCGCAAACTCCTTATCTTTCAGCGAACCGAGGTTGATGCGCACATTCATCAGCGCTCCCAATACGGCGGAACGGGCGGACATCATCGCCACACAGGCATCGGTTACGGCATTGCGGTTTCCCAAGCGGGCTACATCCATGATGACGGTCATCAGTTCGTAGGCATTGCGGGCCACCTGCATGGGCACAAGCGCGGCAAACTTGGTAGCTTCCTGAATGGCAGCGCTGCGGGCGGCCTTTTCTTCATCGGTGGCTTTCGGCATCTTGAAGCAGGCAAACACGCTGTCGTAGGCTTCGGAATCGCGGTCAATATCCTCGATAAAGGTATTTTGCTCTTGCAAAGCCACGCCGGCGATGTGTTGCATCAGTTCTTCATGCTCCTCATAGCCTTTCTTGCCGATAGTAAGGTTGGCAACCATTGCCGCCAAAGCCGAGGCAATAGCTCCGTTCAAGGCGGCGATACTGCCGCCACCGGGGACGGGATCGCTGCCCGCCACTTTATTCAAAAACTCTTTGAGTGTTAAATCGACTAACATGGTATTTAAGTGTAAATTAAGTATAAAGTAATTCAGTATAAAGCATAAGTTCTTTGTTTCAGAGTACGGGATAGAGCACGCCTTCCTTCACCGTGGTGTGCACACAGTTCATCCCCACGTAGTAGGGCAGAAAATGGTAATTGTCCGTATTCAGCACTACAAAATCCCCTTTCTTCCCCACCTCGATACTGCCGATGCTGTCGGCGCGGTTCAAGGCGGCAGCGCCATTCAGCGTGAGGGCGGTAATGGCTTCCTCGATACTCATCTTCATATAGATGCACGCCAGCGCAAAGGTCAGCGGAATGGAACCGGAGAAACAACTGCCGGGATTAAGGTCGGTGGCAAGCGCAACGGCGCACCCCGCATCAATCATTTCACGTCCGCGGGCATACGGTTCTTTCAAGGCAAAGGCGGTAAGAGGCAGCAATGTGGCAACCGTGCCTTTGTCTGCCATGGCACGGATATCGGCATCGGAAGCGTGCAGCAAGTGGTCGGCGGAGACAGCGGAGAGTTCCACAGCCAGCCCCGCACCGCCCAACGGCACGATTTCGTCGGCATGGAGTTTCAAGGCCAGCCCCATTTCACGGGCAGCGGTCAGCAAGCGGCGGGACTGCTCGATGGAGAACACGCCTTGCTCGCAAAAGACATCGCAAAATTCCGCCAGCCCGTTATGGACGACGGCGGGCATGACTTCACGGATAATGAAATCCACATAATCGTCCGTACGTCCGCCATACTCCTGAGGCACCGCATGCGCACCGAGAAAAGTGGAAACGATGTCCACCCGCTTGTGTTCGTCATTATTCAGGCTGCGCATCACACGGAGCTGCAGCAGCTCGGTTTCTTTGTCCAGCCCGTATCCGCTTTTGCCCTCGACGGTGGTCACTCCCATAGCGCTCATTTGTTTCAAAAATCCTTCCGCCTTGCCGCGCAACTGGATAAAGTTGCATTCGCGGGTGGCTTTCACCGTACTGACAATACCGCCGCCACGCTCCATAATGGACATATAGCTTTCGCCCTTCAACCGCCAGGAAAACTCTTCGGCACGCTCCCCGCCAAAGACGAAATGCGTATGCGAATCGACAAAACCCGGCAAAAGACACTTGCCGCGGGCATTGTAATGCCAGTAACGCTGATAATAGCCGTCGCGCTCTTCGCCACGATTGGGGCCTACGTAGGTAATGACGCCGCCGGTGACTTCCACCGTAGCGTTATCCATGATACAAAGTTCTTCCATTTCCCTGCCGCGGCGGGCGGAAAAGCCAACCGGAGTCACGACACGGGCATTGAAGATGATAAGGTTCTCCGTCATATTTTCAGGTTTAAAAAAGAATCGGGAAGTTACTCCATTATTCTGGCTTCCAGCACTTGCCGCATCGAGAAGTTCTCCAGTCCGAGGTAGTAGGAAGCCGTATCAATCAGCGCTTCCATAGGCACAAGGCCGATAATCTCACTGCCCACGATGCTGACGCCGTAGCGGCGCGCTTCGATACGTACCAACTCAAAAGCACGATAAAGCGCCGTACGGGTATAGTCGGTCATGTTGATGGACACCTGGGTAATCCCCCGGTCTTTCAGTTCCACTCCCATAGCCTTGCAGTAGCGCAGGCCGCCGCCGATGAAGCGTATCTTCTTGGCGATGTCGTGCGCAATTTCCAGACTGGGAGTGCTGAGATTGATGTTATACGCCACCAACGGCATACGTGCGCCGATGGCTACCGTTCCCGCAGTAGGATGGCGTTCCGCCGGACCGAAATCGGGCTGCCATTCGGGAAGCTTTATTTTCTCCGCCATTCCCTCGAATTCTCCTTTACGGACGGCCGCCAGATTTTCCCTGTGAGGCGCCGATGCGGATTTCTCGTAAAGGAAGACAGGCAGATTATAACGTTTTGCCACTTCCGCGCCCACTTCTTTGGAAAGCGCAACGGCTTCTTCCATGGTTACATTCCTGATAGGAATAAAGGGAACCACGTCCACAGCTCCCATACGGGGATGCTGGCCTTGATGCCTGTTCAGGTCGATAAGCTGCACAGCCACGCCGATGGCCTCGAGCACGGCGTCGCGAAGCGGTTCGGGTTCACCCACCACGGTAACAACCAGCCGGTTATGGTCTTCGTCATTACTGTAATCCAGCAACTTCACGCCTTGTTTGCCGCGAAACGGAGCCACTATCCGGTCTATCTTCTGCAAATCACGTCCCTCACTGAAATTGGGGACACATTCTACGATTTTATTCATAACCCTTTTAAATTAAGAATGATGAATTAAGAATGAAGAATTAGGCTGCGCAATGCAAATGCGCCGCAAGGAAATTCTTCATTCTTCATTCTTAATTCATCATTTATTTATGTATTTGTTTATCAGTTCTTCATCCGCCACGTAAGGTATCGTGATGTGATAACCTTCCGAATGAGTGCGGTTAAATTCTTCACTTGTCTCCATGGCATGCGCATTGCGTGCCCACGAACGGCGTGCCACACCGCCCATAACATCCCAAAGCATGGCGGAACGCAGGATTTCATCCACCCGCTCGGAACCGTCGCACACCATGCCGAAGCCGCCGTTGACGGCTTTGCCGATACCTACCCCGCCACCGTTGTGCAACGCCACCAGGCTCATGCCCCGTGCGCAGTTACCGGCAAAGCATTGCACCGCCATATCTGCCATTACGTTGCTGCCGTCTTTTATGTTGGACGTCTCGCGGAAAGGAGAGTCCGTGCCGCTGACATCGTGGTGGTCACGTCCCAACATAATAGGGCCTACCTCACCACGGCGCACCATCTCATTGAAACGCAGCGCAATTTTCATACGCCCCTCGGCATCCTGATAGAGGATGCGCGCCTGCGTACCTACCACCAGATTGTTCTTCTCGGCATCGCGTATCCAGTTATAATTGTCCAAATCCTGTCCGCGGCGGGTAGGGTCGATACACTCCATGGCGGCACGGTCTGTCTTTACCAAATCTTCATGCCTGCCACTGAGGCAAACCCAGCGGAACGGCCCGTAGCCGTAATCAAAAAGTTCCGGTCCCATAATGTCTTCCACGTAGCTGGGGAAGATGAAGCCGTTTTTGTCACTGCCGTCGCGCGCTATCTCGGGAACACCGGCATCGAAGACGGCTTTCATAAAGGAATTGCCATAATCGAAGAAGTACGTGCCCCTGCCCACGAGTTCCTTGATGGCAAGAAAATGACGTTTTAACGTGACATCCACTTTACGGCGGAACTCCGCCGGATTCTCATGCAACATCTGGGTACGCTCCTCAAAGGTCAGTCCCACGGGGCAGTAGCCGCCGTCGTACGCCGCATGACAGGATGTCTGGTCGGAAAGCAAATCGATATGTATCCGTTCTTTTACGGCATATTCCAAAAGGTCTACCACATTGCCGTGATAGGCCACAGAAATCGGAGCATGGTTTTCCATGGCCTCTTTCACCAATGCGAAAGCCTGCGGCAGCGAATCCGTCACATGCCTCACCCAGCCCTGCCGATGACGGGTTTCGATACGTGAGGCGTCCACCTCGGCTATGATAGCGGCAGCTCCCGACATCTCGGCGGCTTTGGGTTGGGCGCCGCTCATGCCGCCCAGACCGGAAGAAACGAAAAGCCGCCCGCGCAGGTCGCCGTCCTGGGGGATACCGAGTTTCAGCCGTCCGGCATTCAAGAGGGTATTGAAAGTACCGTGCACGATACCCTGCGGGCCGATATACATCCATCCGCCGGCAGTCATCTGACCGTAATTGGCAACACCCATCTGCATGGCGGTGTGCCAGTCCCGCTGATTATCGTACAGCCCCACCATCATCGCATTCGTAATGATGACGCGCGGCGCTTCGGGCTTCGACTTGAACAGTCCCAGCGGGTGTCCGCTTTCGATAACGAGCGTCTGGTCATCGGTAAGGACTTCGAGATATTGCTTTATCAAGCGGTATTGCATCCAGTTCTGGCATACCTGCCCGGTTTCGCCATAGGTGACGAGCTCGTAGGGATAGAGGGCGATGTCGAAACAGAGGTTGTTGTCTATCATCACCTGAAAGGCTTTGCCCTCGATGCAGCGCCCTTTGTACTCGTCAATGGGCTTCGCCTTGAGGTCGCCTTGCGGACGATAACGGTAACCGTAAATGCGTCCGCGCGTGCGGAGCTCCTCCATAAATTCCGGAGCAAGCGTTTCGTGCAGTTCTTCAGGGATGTAGCGCAGGGCATTCTTCAATGCCGTAGCCGTTTGCGCGGGGTCGAGGGTGTAACCGCGGTCGGGCGCCCGCCGGATACCTTCTACGAAGGTGGGATAAGGGGGCAGTGTTTTGCTTAAAATAATCTCCATAGTATATTAAGGTGAATAGTTACAAATTGTCAACAGATATGGGCGCGTATCTGCCGCAATATAAAAATAATTCCCGATATTCGCAACAGAACACCGGGAATTTTATCATTTAGTAAAGTAGAAACAGTGCGCAGCTTATTTAGATTACGGATTCTCATTTTAGCGACATCATCGCATAATCCGAAACAGTCCCGCACAAGATTAGTCTTTCCGCTTATTTTTCCGTAAAAGAAATTCGAAAACGAGAGAAAGTACCAAGGCGATAAGAGCAGCCCGCCACCAATCCATGTATTGCTCCAGCAAAAGAAATGGGCAGACAAAATAAGTACCACCTACCCAAAACTCAACCTTCGGGTGGGCATAAAAGTACTGACGTACTCTGTTACTAAAGATTCCGACAACAAGCAGCAATACGAGCAATGCCGAAACAGTCCACAGAAATATTATCCCGCCGGGCTTTATCGCCAAATCCATATTTTCCGTCATAAGCCTATATATTCAGAATTAATTTTCCGGTAAAGGCAGAATACGCCCCTTGAAACTGAAATTCCCTGCCATGTAAACTTTACTTGCCTGCACGAAACATTGGTTGGAATCATGATAGAGCGTCATTGCCCACTCAAATACCCGATTATGCCGGCTGCCCCGCACTCGCAAACTGATATTGACATCTCCGTTCTTCTGCGCTTTTATCTGCTTCAGCGTATCTTCGCCGAAGAGTCCGGCATTTTTCTTTCGCTTTTTGGGTCAGCCCGACAAGCGCTTGAGCCTATTCGGTGGAACAAGTCGGTTCAGACTCAAGTTGTCTCAGATACTTTCCGATGACCTCGGACGATTCGCTCGTTTCTTTTTCAAAAGCTTCTTTCAGCTCCGGATAGCCCGCCAGCAATTCCAGCATCTTCTTCCTGCCTACAAACTCCGAGCGTCCCGTCTCCGGATTCAATTCATAGTACACACGCGCGAATACCAGCCCCGAGGCATTGATGGCATCCCCCACTTCACCGCCCAGCTTCGTCGCGTCAGGCGGAGTGGCAGTGCTCGCGGCAACCTGCCCCACAGGTTGCGCACAGTAATAAATCTTCCCTTTCACCCACATTGCAGGCGCATACCAGCCGCCGAAACGATAGCGTTTATAGCGCATCTTCCTGCAGTTGACATAAAGCGACGTGTCTATCCGTACCGCATAACAACGGGATTTCAAATAACGACACAAACCTGAGTTATCCTCAGCCTCTATACGATAATCCGCTCCCCCCATCAAATAAATCTGGTTCTTGGAACGCTTCTCAACTTTCAATATAGTGACCGTATCTCCGCGGTCTTCCACCAATTCTTTCAAGTTGGAATACATTATCTGCTGCGCCGAGCACGGCAAAGCCAATAACGCCCATATTCCTAACACCCAACTTCTTTTCATATCGCTATCCTTTCTTTTTGGAACTTTGCTTTCTTGAGCGAAAGGTACATTTTTTATCGTTATTCAGCAAACATACAGAAGAAAAAAACGCTGTATCTCCCACAAAGTGATTTCCATATACCGGCACCGGCCTTGCAGAATCCCGCCGCTGCGGGGGAAAATACAAATACCAACCGTTGGCAGTTCGAATACCAAGCAATGGTAGCTTCCGTACCAACGGTTGGTAGGCCTCGTACCAAACCATGGTACTTTGAATACCAACGGTTGGTATTTCATCTATCCTTAGGGGGAAAACCATATATTTACTTATCTTTGCCTACCAATAAAGCATGAAAATAAATGGAAAGCATCGAGAATATAAAATCAACCTACCGCCACATTGCGGACGAAGCGCAACAGCAGTTGAATAAAGTACAGCGACAGATTTACCGCATCGGCACGTTGCGGTTGCTGCTGTTTATCGCGGGAGTGGCAGGGCTTATCTGTTTCCGGGCGGAAAGCTGGGCGGTACTGGCAGGGATTGCGCTTGTCACCCTTCTGCCTTTTATCCTGCTGATAAAATACCATAACCGTCTGTTCCACCGCAAAGACTATCTGGAGAAAAAGATAGAGGTCAACCGGCAGGAACTGGCCGCACTGGACTATGACACATCCTGCTTCGACAGCGGCGAGGAGTTTACCGACCCTGCGCATCTGTATGCCTACGACCTGGACGTATTCGGTGCGCATTCGTTGTTTCAGTACGTCAACCGCACTTGCACCGAACCGGGAAAACGTCTGCTGGCCGACTGGCTGGGGCGACATCTCGAAAAGAAAGAAGAGATACAGGAACGGCAGGCAGCCGTCCGCGAGCTGGCTCCCGCACTGAAATTCCGCCAGCGTTTCCGCGTCCTCGGCCTGCTGCATAAAGGCAAGGCGGCCGACGAAACCGAGTTGAAAGCATGGGCGGCAAGTCCCGGCGTATTTCGCAGGAACAGGTTCTTGCGCGTTCTGCCGATAATCGTTACGGGCATCAATAGTGTATGTTTGCTGTCGGTCGTTGCCGGTTATTTGCCGGCAAGTATATGGGGAATAATCTGGACACTCTTCGTCACCGCCGGATTCGCCTTTACCGGAAAGATTACCAGGATGCAAGCCGTGTACGGCAAGAAACTGCAAATTCTCGGCACGTATGCCGGACTGCTCAAGCTCATGGAAGCCCACCCCATGCAATGCAGTTTGCTGAAAAGTATCAAAGAAGAAATCGGCGGCGAACAGCGGAAAGCCTCTCTCTCCATCAGCCGGTTGAGCAAACTGATGAATGAGCTGGACCAACGCAACAATGTGTTTATGTACGTCATTCTCAACGGTCTCTTCTTCTGGGAACTGCGACAGGTGATGCGCATCGAAGCCTGGAAAGAGCAATATGCCGGCGAACTGCCTCACTGGCTCGACGCCCTCGGACAGATGGACGCTCTTAACTCGTTGGCAACTTTTGCTTATAATCATCCCGGCTATTCTTATCCTACCCTGCTCGACAAGGCTGATATGATTGCCGCCAAAGCCGGCATCCCTTCCGGTGCAAAGGACGCCGATACGGAGAATACCGACGGCAATGCCCATTTCATGCTCCGTGCAAAGGCTTTGGGACATCCTCTGATGCATCGTGACCGCTGTGTGCGCAACGACATCGATATGGAGAAGCGGCCTTTCTTCATCATCATCACCGGCGCCAACATGGCAGGAAAAAGTACTTACCTGCGTACGATAGGTATCAATTATCTGCTCGCCTGTACCGGTATGCCTGTCTGCGCGGAAGAAATGGAAGTGTATCCCGCCCGCCTTATCACCAGTCTGCGCACCAGCGACTCCCTGACCGACAACGAATCCTACTTTTTTGCCGAACTGAAGCGTCTGAAACTCATTATCGACAAACTGCAATCGGGAGAGGAACTGTTTATCATTCTGGACGAAATTTTGAAAGGAACAAACTCAATGGATAAACAAAAAGGGTCTTTTGCACTCATCAAGCAGTTCATGACTTTGCAGGCAAACGGTATCATCGCTACCCACGACCTGCTGCTGGGCACACTTATCGACCTTTTCCCGAAGAATATCCGCAACTGCCGCTTCGAAGCGGATATCACCGACAACGAGTTGACCTTCTCCTACCGTCTCCGCCCGGGCGTGGCGCAGAACATGAACGCCTGCTTCCTTATGAAAAAAATGGGGATTGCCGTCACCGACTAATCCCCACTTTATACTGAAAAGCTAAATTGATTGTTTTTTATTTACGCGAACTTATTTAGACAGCCTTGCATTTAGACAGGAAAACCGAAACCGCCGCCGCCTCGCTACCCGTGAAATAGCGTACGGAAGTCACCGGAGTATAGGTGTAAGGCACAAACTGGAACAGTTGCAGCGCAGCAAATTTGTTGTCCTGCGAAATCATAATATCCATACGCACGTTACCGCTTGATTCGCTTTTCACTCCGGCCTCACTGTCCAGATTACCGTTTTCAATCATCTCGGTCAGCTTGCCTATGTATTTCAAATCGAAAAACATGCTGCGTTCCTTTGCCACGCTTCCCGTAGGCAAGTACACGATTTCTTTGGATTTCCAGAACAAACGGAATACTCCCAATAAAATCAATGCCGTGCCCAGTACCATCAGCCCCATGCTTATGGTAGAGGATTTATCGTTCATTTCAAAAATAGATACAAAGATAAGAATACCCACTACCATCATTACCAAGGAGATGATGAGTCCGGAAACACTTGTACGTTTTGCGATATCGGGATGTGAAGACGCGAAAAGAGTTGCGTCGATTGTTTGAGTTGCCATAATATAAATAGTTTTATGAATTAATGAATTATTGAAATAAAGAATACAATCTCTCCCCGTACGGACACTCAGCGCCCGTACACAAGGAAAAGCCCGAGTACAATAAGACATTAAATCAGGATTCGCCTCAGTGTGAAGATGTAGTACTCACACACAGGCTGGCAACGGTAGTAAGCGGTAGCATCATAGAGTTTCTCTCTATGTAAAGACAGAACCGCTTCGCGCTGGGCAAGCTTATCCACCCAGTCTTTCAGTGAAAAGATATATTCGGTGATATAGGAACGCTGAATACGGGACATGGTAAGCGACTGGACATGTCCGTTGTTACTTGCCAGCTCAGCAACCGGCAGATAGGGCAATTGGGGTGAAGTAAAACATGCCTCGTCCTGATAATGAGCGGCAGTCACTGTCCGGATATTCACAGAATCTTCCGCACTTACCGCACCACTGACAGTAAATGCAGCACCCGACGTCTGCCACAAAGCCAACGCAAGCACCAAAAAACCTATGACTTTTAAGTATTTGCCCATAACTATCTGCAAATATAACAGTTTATTTCATTGATTAGCTTTATACACACATCTTTTAATGTTTGTTCATGTAAATAAAAGTATAAACAAAAAAGCCGCCCCAATCGCTGGGACGGCTTTCTATATATAAAAAGAATAGTTGAATTATTCTGCTTTCGCTTCTTCAGCAGCAGGAGCTTCGGCAACCGGTGCAGTTTCTGCAGCGGGAGCAGCTTCAGCAGCAGCCTTCTTTGAACGGCGGGTACGGGTAGCTTTCTTAGCAACCTTCTCCTTAGCCATGTTTTCGTTGTAGTCAACGAGTTCAATGAAGCACATTTCTGCGTTATCACCCAAACGGTTACCGGTTTTGATGATACGAGTGTAACCACCCGGACGATCAGCAATCTTCACAGAGATTTCTTTGAACAACTCAGTTACAGCATACTTGTCTTGCAAATTGCTAAATACTACACGACGAGAGTTTGTCGTATCGTCCTTAGCTTTTGTAATCAAAGGCTCAACGAATTTCTTCAAAGCTTTAGCCTTTGCAACGGTCGTAGTGATTCTTTTGTGCTTAATCAAAGAACACGCCATATTAGCCAACATAGCGTTTCTATGATTATTCTTTATCTAATTTATATTTAGAAATATCAGTTCCAAACGACAGATTCAGACTTTCCAGCAAATCATCAAGCTCGGTAAGCGATTTCTTTCCGAAATTTCTGAACTTCAGCAAATCGGTCTTGTTGAATTGTACCAAGTCGCCCAAAGTCTCTACATCGGCGGCCTTCAAACAGTTGAGGGCACGAACCGAGAGATCCATATCAACAAGCTTGGTCTTCAGCAACTGACGCATGTGCAATACTTCTTCATCAAACTCTTCATTGCCGTCAACATCGTTGCTTTCCAGCGTAATCTTCTCATCAGAGAAGAGCATGAAGTGATAAATCAGAATTTTCGCAGCTTCTTTCAGAGCTTCTTTCGGGTGAATGGAACCATCCGTAGTAATCTCAAACACCAGCTTCTCGTAGTCAGTCTTCTGCTCAACGCGGAAGTTTTCTACCTGATACTTAACATTACGTATCGGAGTATAAATAGAATCGATAGGAATTACGTTCACGTCGGTGCAATATTCGCGGTTTTCGTCAGCAGGAACATAACCACGACCTTTGTTGATCGTAATATCTATCTGCATAGTTGATTTTGAATTGAATCTAAATGACAAATAACTAATTCAGGATTTAACACTTCAAATCCAGTCAAATACTTACCTATGTCACCTGCTTTAAATTCACTTGAATTCTCGATTGTAATACTTACCTTCTCGCTCTCGAATTCTTCAACTACTTGCTTGAATCTCACTTGTTTCAGATTCAAGATAATGTTAGTAACATCCTCTTTAACTCCCGGAACACTGGAGAATTCATGCTCAACACCTTCTATTTTGATAGTAGTGATGGCAAAACCTTCCAATGAGGAAAGCAGGATGCGGCGCAGTGCATTACCCACGGTAATACCGAAACCGGGCTCCAACGGACGAAATTCGAACTTTCCGAATTTAGAGTCCGCTTCCAACATTAATACTTTATCAGGTTTTTGAAATGCTAATATCGCCATGAAATTAATTATTATTTAGAATACAATTCTACAATCAAATGCTCTTTAATGTTTTCAGGAATGTCCGCTCTTTCAGGTATGTGCAATAACTTACCTACTTTAGCGTTGTCATCCCATTCCAACCAAGGATACTTGCTGTGATTAAAGCCAGCCAATGAGTTAGCGATAACTTCCAAAGATTTAGATCTTTCACGAACGCCAATAACCTGACCCGGTTTTACTGCATATGAAGGAACGTTTACCACTTCACCATCTACAGTAATATGCTTGTGACTAACCAACTGACGAGCAGCTGCACGAGTCGGAGCAATACCCAAACGGAATACTACATTGTCGAGACGACCTTCCAATAATTGAAGAAGTACCTCACCGGTAATACCTTTAGCGGTAGCTGCCTTCTCAAACAGGTTGCGGAATTGTTTTTCCAAAACTCCATAGGTGTATTTGGCTTTCTGTTTCTCACGAAGTTGAACACCATATTCAGAAGTTTTTCTCTTTCTTGTAGTTCTTCTTTGACAATACTTTATCTGCTCCAAAGATACCTTCACCGAATTTACGGGCTATTCTTGATTTTGGTCCAGTATATCTAGCCATTTCTTTTTAAATATTTAATTGTTATTCATGAACTTAATTTGTTGCAGCCGCGATTGTAGAGAAGAATTTACAATCCAATAACAATATCAAGTTTCATTTTTATTAAAGGTAAATCTTAAACTCTACGTCTTTTCGGAGGACGACAACCATTATGTGGAAGCGGAGTTACGTCAATGATTTCAGTAACTTCGATACCTGCACCGTGGATAGTTCTAATAGCAGACTCACGTCCGTTACCTGGACCCTTCACATATGCTTTTACCTTTCTCAAGCCAAGATCGTATGCTATCTTAGCACAGTCTTGAGCAGCCATTTGTGCTGCATAAGGAGTGTTCTTCTTAGAACCTCTAAATCCCATCTTTCCGGCAGAAGACCAAGAAATAATCTGACCTTCACTTCTTTTTTGCTGCAACTGTTTTTTTTGCCATATCAACAATTATTATTTAGTAGCTTTTTTCTTATTAGCAACGGTTTTCTTTCTACCCTTACGAGTACGAGCGTTATTCTTTGTACTCTGGCCTCTAACAGGGAGACCGATACGGTGACGTACACCACGGTAGCAACCGATATCCATTAAACGCTTGATGTTCAATTGAACTTCAGAGCGAAGATCACCTTCTACTTTATACTCTGCACCAATGATCTCACGAATCTTGGCAGCCTGATCATCCGTCCAGTCTTTTACTTTCAGGTCTTTGTCTACACCTGCTTTGTCCAAAATCTTTGCTGAACTACTACGACCTATTCCATATACATAGGTCAACGCAACTTCACCTCTCTTGTTTTGAGGCAAATCGACACCAACTATTCTTATAGCCATATACTAAATTATTTTTTTTGCAAAA